>JBBECD010000111.1:0-28938 GCA_040881995.1 Planctomycetaceae bacterium
ATGGGGAGATGGGGAGGCGCGAGTTTTACACCCTATCCCCCGATCTGCCCATCCTCCTATCACGTATTCGCTGGTAAAGACGCATTAACGAACGCATCACGGAGCACATAAGCATGGCCAACGTATACAATTTCGGAGCAAGCGGCGACGGACGGAACGACGACACCGAAGCGATGCAGCACGCGCTCGACGCCGGCGACGGGATTCTCGATCTGCACAAAGGAACGTACCGCATTAGCCAACCGCTGGTGATCGACATGACGAAGTCGGGTTACGCGGCGGTGCGCGGCGTCGGCGGGGCCTCGCGGATCATTATGACCGGCCCCGGACCGGCGATTCGGCTGCTCGGCGATCATCAGGGAACCGCCGACCCCGGCTCTTTCAAAGATCACACCTGGGAGAACGAACGCTTTCCCACCATCAGCGGCGTCGAAATTCTCGGCGAACATCCCGAGGCGGTCGGCATCGAACTTCGCAAAACGATGCAGGCGACGATTACGCAGGTGCTCGTCCGCCATTGCAAGGTCGGCGTCCATCTGGTCGAGCGGAATCGCAATTTCATTCTCGCCGATTCGCACATCTACGATAATCACGAATACGGCGTGTTCTTCGACAATTGCAATCTGCACCAGGCGATCATTCATGGCAACCACATCAGCTACAACAAACGAGGCGGCATCAAAACGCTCGACGGCGACGTGCACAACTTCCACATCACCGGCAACGATATCGAATACAACAACCGCCCGGGTCTCGATGAATCGCCGAATAGCGAACCGACCGGCGGCGAAATCTGGTTCGAGTCGCCGAACGGATCGATCAGCGAGGTCTCGATCGCCAGCAACACGATTCAGGCGACGGTGCAGCCGGGAGGGGCGAATATCCGCATCTGGGGACCGCCGGAATTGTCGCTCATCGGGGCATGGCTGATTGCGATCACCGGCAACGTGATCGGCAGTCAGAACCGCGGGCTCGATCTGCGGCATGTCCGCCGCATCACGGTCACGGGCAACACGATTTACGATTCGCGCGACTTGTCGCTGTACGCCGAGAATTGTTCGAGCCTGATTTATTCCGCGAACACCATTTCGTGGCGCACCGACGACGAGCGCCCGCTAAGCGATGGCATTCGGCTGGTCGATTGCGAGAATTGTATATTGAGCAGCCTCTCGGGTGAGCGAATCGCCTCCGGCACCGCCGAAGAGGGCGGCGCGATTTCGCTGATCAATTCGAAAGCGATTACCGTCAGTCAGTGCATTCTGCTGGATTGCAATCATCGCGGCATCGACGTCGCCGATTGCGATCATTGCCAGATTCAAGGAAACACCATCACCGACCGCCGCGATCCGGTTCGCATGCTGCAGGCCGTTCGCGTTCGCGGCACGAGCAAAGGGAACGTCGTTCAGGGAAACATCGTGTCGGGAGCCGCCGGGGAGTTGATCGACGTCGCCGAGGGGACGGCCGAGGTGCAGGGGAACGTGGAGTTGTGATGGGGCGATGGGGAGTCTACGGTTAGCCGCGACGCGGAGGGTTTCCGCAGCGGAGCGCTAGCTAAACTGTGCCCCATAGGGTCGAATCTTACACGGAGTTAGGGAGATCCCCCTCAATTCTTCACCGTTTATCTTTTTGAGCATTCAATTCTCTTACCCCCATTTGATTAAAATCAATATTTACATTATTGACGATCCAGAAATGCAGAGATAATATCAGAATTACTAATCTTTGCTAAGGTTCTGGTATGACACAGACTCCTCTGCCGATCTCGATACCTGATTATCTCACCGTCACGGATGCAGCCAAGTTGCTGGGAGTTTCCCCGTGGACGCTCCGCAACTGGGATAATGCCGGCAAATTGAAGGCCGAGCGGCACCCCGTGAACGGTTATCGGATGTATCGTTCGCAGGATCTCAGGGCAATTCTTGAGAGCGGCGAACTGGTCGGTTCTCGCAAGCGAGCGTTTTCACCCACGATCGATTGGAGCGATATCGCGCCCTCGGAGCATTTCGTTCAATTTTACGAGAGCGTCGACTACCTCGTGGAATCGGTGAGCGGTTTCTTTGCTCCGGCTCTGGTCAAGGGGGACGGAGCCTTGATGATCGCCCGGCCCGATCACCGCGCCAAGATCGAAAAACGCTTGACGGCGCGCGGAATCGACATCAAGGCCGCCATCGATCGAGGGCAGTTCATTATTCTGGATGCCGAAGAAACGCTCTCTCAATTTCTCCACGGGGACGCGCTCGATCGCGATCGTTTTACCGAGGTCGTCGGCGGATACCTCGGCCGACTCGCGCAAAGCTGGCCCGCCGTTCGGGCATTCGGCGAGATGGTCGCGATCCTGTGGGAACAAAAAAAACGCGATCTGGCCTGTCAGCTCGAAGAACTCTGGAACGGCATCGGCAATCAACACGCCTTCGCGTTGTTTTGCGGCTATCCGATGAGCGCATTCGGTGAGGAGGCGGACGGAGACGCGTTTTCGACGGTCTGCGCCCATCATTCGCGGGTGATTCCCTCCGAAAGTTATGCGGGCCTCTCCAGCGCCGAAGACCGGATGCGCGAGATCAGTATCTTACAGCAAAAGGCCCGCGCGCTGCAGGCCGAAGTGGCGCACCGCAAGCGGATTGAGGACGAGCTCTCCGACTTCGTCGAAAATGCACTCGAGGGGCTGCACAAAGTCGGAGCCGACGGCCGCATCATCTGGGCCAACCGCGCCGAACTCGACCTTCTCGGCTACCATGAACACGAATACATCGGGCATCACGTCGCCGAATTTCACGCCGATCGGGAAGTCATCGACGACATTCTGTGCAGGCTGGCCGACGGCCGGTCCATCTTCAATGCGCCGGCCCGGCTCGTGTGCAAGGATGGTTCGATCAAGCATGTCCTGATCCACTCCAACGGATGTTACGAGGGGGACAAGCTCCTGTATTCCCGCTGTTTTACGCGCGACGTGACCGACAGCAGGCGGGCCGAAGAAGACCGGGCCTTGCTCGCCGCCATCGTCGAATCGTCGCACGACGCGATCATCAGCAAGGATATCCACGGCGTCATCACGAGCTGGAATTCCGGAGCGCAACGGCTTTTCGGCTACACGGTCGAGGAAGCGATCGGCCAACCGGTGACGATGCTGATTCCGGCCGATCGCCTTGATGAAGAACCGGGAATTCTCGATCGCATCCGCCGCGGCGAACGCATCGACCATTACGAGACGATTCGCCGCCGCAAGGACGGAACGCTCATCGATGTCTCGTTGACCGTTTCGCCCGTCGTCGACGCCCAGGGACGGATCATCGGAGCGTCGAAAATCGCCCGCGATATCAGCGAACGCAAGAAAGCCGAAGAACAACTCCGCGACAGCGAGGAACGGTATCGTCGCTTGTCCGATCTGACGCCGGTGGGCGTGTATACCTGCGACGCCCCGATGGGCCGTATTACTTATTTCAACCGGCAAGCGGGGAAGTTGTGGGGCCGCGAACCGGACATCGGCGACACCGACGAACGCTTCTGCGGTTCCTTGAAACTCCGGCAGCCGGACGGCGCGGTGTTGCCTCACGAAGAAACGCCCATGGCCGTGGCGCTGCGAGAGGGACGCAAGTTTCGCAATCAGGACGTGATCGTCGAGCGTCCCGATGGAACGCAAATCAACGTGCTGGTCAACATCGATCCGATTCGCGACGTTAATGGCCTCGTGATCGGCGCCATTAACGCTTTCCACGACACCACGGTCTTGAAGCGGGCGCAAGGGCTCGTCGAAGAACAAAAGCAAATCCTCGAATTGATCGCCAAAGGCGAGCCGCTGGAACGCTGCCTGGAAGAACTCTGTCAGAGCATTCGGCGCATCGATTCTAGAATTCGAGCCGGAGTGGTGTTGACCGACGAGTCCCGCTCGTCGTTTGCGACAATGATCGCGCCCCAGCTTCCGCGGCTCGTGGAAGCCATGCGGGGCGCCGCCATCGGCGACGGCACTAAAGGGACGTGTGCGCAGGCGATTGTCAGCGGGACGCCGATCGTTTGCGGCGACGTCGCCAGCGATTCCCGCTGGCACGGCGACTGGACGTCGTTTTGCCTGTCGAACGGCATTCGGGCCGTGTTCTCGACGCCGATCGTCGAAGGGAGCGCTCAGCCGCAGGGGAGCGTATTTTTATGTTTCGACAGTGCGAAAGAGCCCGACGAATGGGATCTGCGAATCGCGGACATGGCGGCGGGACTGGCCGGCATCGTGCTGCATCGCGACCGCGCCGAAAAGGCGGTCCGCGAGAGCGAAGAGCAGTTTCGCACGCTGAGTGAGGCGATTCCCGTGTTGGTCTGGGCGTGCCGTCCGGATGGTTCGAGTTTTTACCTCAGCCGCCAATGGACCGAATATACGGGGCAAACCGCAGAAGAGTCGTGCGGCAGCGGCTGGATCGAATCGGTGCACCCCGACGATCGCGCACGTGTGTTCGCGCATTGGCAACATTGCATCCGAACCGGCGAAATATACGACGGAGAAATCCGCTATCGTCGCCATGATGGCGAATATCGCTGGCATTATTATAAAGCTCTGCCGATCCGCGACGACAGCGGTGCCATCACCGCGTGGTACGGCACCAGCGTCGACATCACCGAGCGCAAGCAGGCCGAGGCGGCGATGCGGAACAGCGAAATCCGCTTCCGATCGATGGCCAACGTCACGCCGGCCATCATCTGGACCGCCGCTTCCGACGGCGCCATCACCTGGTCCAGCGACCGCTGGTACGAATACACGGGGATCAGCCGGGAAGCGAACGTGCGCGAATGGCCGCAGGTGCTTCATCCCGATGACGTGGCCCGCTGCGTGGTCGAATGGAACCAGGCGCTCGCCGCGGGAACCGACTACGAAATCGAAGTCCGCAATCGGCGTTACGACGGCCAATACCGCTGGTTCCTGACCCGCGCCACCCCGATTCGCGATCCGGACGGCCGCATCGTCGAATGGTACGGGTCGACGACGGACATTCACGATCGCAAGCAGGCCGAGGAATCGTTGCGTGAGGCCGACCGCCGCAAGGACGAATTCCTGGCCCTTTTGGCGCACGAACTGCGCAATCCGCTGGCGCCGATTCGCTCGGGTCTGGAATTGATCAAGTATGTCAAGGACGATCCGGTCAAGCTGGAAGAAACCCGCGAAACGATGGAACGTCAGACCCGGCAATTGATCTCGCTCGTCGACGATCTCCTGGACGTCTCGCGCATCACGCGGGGCAAACTCGAGCTGCGAAAACGGGCGGTGAAACTCGCCGAAGTCGTGCAATGCGCCGTCGACTCGTCTCAGCCGCACATCGAGGAGGCGCGGCATCATTTGACGGTCGAGCTTCCCCCGCAATCGCTGGTGCTCGATGCCGACCCCAATCGGCTGGCTCAGGTCTTCGCCAACCTGCTCAACAACGCGGTGAAATTTACGCCCGACGGCGGGGAGATCCGGCTGTCCGCCACGCGCGAAGGCGACGAACTGGTGGTGACGGTGACGGACAACGGCATCGGCATCCCCGCCGAAATGCGGGAACGCATCTTCGAGATGTTTACGCAGGTCGATCGCCAGCAGGAAAAAGTCCATACGGGACTCGGCATCGGATTGACCCTCGTCAAATCGCTGGTCGGCTTGCACAACGGCGGCATCGAAGTCCGCAGCGACGGACTTGGCAAAGGGAGCGAGTTTACGGTGCGGCTGCCGATTATTATCGACGCTCCCGCCGAAGACGTTCTTTCCGTTCAAATCGCCAGCAGCGAAAAGAAGGCGGCGACAACGCTGCGCCGCGTGCTGGTGGTCGACGACAACAAAGCGGCGGCCGATATGCTCAGCATGGTCGTCAAGCTGCTGGGGAACGACGTGCGCACGGCGAGCGACGGCCGCAAGGCGTTCGAGGTCGCCGCCGAATATCGGCCCGACGTGGTGCTGATGGATATCGGCATGCCGATCATGAACGGTTTCGAATCGGCACAGGCGATCCGCGGGCAGCCGTGGGGCAAGGAGATCGTGCTGATTGCCTTGACCGGATGGGGGCAGGACGAAGACAAACGCCGCAGCCGCGAAGCAGGCTTCGACCAGCACCTCGTCAAACCCCCCGAACCGTCGCAACTCCGGCAGATTCTATCGGAGATCGAACCGCGGTCGGCGGAGACGTAGGGGCGAGAGTCGTGCTGTTCTTCGCAGAAAACCTTAACGCTTATTGATTTAATCGGCTGTCGCAGTGCCGCGACGAATTGACCGTCGGCGGTTGTGGACGAATACAAGCAGCGATCCTGTGGCCAACATCGCGAAGGTTGATGGTTCCGGCACAGCGGTCACATCTGGAATCTCGCTTAAGATTTGATATTCAGCGCCGGAATCCGACGTCACGGTCACCCAGTTGGCCGCGTCAGGCAGGATATTCCCTTCAGCATCCAGCGCGAACAGCCCGGGGGATTCCCCGGTATGGCCAAAATGGGCCGCGGCTGATCCAAAACCGGACAGCCCGGTAATAAAGTTAGAACCGTAGCCCACAACGGCTTGCGTAGTGAGACCAGCGTAGAGTTCGATCCCCTCGGGACCAAACGGATCGACGTTGGATTGAATGATCGGGGAGTATTCGTGAAGAAACGTCTGTGTTCCGCTGCCATACTGCTCGTGGGACAAGTCACCCACACCGCCGCCCCAGGTCGCATAGAACACGACGGATGAATATCCTCCGATGGAGCCCTCTAATACTGTCGACACGTCGTTCTCAAGGCTACCGCTCAGATCGAGGATAACGCCCCAAGCGGAAATACCGGCTGCGGCGACGGAAATCGGCTCAAAATGCAGGACGTCGCTCCAACTGGAGAATGAACTTGCCCTGGCACCATCTTGATAACCCGTTGAGCTGCGATTCTCGTTCAATTCTGCTGTCGCCGAGTTCCTGAACCGGGCGTACGGATCGGACAACGGGTCGGCGGCTTGCCGCGGAATAACTTGGGCATAAGCGCTGGCGTGTCCCAGGAACGAGAAGTCATCGGCATCGGACTGAGCGCCGGAAAGATCGGTCGTGTTCTCATCCTCAACCATCTCACCTCCACTCCCTGCGGAGTGATACGCAAATGCTTGGGTATAGGCGATCGATCCCGCGAATGCGTCACCAATACCGTAGCACGCCAGGAATGACATAGTGAGCGCAACTTTCATCCAGCAAGGATGCGCGAGACGTCTCACCACGGTTTTTTCCAAGACACACCAGTCCGTAAAATTCATGATGGCATTCACCTAAGTTTGTGTTCAAAACTTGTGCCGTTACTTAATGGCGATAAGGAAAGTCTTATTGCGGCGTTGGATCATTTCTGTACGTAGTGAATTTCCATTATAGCCGCGAACAATTTCCTCTCGCAAGGAAATTGTTCGGTTGGAGCGAGATTTGTTATAGAAAAATTCAGTCACGGGGGAGAGGAAAACGGTTCAAACAATACGCATAATCCTGGCATTGACGATAACGCTGCACCCTTGGAGCATGGCGTTACAAACCCAATTGAAACCAGGCTTGCCACAGGGAAACAATCGGTTGTTACGATGAATGGGATCCGCATATCAGTCAATCGTTTTCCACCTCAACTGTCGATGAGTTCCTCAATCCAATTGCAGACCGGTGACACTGGCAATTCTTTCGGCTAATTTCTGAAAGTCGTCGTAACATTTTTGAACGGCCGCGACATGAGCACCGATGGCGCCGTCTGCAGGCCGAAGATGAAACATCGGTTTGTGGGCTTCCATTGCTAGAGGCATCAGGCTGCGATAGTGTTTCAACATTGCCAGGCAATGTGAATCTTCGACGACTTCAGTTCCCGCATCCGAATTGTCGCCGAGTACGGAAGTTCGATATGTCTGTGGAATTCGATCCATCCAGCGTTTGTACGCTTTAACCGGTCTATTATCTCTCAATCCATGTTGCATCACGACATAACCAACGGGCTTCATTGTGCCGGTCGGTAGCGAAAGTGAAGGAATCGGATTTCGATTTAACCGTTCTTCCCATTGCTCGCGCCAGTGTCTCAATGTTGGTCCCAGGTTATTTAGCCCCTGCAAAGAGTAAATATCCGGAGCTAACGGAACGACCACATAGTTAGCCGAGATCAGTGCCGCCCGGTTGAGCGATCCTAAGTTTGGCCCCACGTCCAGCAATGCGATTTCCGAACGACTGTCTTTTGAAACTTGCTCGATAACGCGCCAAATCGCCGATAATACGCGGAACGCACGCGGCTTCCGATCGAGGCAATCAGGCCATTGACTACTCAATTCATCTTCAGCTTTGGATAGCGATAAATCGCCGACCGCGAGAGTCAGGCCTCGCCGGATCGTCTCGCCTTGTATCTTGATGATATCGCCTTCGCCTTCCAGTAATGGCCGTAACGCACCATAAACTGTGCCTGGATCTCCGTTCGCCCAAAACGCCTCAAGTTCATCTTCATTGAGACACATAGAACTCAAATTCGCTTGCGGATCGAGATCAACGGCAGTCACCTTAATTCCCATGTCAGCGAACATGTGGGCTAGGTGATAGACTAATGACGTCTTGCCAACGCCACCTTTATTATTGAAAAATGCGATTGTCTTCATGCTCTCCCTCGGATGATGACGCCAAAATAAGTATCACCGAAAATAAACTCGGCAGGTGGATTCCCATTCTTTTGGAGAGCCGCTTGTGCTCGATGCACGCCACGTCCGTAACGATTCACAAATCCCAGCACTTTCATCGCTTCGGCAATGACGGGATTGCAATAACTGGTCTGTTCAGGAAAATTTGACGGAGTCGATTCGCCATACAGTGGACCTGGACTCTGAATTTCCAGCCTATCGGAAAATTTCAGAAACCTTATGAATGAGGCGGCATTGTAGGCGCGATGCATAACTGCGTTCATTAACAATTCGCGAATCGCAACGAGAGGATAATCCTGAATCATCTGTTCGCGCAGCGCGGTGACGGCGGTTGGCCGTTGTACCACAACCCCTTTTATGAATTGATCCAATTCTCGCAACTGCGAAAGTAAATCACCGGCAAAGCGACGTTCCGAGGCGATATCCGCATCCAACTCCGAGCCTTCGAATTGGATGAATTGCACGAATGCGTTGGGCAGCCATTCTAAAGGATCCTTAGCAAAAAACAGTATGCCGGCGTTCGTGGGAACACTTCGACGCAGATCAAAGAATCGGAGTGACGCGAGTTGTTGCTCAATTGTCCTTTCATTCTCGGCAATCACTTCCGCGTCAACAGCCAACGGACGGTAACCAACAGTAAAAAGTTCCAAAGTCAAGTCTTCCAACGACGAGCCGACGCATGGTTCTGCGTCAAAGGTCTTGGCTGCTGAGGTACGTCGCTCGGTCAGGATCCTTTCTTCCGCCTCGTTTGCGGTTCCTTTACGTGGCCCACGTCTGATCCAGACTCGCCCCTTGTAGCGCACCGGGGGAACATTCGAGGGAATCACTTCAACGACTGCAATGTCGCCGCGACCGTCGCTGAGAGCAATCTTGTAGGCCGTTATGGCTGGTGCCGGAAGAATATTCCCGTCCGACGTAATTCCAGCAAGGTTTCGTAATAATTCGTCGTTCGCTTTCAGTCCACTCGGATTTCCTGCATTATCGACACCGACAAGCAAATACCCAGGCTTACCCGATCCTGCCAAGTCGTTGGCGAACGCACAAATGGCCTCGCTAAATTTCGCCGAATCGTTGACTGAAGTTGTCCGCTCGACTCGAAACGATTCAAGATCAGCCATAAGTTCAAGTAATTCCGATTCACTGATCATGTTAATTTAGTTTCCAGAAGATTTTTCAAACATGTAGTCGCATGACGTGTCCAAGCACTTTGCGGGAAAACGATGCCCAATAACTGCAAAGCCAGCCGCTAATCGTTGTTCTACTCGATCGTTCACCACTTGTCGAATCCTGGATCCTGGGCATGTCGAGCTTTCCCCTCCCCCCGAAGTTCCCTCAGGCCAAAATCCCCTGCACCACCTCCCCAAACACATCCGTCAATCGAAAATCTCTTCCCGCGTAGCGGTACGTCAGTTTCGTGTGATCCATCCCCAACAGATGCAGCATCGTGGCGTGCAGGTCGTGGACGTGCACTTTATCCTGCACGGCGTAGTAGCCGTATTCGTCGGTGGCTCCGTATTGGATGCCGGGCTTCACGCCGCCGCCGGCCAGCCACATGGTGTAACCCTGCGGATTGTGGTCGCGGCCGTCGTCTCCCTGGGCGACGGGGGTGCGGCCGAATTCGCCGCCCCATAGCACCAGCGTCTCCTTCAACAGGCCGCGGGCTTCGAGATCGTTGAGCAAACCGGCGATCGGCAGGTCGACTTCACGGGCGTTCTTCGCGTGATCGACCTTGAGGTTGCTGTGCTGGTCCCATTTGTAGCTGTGCGTGCATTGCACGAACCGCACGCCGCGTTCGATGAACCGCCTCGCCATCAGACATTGCCGGCCGAAGTTTTTCGTTTCGTTCTGATCGACGCCGTACATCTTCAATGTCGCTTCGGTTTCATCCGAAATATCCTGTAGCTCCGGCGCGGCGGTCTGCATGCGGAAGGCGAGTTCGAAGGCGTTGATCCGTCCTTCGAGATTCGAATCGGGGCCGGTCTCTTCAAGATGCCCGGTGTTGAACTGCCGCAGGAAATCGAGTTCCTTCCGCTGCACGTCGCGCGGCGTGTTGTTCGCATTCTTGATGAACGGAATCGACGCCTGATCGGAAGGAATGCTGGCGTTCCCCAGCGGCGTCCCTTGGTACACCGCCGGCAAGAACGCCGAGTTGTAGGCGTTGACTCCGCCGTGCGTGAGCGTGGGGCACATGGTGATGAAGCCGGGAAGATCCTGATTTTCGGTCCCCAGACCGTACGTGATCCACGAACCCATGCTCGGCCGGACGAATGTGTCGCTACCGGTGTGCAGTTCGAGCAGCGCCCCGCCGTGCCTTGAGTTCGAGCCGTGCATGCCGTTCAACATGCAGAGTTTGTCGACCTGCGTGGCGACGTGCGGAAAAATCTCGCTGACCCAGGTTCCGCTTTCGCCGTATTGCTTGAACGACCAAGGCGAGCGAAGCAGATTTCCCGTCGCCGCCGAGAAAACCCGCGGCTTGTCGAACGGCAACGGCTTGCCGTGATCTTTTTCGAGCTGCGGTTTGTAGTCGAACGTATCGATCTGCGACGGCCCGCCATGCATGAAGAGGAAGATCACCTGCTTCGCCTTGGCAGGAAACTGCGGCGGTTTAGGCGCCAGCGGATTCGGTGCATCATCCGCCAGCGATTCGCGGCACAACAAATCGGCGAGCGCAAGGTAGCCGAAGCCACAGGTCGAGGATTTAAGCATCTGCCGGCGCGTCGAGTGAAGATTGAGCATGGTATTTCCGAGGAAAATTTTTTACCACAGAGGCACGGAGGCCACAGAGACAGACAAAAGGATTCAGCCACAAAAAACGCAAAAGACGCAAAAAATACTGAACCTCATTTTTGTGTCTTTTGCACTACTAACGAACAAAATTTTCGCAGGGCGCGTCAATTCTTCGGTGCGGAAAGTTCTAAGATTAAAATTCGTGAGTTGCGAGCACTGTTCTTGTGTTTTATTTTTGACTTTTGTCTGCGACAATCTGCGGACATGCCCGATGTCTGCCTGCGATGAAAGGCAAGTTTCACGCAAAGGCGCGAAGGCGCCAAGAAATCCAAGAGCATCGCGTCGGCAAGTCGACCTCTTTCCTTTGCGCCTTCGCGCCTTTGCGTGACAATCCTCTGGCTGATTTCGTCTCCAAAAGTTTGGGTTGCGGGCGAAGCCGGCGCTATGTTTTTTGTGGCCATTCTCGTCTTGGTTTTAAACTCTGCGCCCTCCGTGCCTCTGTGGTTAGGGGTTTTATTCAATATACAAAAACTCGTTCGACGCAATCAGCACGCGGCAGAAGCTTTGCCAGCCCGTGATTGCTGATGAGTCGCTTGTCGATTGCGTATAATCGTTGATGTATTGCAGAGAGCCGGTGATTTCGTCCGCCGTCGGTTCGCGTCCTAGAATTCGTTCGAAGAGCTGTGTCACGCGCTGCTCAGGCGTCAGATCGGGCGCGGCGAGAATTTCTTCGGCGAGGGCAAGAGATTTCTCGGCGACGAATGGGCTGTTCATCATGAACAGGGCCTGCGACGCGACGGTCGTGCTTTCGCGCTGGCCGTTGAGGACGCTCGGGTCGGCGAAGTCGAACGCCTGGAACATTTCGAACAGCGCGCTGCGAACCACGGGCAGGTAAATACTGCGGCGGTTGGTATCGTACACGACGGGATTGACGTTCGCCGTGCTGGTGACGTAAGCGCGGTTCGCCGTCGGGAGCAACGAACCTTGCATTTGCGGATCGAGTTCACCCGAGACGACGAGAATTGCATCGCGGACCGCTTCGGCTTCGAGCCGGCGGCGATTCATGCGCCAGAGCCATTTATTTTCGGGATCGACGTCGTCGTAATCGGCGCGGAAGGTTGTGCTCATCTGGTAAGCTGACGAAGAAAGAATCAGCCGATGCAATTGTTTGAGCGACCAGCCCGACTCGGCGAATTCGACGGCGAGCCAGTCGAGCAACTCGGGATGCGTCGGCAACTCGCCGAGCAAGCCGAAGTTATCGGGCGATCGGACAAGACCCTTGCCGAAATGCCACAACCAGACGCGGTTCACCATCACCCGGCTGGTCAATGGATGACTCGGCTGCGTCAGCCAGCGAGCAAGTTCGAGGCGGCCGCTGCGTTCGACTGTTTCGAGCGGAGCGACTTCCACATTGGTCTCGAAAATCCTGGGGAAATGTCGTGGAACTTCGTGGCCAAGATTGAGATGGCTGCCGCGAAGATGGATGCGCAGATTCTCCGGCGCACTATCGGAGACGGCCATCGTCTCGGGAAGTTTCGGAAGCTCGGATTGCAGCGAGGTCAGTTCGTCGCGGAGTTTTTTCAATTCGGCTTGCCGTTCGGCGGGATACAGACCGTCGGGAGATGCCGGCAATACGAACGGACCTTGTGGGTCGTCCAGCTGTTTGCGGAGCGAAGCGAAAGCGGCATCATCCTTTCGCAGAATTTCCGCATAACGGTTCGCCAGTTCGGCATACGATTGCGGCAACGATTCGCCGAACAGCGATGTCCATTCGGCATCGAGGCCGTCGAACCAGGTGTCGGCGGGCATGCCCTGAAACGCACGCTGCGCGGGAAGCAACGGTGAATTATCGACGAGCGGGCCGGCGAGCAGTTTTCGCCAGTTCTCTACAAACACGGCTTGCAAAGGAGATTCGTCTGATGCCGATGACAACTGAACGAGCCGTTGTGCGATGTCTCCCGCGATGGGAACGAGCAACAGTTTGTCGATGTGCGAAAAGGGTCCGTCCCGTTCGATCCGCAGCGTATTCTTGCCTTCAACGAGTTCGACGAACCCTTCGATGTGCCACGTTTGCGTATCGGGATACCATGAGCCTGTCACGGTGCTCACGGCCTGCGGAATCACGATGCCGCCATTGAGCGAAAGTCGGGAGGGGCGCGATTCAGCCGCGGCTTGACGGACTTCGAGTTGATACCAACCGGATTGGGCGACGTCGACGTCATATTCGACGTAGTTCGGCAGTTCTCCCTTGTTGACGATGACGCCGATCCCTTCGCCATAGCCGGTGGTGTAGATTTCGACGTTGCCGCGGGTGAATTGCTCGGCTTCGAGAAGGTACACTCCCGACGGTTTAATCGCGGCGGAGACGATCGCGTCACCCTGCGATTGAGAACCGCTCATCAACTTTGCGAGCAGTTCGGCGTGCTGTGCGGCCAGCAGATAACGGTCGAGTTGTTCGCGAGCGGTTTTGAGAACGACGTCGTTTTGTTGGGACTGAAACTTTGCGATCGTCTGATTGTGTTGATCGATTTTCTGTTTGTGCTGCTGGTGCCGTTCGACTTCCGACGGCGTGCCGATGGGGAGTTCCTGCCAGCGGGCGACGACCGAAAAATTTTCCATCGTGCGGGTGCTCTTGAAGATGCCCGCGAGGCCGTAGTAGTCGTCCTGTGAGAACGGATCGAATTTGTGGTCGTGACAGCGGGCGCAACCGAACGTCAGCCCCAGGAACGCTTTGCCCAGCGTGTCGACCTGTTCGTCGATGATATCCATCTGCATTTTAACCGGGTCGTCCTCGGCGAGCATCTTCGCACCGAGCGAGAGAAAACCCGTGGCGATGAGCCGTTGTGAGGCGAGGTCGAAATCGGTCGTCGCGGTGGTTGGGTCGAAATTCAGCAGATCCCCGGCGAGTTGTTCCTGAATGAACTGGTCGTAGGGTTTATCTGCGTTCATTGCACTGACGACGTAATCGCGGTAACGAAAGGCGTGGCCATGAGCGAGGTTTTCGTCGAGGCCGTTGGAGTCGGCGTAACGGGCGACGTCGAGCCAGTAGCGGCCCCAGCGCTGACCGTAATGTGCCGAGGCGAGACACCGATCGATCAACCGGGCGTAGGCATCGGGGGCATCATCGTCGAGAAAATTCGCAATCTCGTCGGGCGTCGGCGGCAGGCCAAGCAAGTCGAAGTACACGCGGCGGATGAGCGTGCGTTTGTCGGCGGGAGGAGCGGGATGCATCCCCTGCTCTTCCAACCGCGACAGGACGAAGTAGTCGATCGGGTTCTGCACCCAATCGTCATGTTGCACGGATGGCAACGGCGGTTTGAGGGGCGATTGAAACGCCCAATAGTTCAATTGATCTGCTGTAAATGCAGCAGTCGGATTTTGATGTGCCGCGTTCGCTGTCGCTTGCGCGATGACTTTCTCGCCAGGCCAGAACGCGCCGCGGCCGATCCAATCGGTGATGGCGGCGATTTCCTCCGGGGGGAGTTTTTGTTTGGGGGGCATTTGCAGTTCGACGTCGCCGTGGCTGAGAGCGCGGATCAACAGACTTTCGTTCGGTTTGCCGGGGACGATCGCCGGGCCGCGCGTGCCCCCTTGAATCAGATCGGCGAGATGTTCAACGCTGAGTTTGCTTTCGGGATTGTCGGCGTTGTGACAGTCCTGACAGCGATTGATGAGCACGGGACGAATCGATTTCTCGAAGAACTCGCGGTCGGCCTGTGAAAGTTTTTGCTCGTCGTCGGCCAATGCCTCTTGCGACCACGCCGGCGCGATCGTTATCAGCAGCAGAACGGTGGCGAGAACAGCAGAACACCGCCTCGCAAGAGTATTCGTGAGTTGCGGCGGACGTATGGCGGGCATTGTACTCAATCCGTCACTAGCTAGAGCAAAGATAACATTTTAGCCGAATGGCGACGTTTCCAACCGTTTATTCGAGGAATACAGCAAAGGCAAATCTCACGCAAAGGCGCAAAGCTCGCAAAGAAAGAGGGGAACTTGAAACGTGTGTTCGTGTGATGGCTTTGACTTTGTCATCATCTTCACTTTGCGCCTTCGCGCCTTTGCGTGAGAATCGTTGCCTGTACTCCCACATGCTTACGGCATTCGGCTAAAGAGTTACAAAATTTTCAGTTCAGGTGGGAAAAACCGTTTCCGTTAGGTAGCAGGCGGGCGAGAAAGACTTTAAGTTGTGGACTTGGATTTCGCGACCTCATATTATCGCACGCTGATATAACAGTTGCAATGCTTTTGGCGGGCGGCGACCCGCGACGAAAGCTCGATGTTCTTATGCAGGCCCTAGATCGCTTGGACATCGCTGTGTTTCTGACCTATCTGGTGCTCACGCTGATCATCGGCGCGATCGTCGGGCGGCGGATGCACACGGGGCTCGATTTCTTTCTCGCCGGCAGGCGGCTGCCGTGGTGGGCGATCGGCTTTTCGCTGGTCGCGACCGACATCGGCGGGACCGACATCATGGGAGTCGGCGGGGCGACGTACAATCACGGCATCGCCGCGGGGAACTTCGACTGGATCGGCTGCGTGCCGGTGATGATCATCGCGGCGTTCGTATTCGTCCCCAAATTTTATCGGATGAAGATTTACACGATTCCGGAGTTTATGGAACGGCGTTACAACGCCGCCGTCCGCGTCGCGCTCACATTGTGCTGGTTGCTCTTCATGGCGTGCAACATGGGGATCATGCTGTATGCGTCGGGAAAACTGCTGGAACCGTTGCTGGGGCTGAGTCAATCGCAATGCATCTGGCTGACGGCGATTCTCGTGGGATTATACACATTCACCGGCGGGCTGGCCGCCGTCGTGTATACCGACGTGCTGCAATGCGTGGTGATGATCGCCGGGTGTCTCGCCGTGCTGGTGATGGGCGTAATCGAAGTCGGCGGAGTCGGGGAGTTGCATCGCCAGGTGAAGGAAGTGCGGCAAAAGAAGATCGAGCACGAACAGCAGAAACGAGTGGAGGCGGGGGACGCACCGCTTCCGTCGGCTGAAGTCGAGCATCTCGATCTGGTGTTGCCGGTGAATACGCGCACGCCGTTTCCCTGGACGGGAATTTTCTTCGGGCTGACGTTGATTTTGAGTCCCGCGTATTGGATCGGCAATCAGGCGATCATTCAGCGCTCGCTCGGAGCACAAAGCGAGTTCGATGCCAAAGCGGCGTATGTGTGGGGAGCGCTGCTGAAGAATCTGATACCGCTCATCATCGCGGTCCCCGGTTTGATCGCCGTCGTCAAATTTCCCGACTTGCAGGACGGCGATCAGGCGATTCCCCGGCTGGTCGCCGAGATCTTCCCGAGCGGTTTTCGCGGATTGTTCGTCGCGGCGTTTATGGCGGCGCTGATGTCGTCGGTCGATTCGTATTTGAACTCGGCGACGACGCTGTTCAGCCACGATTTGTATAAACGATTTCTGCGACCGGACGCGACCGATCGGGGACTGCTGGCCGTGGGACGCGCGACGACCGTCGTGCTGACGGCCTGGGGAATCGTCTTCGCGTTGAACGCCGGCCGTTTCGATAACAGCGGCGTGTACGCCATCTTTCAGACGTTGATGGCCTTCTTTCAGGGGCCGGCGCTGGCGATCTTGCTCGCCGGGATGTTCTGGAGGCGGGCGACCGGAGCCGGAGCGGTTGTCGGCTTCATCGTCGGCGTGGCGGTGTCGGTATCGCTGTATGCGCTCAATCAACCGGCGGTGTACTCGGCGCTCGGCTGGGAACCGCTGTTCCAGATTCAGGATCCGTATCTGTACTTTTCGGTCTGGGCGTTCTTGACCACGATGAGTCTGCTGGTGATCGTCAGTTTGCTGACGAAACCGACCTCGCTGGAAAAGCTGGCGGATATTTTCGATAAATCGAGTTGACGATGTCATTCGCAATTCAACTTCAGGAGCGAAACCGGTGACGCCGCTGCATCAGTTCGGCTTATGGCTGCGCGAAACGTTGATGCAGATACCGCTCCCCGTGGTGCGCGGGCTGTTCGTCGCGGCGATCGTGGCGGTGATAGCCTGGGTCTGGTCGCTTCCCCGGACCCAGACCGAGCCGGTCGATCACCCGCCGCGCTGGGATGAAAATCTGAAATGGATCGCCACGGCGGCCCTCGGCGCGCAGATTGTCATCTACTGCGTGTTTTGAGAGCACGCCGTCTAAGCGCCATCCTGAAAGGCATGGTCTCACACGAAGGCACGAAGAAAAACAGGGGGTGGCTGGGGTCGAGGCTTCGAGCCCCCAACAGAGTCGTTTCCGTCAGGTGTGAGATTGCTCGACGTTCACGGCGTCCAACGCTTCTTCGCGCGTATCGAAGTGAGGCCACATCGAACCGACGCGAATGCACTTAAGCACTTCGAGCAGTTCGGGCCGGCCGCAACAAAAGACCGCCATGCCGCCGCGGTTCTTGGGCTTCTGGAACAGGCGAATCATCGCGCCGATGATGATCGAATCGAGATAATCGACGACGTTGAGATCGACGACGATGTTCTGCACTTTGGGATCGTCGGCCATCCGATAAAGGGCATTCGCTTCGTGATGGACGTCCTGGTAATGGAAGTTCAGCGTCGGTCCCTGAGGAATAATCACCAGCGTGCCGCCGCTCCATTCTATGTGAAATACCTTGTTCGGTTGCATCAACTTCTCTCGATCAATTCAAATAAGAACTCGGGGTCATGACGCGGTTCGGCCGGCGGCATAGATTCATCGAAAAAAATTGCGGGATGACGACTGCCACGGAAACGAACGGCCACGACACCTTCACGGGTCACAAAGAAACACAAAAACAGGTAAAAAATGATTTATTAAGTTTACTCCATAATTCGGCGGGGTCCAAGTCGTAGTTTGGAAGTTTTGCTGAATTTACCGCGATACAACCCTTGATCCGGCGGGGCCGGTTTCGGTCTGTGCGCAGACGTTGTAAGTGGAGTCATTCATTTCGGTTACGTAGCACACGTCTGCTTGAAACCGGACGCAAAAGCGACGAACGTTAGCCGGCTATACATCAGTTTCAGCCGAGAAGGCTTCCCCTCGCCGTGATAATGCGGCACACGGTCATTTTCGCCGACGGTCTATCGCCGGCGTCCCGGCGGTTGTAGTTCGCGGCGAATTTCGGCAAGATATGCCCTCGGACGATTCCATTCGACGATTTCATTAAAGGGAACGGACATGGCGAATCGCATGCGGCTTTTGATCGGGTTTGGGAGTTTTGCTCTGTTGCTCGCCGTGGGAACGTGGACGCGAAATTCCTCGTCGGTCGCCGATCCTCAGCCGCGCGTCGACGGGCAAGATCAACTCGCCCTTCTAGCGTTGAACACCCTGGCCGATCAGCGGCAGCGGACGGAATTCACCCTCGCCGCCGCGGGCGACCTCAAATGGCAGAAAGGAAATCTGCACACCCATACGCATTGGAGCGACGGCGACGATTATCTTGAAATGGCCGCGCTCTGGTATAAGGAACGCGGCTATCAATTCCTCGGCATTACCGATCACAACACGATCGACCAGTCCGAACGTTGGGTCGACATCGAAAAGAGCCGCGGCGGCCGTAAGGCGTTCGAAAAACTTAAAGCCCAATATCCCGACAATTGGGTCGAAGAACGCACGACCGCAGGGGTCGCCGAAACGCGACTGCACACCTTCACTGAAGTCGCCAAGCTGCACGAAGTCGAAGGCGAATACCTGATGATTCGCGGCGAAGAGATCTCCGACCGCTTCGAAGGCAAACCGGTGCACATGAACGCCAGCAACGTGCAGGAACAACTCCCCCCGCTCGGCGGCGAGTCGGTTTACGACACGATGCAGAACAACGTCAACGCCGTCATCGCCCAGCGCGAGCGGACCAGGCAGCCGATGATCATCCATTTAAATCATCCGAATTTTCATTATGCGATTACCGCCGAAGATTTGATGCGCGTTCGCGGTGAGAATTTTTTTGAAGTCTACAACGGACATCCGTCGGTGTTTAATCGCGGCGATAATACGCACGTCTCGACCGAAAGACTCTGGGACATCATCAATGCGTTTCGATTGACGCAACTCGACCTGCCGCTGATGTATGGCCTGGCGACCGACGATGGTCACAGTTATCACGACATTCCCAGCCGGGCGAGCAATCCGGGACGCGGCTGGGTGATGGTGCTGACGAAAACGCTCGATCCGCAAGCGATCATCCTCGCGCTGGAAGCAGGAGAGTTTTATTCCTCGTCGGGCGTCACGCTCGATAAGGTCGCCGTCGATGAAAAAGGAGTCTCGGTGGAGGTCCGTCCCGAGGAAGGCGCCGAATACCGTATCGAATTCGTGGGGACGCTGAAGGGTTTCAACACCGACAGCCAGCCGGTGGTAGACGATCAGGGGAAGCCCGTCGACACCACCCGTAAATACAGCGACGAAATCGGGCAGGTGCTGAAAGCGGTCGAAGGGAAATCGGGGACGTACGAATTCCAGGGGAATGAACTCTATGTCCGCGCCCGCGTGATTTCGTCGAAGCCGCACCCCAACCCCAGCGAACCGGGTGAACCCGAGCAGGCCTGGACGCAACCGGTGATCGGGCCGGGGTTGGGGGAGTGAATTTGGGAATGATAATGATGTGGTCAGTTCGTTCTCCACCACATTCCGACCTCTACATTATTTTGCAGCTCATTTTTGATGTTTAGATGCAATTGAAGATCGACAATTCGATCGTCACTGGGATTGAATGGCTGGCCAGGATGCGCTAATCCAAGGACTGGCCCCATTGCATCACCTGTTGGTTTCCATAACGTGGTCCAGTTTCGCCTTGTGGAACAACTGAACGCCAATCGCACACGAACGGGCCCTGACGGGAGTTTCGTTGAATTTTGTGCCGATAGAACGTCGTGGATGTTCTGTTTCCAACTTGATAAGCTTGCCCCGCTACCGGCATTTAGGGCAAAATATTCCCATCCATTGCTTTCCGACTCCGAAGTTGAATTGGCGACGCCGCAAACGATTTGGGAGCCTCCGCCGACAAACTTGTTCGCTGTGACCAATACGAATCGCTCCGGCGGCAAGTATCGTCGCCCAAAAAGTGGAGTCAGATAATTCTCCAAGTCGTGATGTCGGCTCAATCGGATCGGATCCTTAACGTCGACATTCATATGCAGAAATAATGGAACATCTTGAGGCAATGGCGAAAGCCGCGCCACAACATCGTGAACATATGCGCGAAGATTGACTTGCGATGGGTGCGTGCTCTTATCCCAGCTTGCGAGCAATGGAGAAACCGAATCAAGAACGCGAAGTATCGGTCCTCGTTTCCAGAGTTTCCAGTTCATCAGCACTTTCCAGATGAGAGGTCGAATGATAATTCAGAGAAAACGAAATCTCGAGTGCGCCGACTGGAAAGTCGGCACAGTGCAGGAGTTTCTTCGATTATCCGACGAAGAATCGGAACTCATCGAATTGCGACTGGCGTTGGCGTGGGGACTAAAAAACCGCCGGGTCGAAAAAAACATGACGCAGCACGAATTGGCGAAGTTGCTCGACACCAGCCAGTCGCGCGTCGCGAAGATGGAAGCGGCCGATATCTCCGTCTCGATTGATCTGATCGTAAAATCATTGCTCAAACTCGGCGTGACACGCCGAGAACTGGGCCGCATCATCGGCGGGAAAATCTCAAGCCCGGCGGCGTAATCCCCCGCGCTCATCGCTCCTTAAACACCGTATCAATCGCCAGGCCCGCGGCGAGCAGTAACACCGCCAGCGCTGCGGTCGGTTCTTCGTTGAGCGAAATGATGTAATTGTCGGCGGAGGTGAACAACTCTTTGCCGAGTCCGGACCATTTCTTCGTCACGGTCCCCAGTTCGTTATCGGAATGGTCGAGCAGGCGGAAGTTCCAGCCCTTCCAGTCTCCCTTGATGTGCGCGACCGCTTCCCCTTCATTGTTGTAGACGTGGAATCCGCCGCCGAGCGAAAACAGCTTGCTCTTGAACCAGCCCAGCGTATTTCCGTCGGCGTCGCGGATGTCGACTTTGGCGCGGAGGAAAGTCATGCCGCGGACGATCGAGAAAACGAGTTTGCTGTCGTCTTCGTAACTGTCCCCTTCGTAAATGAAAATCTTGGTCGGCAACATTCGCTTGTTGATGAGGAATCGCAGGATGTGGATCAGCGTTCCCGGCTTTTCCCTGACGACGCCCAGTTGTTCTTGCGATTCGGGGTCGAGAATATCGTACGTGTCCGACAGTTTCAGCAAGCCGACGTGTTCACGGATAAAATAAGACGTTCTGCCGAGCATGATAGGGGCCTTTGAAAAGGTGGTTTGAGTTTGAACCCGTTTCTATATCCGCCGTTGCCGATGCGGCGGGTGTTACGCACTGAATTTTGCATTGCAAAGAGAAGTGAAGCTCAAACCACCGGCGCGCGATCCATATCCGAGTAGGGATAATGTCCCGCCGCTTTCAGTTTTTCGATGAGTTCCGCCCCGCCTTGTTCGCGGGCGTATTCCATCTCGGAGCGGAAGATTTCCATCAAGAGCAGCAGGCCGAAGTCTTCCATCTCGCCCTGCGGATCGTCTTCGCCGGAATAGGAGGTGTAGCCGTCGAAGATCAGACATTTGCCCCCCACGTCTTCCATATCGTCGGGGAATTCGCACGTTTCGCGCGGATTGAGTTCGGCGTCTTCGCTGTACGGCGCGATTAAATTGAGAATCGCATTGATGTTGTCATGCGCCTTGCCGAACGGTGTTTTTTCATCGTTCGCGTCGTCGAGCGAGAGCGGATGTCTCGTGAACATCACGAGTTCGTACGCGAGATAGACGGCGTTGTTCGAGCCGGCGTCGGGAAAACTGCTGAGTTCTTTGGTGGCGACTCCCGTTCCGGGAATCCCGTTGGGGAAGTAATACAGGTCGAGGCCGCCGCCGAGTTCGTAAGGAATGATGGCGTGCATGACCATGTCGTGCTCGGCGCCCAGAGCCTGTTCCATCAGCGTGGTCTTGCGTTCGTACCATTCCTCGGCGAGAGCCTGCTCTTCTTCGGACAGCGGTTCGGTTTCGTCGTCCTCTTCGTCTTCGTCGCCTTCAAATTCCTCGTCGTCGAATTCATCGAGCTCATCGTCGTCGTCGAAGTCGTCTTTTAGTTCGTCGTTGGATTTCATGAATAGGCTCTCTGGGTGTCGGAGAAGAGAGATTGTCAAGAAGGAATTTTCCGCGAAAGCGTGTAAGATTTTGCCTCTGATCGCGGCGGATGTCAAGCGAAAATGGATGATTGTATAGTTTTGCAAGGGTCGAGAGTCCAGGGTCCAGGGCCAGAGGGAATGGGCAATGGATAATGGACAATGCCTGTCCGGTTGCCAGCGCGATTGCTCCGCTTTACAATCGGCGGCATGGCACCCTGGGAATTCTGGATCGACGTCGGCGGCACGTTTACCGATTGTCTGGCACGCACGCCGCAAGGCGAATTACGGACCTTAAAGGTTCTGAGTTCGGGTATTGTCAAAGGGCAAATCGCCTCGGTCGTGTCGTCGACGGCGGTCGTCGATCCGCTGCGGGATCACGATCCAGCCGATTTTTGGAACGATTATCAGATTTCATTTTCCGATGCGTCCGGTGCGATCATTCAGACGACCCGCATCACCGCGTTCGACGCCGCGTCGGGTATCTTAAAGCTTGCCGAGCCGTTGCACGCGGCGGTTGTTCCGGGTGTGAATTACGAGCTCGCGTCGGGAGGGGATGCGCCGATTCTCGCCATTCGTTGTTTCCTCGGGCTGAAAAAATCGGCGGCGATACCGCCGGTCGTCGTTAAACTCGGCACAACGCGAGGCACAAATGCACTGCTCGAACGCAAAGGGGCCCGCACCGCGTTCGTCACCACGCGCGGTTTTCGCGACGTGTTGTTGATCGCCAATCAAGACCGCCCGCGGCTGTTCGATCTCGCCATCCAAAAACCGAGCCCGCTGTTCGAAGCGGTCGTTGAAGTCGACGAACGCCTCGACGCCAACGGCAACGTACTCCAATCGCCCAATCCCGAATCAATTCGCCGTTCGCTGACTGACGTCTATCAACAGGGAATCGTTTCGCTCGGCATCTGCCTTATGCATGCGTTTGCCAACCCGCTGCATGAAGAATTGATCGAACAGATCGCGCGTGAAGTCGGTTTTCGCGAGATCAGCCGATCGAGCAAATTATCGCCTTTAATTAAGATCGTCTCGCGGGGCGACACGACGGTCGTCGATGCCTATCTCAATCCGGTGCTGCGCGATTATGTGCAGCGGTTGCGCTCGCAACTAGCCGAGAGCAGTTTGAAGATCATGACCTCCGCCGGCGGACTCGTCGAGGCCGAGAATTTCGTGGGCAAGGACAGCTTACTCTCCGGACCTGCAGGAGGCGTGATCGGCTTTTCACGCGTCGCCCAGCAGGCGGGATTTACGCATTCGATCGGCTTCGACATGGGGGGGACGAGCACCGACGTCTCGCGGTTCGATGGACAGTACGAACTCGAATTCGAAACGAAAAAAGCGGGCGTCCGTGTCACCGCGCCGATGCTCGCGATCGAAACCGTCGCCGCCGGCGGCGGCAGCATCTGCGATTTCGATGGCGTGAAGCTGATCGTCGGCCCGGCGAGCGCGGGAGC
This sequence comes from Planctomycetaceae bacterium, assembly GCA_040881995.1. Classification (GTDB taxonomy): domain Bacteria; phylum Planctomycetota; class Planctomycetia; order Planctomycetales; family Planctomycetaceae; genus JAQCEJ01. The sequence goes on from JBBECD010000111.1 coordinate 23,921, forward strand.
GAATCCCGGACCGGCGTGTTACGGCCGCGGCGGACCGCTGACGGTGACCGACGTCAATCTGTATCTCGGGAAAATTCTCCCCGAACGGTTTCCCTTTCCGCTCGAATTCGCGGCCGTCGAACAGCGATTACAGGCTTTGATCAAACGCATCGATGCCTCGGCCGTCACGCAAAAATATACGCCGCGCGAGTTGGCGGAAGGTTTCGTCCGCGTGGCGAACGCTAATATGGTGCGGGCCATGCGGAATATCTCGGTCGCCAAAGGATACGACCCCGCCGACTATGTGCTCGTCACGTTCGGCGGCGCGGGAGCGCAACATTCGTGTGCGCTCGCTCGTGACCTGGGAATGAGCCGGATTCTGATTCACCCGTGGGCCGGCGTGCTGAGCGCCTACGGCATCGGACTGGCCGACGTCCGTCGCTTCGCCGAGCAAGCGGTGCTCAAGCCGTATTCTAAAGACGTCATCGACGAGATCGAACCGCTGTTTCGCGAGCTCGAACAGCGTCTCCGCAGCGAAGTGCAAGCCGAGGGTGTCCCCGACGAACGCATCGAACCCCCGAGGCGGTCGCTGGATTTGCGTTATCAAGGAGTCGAGGCGATCATCAACGTGACGCGGCCCGACGACGGCGATTACGCCGCTCAATACGCGGCGGCGCATCAGCAGTTGTACGGTTATCAGCACGCCAACCGTCCGCTGGAAATCGTGGCGGCCCGCGTGGAGGTCGTCGGCCGGATGCAATCCCCCCCTGCCCCGTCGGGCGAAATCAACGAGCGAACGCCCGAACCCGCCCGATTCACCGAAACCTGGTTCGGCGGCAAACCGATGCAGACCGCCGTCTTCTTCCGCGAGCAATTGCAACCGGGCGATCACCTCACCGGCCCGGCGATCGTCTGCGAGCCGATTTCGACGGTTGTCATCGATCCTGGTTTCGAGGCGAAAATTCTCGTGGCGGGAGAACTGTTGCTTACTGACACAGGAACATCCACCGGTCCGCGCGTCACCACCGAGGCCGACCCGGTGATGCTCGAAATCTTCAACAATTTGTTCGCGTCGATCGCCGAGCAGATGGGGATCACGCTGCAGCGGACCGCCTCGTCAACGAACGTCAAAGAACGCCTCGATTTCAGTTGTGCGGTCTTTTCACCCACTGGTGATCTCGTCGTCAACGCGCCGCACATTCCGGTGCATCTTGGGGCGATGAGTGAGACGGTGAAACGCATTCTCGCCGATAACCCCGACCTCGGCCCCGGCGACGTGTATGTCACCAACGACCCCTATCGCGGCGGTTCGCATTTGCCCGATGTCACGATCGTCACGCCGGTGCACGACGCCGAGACCGGCGAGTTGCGGTTTCTCACGGCGAGCCGGGCCCATCATGCGGAAATCGGCGGCATCGTCCCCGGCAGCATGCCGCCGTTTTCGAAGAATCTTGGCGAAGAGGGTGTGCTGATCCGCAATTTCAAACTCATCGATCGCGGCCGTTCGCGCGAAGAGGAAATTCGTGAACTCCTGAAATCGGGGCGATATCCCACGCGCTCCGTCGCCGACAACATGGCCGACATCACCGCCCAGGTCGCGGCGAATCAGTCGGGCGTGCGGCTGCTGCTCGATTTGATCAAGCGTTACACGCCGCAGGTCGTCGGTGCGTACATGCAGCACATTCAGCAGGCGGCATCGACGAAAATGCGAATGGCGCTTGCGCATATTCCCGATGGAACATACTCACGGACCGATCATCTCGATAACGGCGCACCGATCTCGGTGACGATCACCAAGCAAGGCGAAACCGCGATCGTCGATTTCACCGGAACCGGCCCGGTGCTCAGCACGAATCTCAATGCGAACCGCGCCATCGTCACCGCTGCGGTGTTGTACGTGTTTCGCTGTCTGATCAACGAAGACATCCCGCTCAACAGCGGCGTGCTCGAACCGGTCGAGATCATCTTGCCGGAGTGCCTGCTCAATCCCCCCGAACACGCCGACCCGGCAAAAAGCCCCGCGATGGTCGGCGGCAACGTCGAAACCTCGCAGCGCGTCGTCGACATGCTGCTCGGCGCGCTCGGCGTGGCGGCGGCGAGTCAGGGGACGATGAACAATCTTACGTTCGGCGACGAGACGTTCGGTTATTATGAGACGATCTGCGGCGGCAGCGGTGCCACGCCGACGGCCGACGGAGCCGACGCCGTCCATACGCACATGACGAACACCCGCCTCACCGACGCCGAGGTGATCGAACGGCGGTATCCCGTGCGGATTCACGAATTTTCGATTCGCCACGGTTCCGGCGGAAAGGGAAAACATTGCGGCGGCGACGGCATCATCCGGCGGATCGAATTTTTGAAAGCCGTGCGAGTCTCGATTCTCTCCGAGCGCCGGGGACCGTATCCCCCCTTCGGACTCGATGGCGGCGAACCGGGACAATTAGGCCGCAATACACTGCAAAAGAAAAATTCCCGAAATCCCGAAATCATCGACGATTTAGGGGGCAAAGTCAGCCTCACCGTCGACCCCGGCGACATCCTGACCATTGAGACTCCCGGCGGCGGCGGTTATGGTGCGCCTTGGCGAATGACGAATGTCTAAGGCCTAATGACTAATGTCTAAGGAAATCCCAATGCCTAATACCCAAGAGTGGAGGCATAATCGAACGGCTGTTGAGACGTTTGGGAATTCGGATTTGAGTATTCGTTAGTCATTCGGATTTCGTCATTAGTCATTGCCGTGGCTAAGGCCTAATGATTAACGAAATCCAAAATCCCAATGACCAAATGACTTGAGGTCCAATGGACTGATGACGAATGGTGCGCGGAATGGTGTCGCTTGCAACTCCTGATAAAGGTCAGTGATCGTGAACCGCGGTGGTGAAAAGCCGTATGATCTGGAAGAACGGACCGCGCTGTTCGGCGAGACGGTCGTTGGTTTTGCCAAAACGATTCCGCAGAATATCATCACGCAGCCGCTCATCAGCCAGATTGTTCGTTCGGCGACGAGCGTCGGCGCAAATTATTGCGAAGCCGACGACGCCAGTTCGAAGAAGGAGTTTCGACAGAAGATCGGCTACTGTCGTAAAGAGGCACGAGAAACGAAACACTGGATTCGAATGATCGTTAAAGCGTGCCCAGAACTCAGAAGTGAAGCGATAACGATTTGGAACGAAGCCAAGGAGTTGCATCTTATCTTCGCCGCGATTATCCGAAAGCGCGACGCTTGAAGGTTTCGTCCATTTGATAATTGGGATTTTCGGCATTGGGATTTCGTTAGACATTAGTCATTAGGCCTTAGTCATTATAAATCCCCGCACTTGCGCCGCGGGCTCATTTAGAGAACGCATTTTGCACAACACACGAGAGGAACTCAACATGGCAGCCAACCGCAAAGCCGAAGTCGACGCCGCAGTCGCCGACGTCGACTTCGACAAGAACAACTATCAAATCGTATTCGACACCACCGCCGGCAAGATCACGATGGACCTCTTCCCCGACGTCGCACCGGGGCATTGCAAGAACATCATCGGGCTGACGAAAATCGGCTACTACAACGGAATCATTTTTCACCGCGTGATCAAAGGCTTCATGATTCAGATCGGTTGCCCGCAAGGCACGGGGACCGGCGGACCCGGTTACACGATCAAACAGGAATTCAACGCCAAATCGCACGAACTGGGGACGCTGTCGATGGCGCGGACGAACGACCCGAACTCCGCGGGTTCGCAGTTCTTCTTGTGTCTCGGCCGCGTGCCGCATCTCGACCGGCAATACACGGTCTTCGGCCAGGCGGCCGATCAGGCGAGCAAAGACGTGATCCTCAAAATCGGCGAGTCAAAAACCGGTCCCAACGACAAACCGGTGCAAGAGGTGAAAATCACGTCCACGGAAGTGATCGTCACGCCGAAGGCGTAACGAATGACTAAGGCCTAATGACTAATGCCTAACGAAATCCCAATGACCGAATTCCCAAGATTCTGCAGCGAACGCGCATTTGGACATTGGGATTTGGGATTTCCTTAGTCATTAGGTTTTAGGCATTAGTCATTCCCAACGGGCAATATCCATGGCGCGTCACAGCGATCATTCACCTCCCCGCGTCGAGCGCGAATTCGGCGTGCCGATCCCCGGCGAGATTCTCGACCCCGAACTCTGGACGCGGACGGCGATCAAGAAACTCCCCGAGGAAAAACCGCTCGACTTCGAAGCGATCTTCGGACGAAAAGCACCGGTCGTGCTCGATCTCGGTTGCGGCAACGGGCGGTTCACACTGGGGAGCGCTCTCACGCGGCGGGACGTCGATCATCTCGCTGTGGATATCCTGCCGGTGGTGATCCGTTACGCCACCCGGCGGGGAAATCAGCGCGGGCTGTCGAACGTCCGCTTCGCCGTCATCGGTGGGTTGGAGTTGCTCAAGGGCTACATCCCCCCGGCGAGCGTCAGCGAGATTCACTGCTATCACCCGCAGCCCTATTACGATCAGAACGACGTCCACAAGCGACTGATCACGCCGGAGTTTCTGGCACTGGCTTATCGGGCGCTCGTTCCCGGCGGATTGCTCGTCTTGCAGACCGACCACCCGCTATATTGGAAGTACATGCACGAGATGGCGGCGAAGTTCTTCGCCTTCCGCGATCACCCCGGCAAATGGCCCGACGCCCCCCGAGGCCGCACCCGCCGGGAGATTCTCGCGATGAAGAAGGGAATTACGATCTATCGTGGCGAAGGGCGACGGCGTGATGAGTTGTCGCCGGACGACGTGGATCGATTGGTGGCGTCGTTGCCGTTGCCGACGTTCAAGGCAGATCGGGGGAGGGATCCGTTGGCGCGGTGGGAGTAAGTTGTTTGGGACGGTGCGGATGGTGTAGGATTATTGGCGAAGACTGCGAAGCGGGAGCTTCGCGGGAATGCGTGCCCAAGCGGGAGCTTGGGCACGAGGGGATATTATGATTCACCAAAATCTCACCACCGCTTTCGAAGTCCGACAAGCCTGCCGGCGCGGCGAACTCACCGGGCAAACCTCCGGTCTCGCG
>JBBECD010000112.1:0-22538 GCA_040881995.1 Planctomycetaceae bacterium
GCCGGGACAGAGCGGATGCGCCGCTTCGTCGGTGCTCAACAATCCGCGCCCCGCCGGGTCGATGCGGATGAACTCTTCGAATCGGCTGATTAACTCTTCAGGAGATGACGTCACGGCGTCCACTCGACTTTCTTCCCGCTCCGCGCCAACGGCGATTCACCCACGGCAAGTGCAGCATAGATTGCGGCAGCCGTCGATCACAGAGATCGAACGCGAAAAAGAGATCGGGAGAAAAAAATCGCACGGCGGCGAAATCTCAGCGGGGCGATTTTGCGGGGGGCTGAGCCGGCCGTTGCAGCGGCGTCAGATCGCGATTGTCTTGCGGGCGGAACTCCCGCGGCGGAGTTCGACCGCCGCCGTCGGGCGGGCCGCCGAATCGCGGCGGGGGACCGCCGTCGGGCCGCGGGCGCGGCAATCGGCCACCGGGATGATTGGGAAAACCTTCCGCATTGAGCCGCTCGCGGCCCAGATAATTCTTGGGAATCAGTTTTTTGAACGCCGCGATCTGGTCTTCGTGTCCCCCCTTGCCGAGCGTCAAACGATAGAACAAGGCGATCCGCTTCTTCCGTTGTTCCTCGGTCAGACGGCCCGGAATGCCGCGCATCGCGAAATTATCCCCGCGAAATTCCCGGGGGAAGTCCGCCGGCGTGACATCTTTCGTCAGCTCGTCGATTAACAAGTCCAGCAGCGTGCAAACGACCACCTGCCGCAACCTCTGTTGAAATTGCACCGGCGACTGTTTGACCTCGTTCAAGTTTTTGGCAACCGAAGGGGTGCTGATCACCCGGCTGATCCGTTCCGACCGCCGCCGAAGTTCTTGCTTCTGCTTCTGATCTTGAGGCCGATTGCGGCGGGTGACTTCCTCCAGAACGGCGAGTCCCCGCTGCCAGAGCGGTTTCGCCCCCGCCACATCCGCCGCGGGATTCGCGGCGTTTCGTTCGTCTCGCTCCTCGAGCAGATCGATAACGGCGGCAAGTTCTTCATTCGAAAGCCGATCTTCGGTCTCGACATATTCGATCACGTGATGCACATAAACGATCCACGCCGCCGCCCAACTTTGTTGCGGCTGAGGCCCCCGGTCTGCGGGATGACGGTCCGGCGGAGGTGGTGAAATCGGACGCAGATACTTCGTGACCAGCTCGATGCGATCGCGCGGCTCTTTCGGCTTTCGCAGCTCCTCTCGCTGGGCGGGGGGAAGCGACTGAATCCACGAGCAATATTCATTCAACATCTCGCCCAATTCGGGATCGCGTTCGATCGCCTCGTTTAATTCCGTAAACTCTTCGCGGAGGTACGGCGAGGCGTTTTCATACGCGGCGAGATTCGCTTCGAGACGCTGCCGGGCATCCGCCGACATCTGCTCGACGCGTTGCTTGCGCTCGGCGATTTCGGGCGAAGAACCCATGCCGACGCCGATAATCCACGGCAGGAGCAGCGTGAACACGACCGCTGCCGCGCAGATACTGACGACGTCGGTGGAACGTTTAAGGCGGAGGTTCACGGTGCGGCCCTCCCATTTTTAATTCTCGATACTGCTTCAAAAACTCCAGACTGCCGACTTCCTTAAATTTGTCCCATTTCTCGATGACGGGAAGATCCTGCAGCAGGCGTTCGGCGGGGCTGGGCACCAGTCGATTGGTGACGAGAAAACCCGCCGCCGCCGATAGCGCCAAGCCTGCAAACCAGGCGGCGATCGCCAGCGGTTTCGCTTTACCGCCAGAATTTCCGCGAGGCGAGGGAACACGTCGCGAGACGGAACGAACATCGGTGATGATGGAAATCGAATTCAACTCGTCTGCGGAAACCGCAGAACTCGCGGCACGTGTTCGCGGTGCGGATTTCGCCGCCGATTCGGCGGGGAGCGTATCGATTTTGAGCGAGGCGATCGTTTTGGTGGTGAACTGATCGGTCGCCCGAATCTGCGGCAGTTCGTCGAGCAGTTCCCATGCTTTTTGAAATGCTTCGACGTCGCGCCGCAGCACCGGATTTTGCGCCAACTGCTGTTCCACTTCGCGCATCGCCGCTTCCGGAAGTTCGCCGTCGAGATACGCGACGAGATTCTCGTGCGGATCGGCGGCCGGCTTCGGTTCGCTCGGCGAATTCGGCTCGGGTTGTGTGGGGACGTCGTTCATAGTTAATCATCGCAAGAGGGTGCGGAAGCAGGCTGATGCCTGCACTCCTTCAAAAAATCTCAATTTCGCAGGTGGTGTTCCAGTTCGGTCCGCAGCACCTCGCGGGCGCGGGATAACAACGATTTCACCGCCGAGGTGGAGAGATCCATCGTTTCGCCGATATCGGCGTAACTCATATTTTCAAATTTGTGCAGCAGGACGGCGAGGCGTTGGCGATCGTTTAAGGCATCGAGGGCGTTTTGAACCAAAAGACGCACTTCCTGACGGTCGGCCATGCGGACCGGCATCAACGCCGACTTGTCCGCCAGAATGCGGCTGTACGTCCCCGAGGTCTCGCTCCCCGGTTTGGGTTGCGACAGCGAAACTTCTTTACGTCTTCCTTTATTGCGGCGGGCGTTGCTGGCGAGATTGTTGGCAATGCGGAAAATCCAGGTGACGAAGCGGGCCTTCGGTTCGTAGCGTTCGCGATTGCGGTAAATGCGAAGAAAGACCTCCTGTGCCAAATCTTCGGCGGCCTCTGGGTCGCGGACGAGATGATACAGCACCGAAATCAAGCGGTCTTGATAGTTCGCGACCAACTGCGTAAACGCCGCATCGTCCCCCTGCCTGACGCGCAGCATCAACTGCACATCCGGATCGCGCAGATATTGAGAAAGGGACGATTCGACGGACGACACGAAGTTGAGAACCTCCTGGGCGGGACCGATCTTCGAGACTTGTTTCAGACAGTATGGATACCATCGCGCGGGCGGGTCAACCAATCTTGGTAAAAGAGCAGCGGCGATGAGTATTGAACACCTCGCCGAAGACGAAGTTTCGCCAAAACAGCGTGATCATCTTGGCAATCGAATTGACCAATGTTTTTGTCGCTGAATTGACCGATGTTTTGTCCACGCAAACAACCGTGCCAAAATGATTTAAGACGGCGATCTGTTTTTCTTGGCACATGAATTGGCACGCCTTTTGGATAGGCTTTTGGCGTGATTCTTGGCACAATCCATAGCACGCCCCATGATTGTTCGTATTAACTTTGATCGCAAACTCCACGAGAAACCCGTTTCGCTTATGACGCTCAGCACTTTGCCGCTCAGTTATTGCACCAACGTCCATCCGGGACGCAGCGTCGATGAGGTTCTCGCGGGGCTTAACAATTTCACCCTCCCCGTGCAAACGCGCTTCGGCAAACCGCTGGCCGCCGGGCTCTGGCTGGCGGCACCCGTGATCGAAGAGCTGAAAGCACAGCCGCGGAAGCGAGAACGGCTCCGCGACGACCTGGCGAAACATCGGCTCGCCTGTTACACGCTCAACGCCTTTCCCTTCGGCGATTTCCATAGCGTCCGGGTCAAAGAACAGGTTTATCTCCCCGATTGGACGCAGGATTCACGATGCGAATACACACTCGGGTGCGCGGGCGTGCTCGCCGACCTCTTGCCGCCGGGGACCGAGGGGTCGATCTCGACCGTCCCGCTCGGCAGCAAACTGTTCGCACAGCCCGATGATTTTGTGCCGCGGTGTCTCGATCAACTCATCACTTTAACGCACGGACTCAACGACCTGCACGACGAAACCGGTTGCTGCATTCGCCTGGCGATCGAACCCGAACCGTTCTGCGTCCTCGAACGTACCGACGATGTGCTGCAATTCTTCGGCCAATTATGGAAGCGTGCCGCCGCGCGGGACTGCGAGGCGATCGTCCGCCGGCACATCGGCGTCTGTTACGACGTCTGTCATCAGTCGGTCGAGTTTGAAGACGTCGCGAAGTCGATTATGTCGCTGGATGAGGCGGGCATTCGCATCAACAAAGTCCATATCACCTGTGCCTTGCAGTTGTCGCGGCCGGGAGAAAACGCCGCCGGCCGAGAGGCGCTGGAACGTTACATCGAGCCGCGGTATCTGCATCAAACGATGGGCCGTTTGCCCTCGGGTGAAATTCTGCGGGCGGAGGATCTCTCGGACGACTTGTGGGATCTCGAATCGCAATCGGCACCGTGGCACAAGGCGGTGACATGGCGAATTCACTTTCACGTCCCCGTCAACGCCGAGCGATTGGGACCGCTGGAAACGACCCGGGGCGACCTGATTACCGCGTTAAAGACCATCGCGAAGCTGGATTACGCCCCGCATCTGGAAGTCGAAACCTACACCTGGGAAGTCCTCCCCGGTCGGCAGGCGACGACGCTGGTCGAGGGACTGACGCAGGAATTGACGGCGACAACGGCCCTGTTGACCGAAATCGCCGCGGGCTCCGCATAAAATCGCCTCAAAGCCCATGCCGTTACATCGCCTGAACGAGAATCGTCCCGCGTCTCAGAAATCTCCCGAGACGAATACGATTCCTTCTCAGAATCTATCCGGAAATGTTGGCAGTGCTACGAGATGTTGTGCCCATTGCACCGCCTCGATACCACGAATTGTGTCCGAGCCAACTTTCCGGATAGCCTCTCAGAATTGAATTTCGGCACGGGTTTGGTATCATGAGTCGATGTTGATCGGTTGTGGGCCAGCGGCCCGATCCCTGGCCGCGCGGATCTCAACCATCCCGGGGAGTGATTCTCATTTCCCAACTTCCGTTCGCCGGTGCACGAAGCACGGCCTGTTTTTCAAGAGGGGACGATGCCGTGACTCGGCATCCAAACCTGCGCCCACCCACCTGAAACACTGCCATCGATCCTGCCGATTCCCCGTCGAATCTCTTTCCCGTTTTCCCTTATTGTTCTTCGCCATCCCTCGAGACGATCTCTCGCATGTGACGTGATGAACGACGCTGGAAACCCGCCGATTCTTCGACTCGCCGATGTTGTGGAGCCGTCCCATGAGTTCAAGTCACATTCGCCTGATCAGCCCGAATACCGAGTTTCCGCAACTGGTGATTTCGTCGTCGCGGTTGCCGGTGACGCTGGGGCGCAGCAAGACGGCTGATATTCAAGTGCTCGATCCGCTGGTCAGCCGGCTGCAATGCCGATTCGAACAAGAAGACGGTGCCGTCGTCGTCAAGGATCTGCACTCCAAGAACGGCACGGTTGTGAACGGCAGCCTCATCGAATGCTGCCGCCTCAAAGCAGGAGACGTCCTCTTGCTCGGCAACTCCGAATTCGTCGCCCAGTTTGACGAGTGAGCGGACGCGCATTCGAATATCCTTCGCGTCAACTGGATGCATCGGCATTTCGCCATCTATCGCGGTTCCTCGGTTGTGTTCGTCGCCGATCTCGCGTTCTCGGCAATCTTATGTAAGTCCTTATGGATTTGTGGCTTACAATTCCAAGCCCATCTCGGTGCCCGGTGCATTGCTTTTGCGAATGCGTTACGCTCGCACAAACGACGATTCTTTCATTCCAATTTCTCCCCGATTTCTTCGAGAGCACGCTTTGTCTTAACAATTTCTTAACACAACCGGTATTTACTTTAGCGCAGAGAGACGTTGAATGAGGAGCAGGGCGCAGCGTTTTGAACCCGACGGGTCGACCGACCGGTTGTTGCGGTTCGCGCCGAGGCCGAGAGATCGAGCCGAATATAATCGGCATATCATGAACGAAGGAGCAGAGAATGACTGCCACACTGCGGATGCTGGGAATCGGACTACTGGTCGTCGGCTGGATGTGGGGAACAAGTGAAGTCAGCGGCCAAGTCGTGGTCGACCCCAACCTCCCCACGTACAAACCCGCGACGGGTGTCTCGGGGACGATCAAGAGCGTCGGTTCCGACACCATGAACAATCTGATGACGATCTGGGCCGAGGGCTTCAACAAGTTTTACCCCAACGTCAAAGTGGAAATCGAAGGGAAAGGATCGGCGACCGCTCCGACGGCCCTTATCGAAGGAACCGCCCTGTTCGGCCCGATGAGCCGGGATTGGAAGAAAGATGAAATCGACGCGTTCCAGAAAAAATTCGGTTACGAACCGGTGACGGTCGCGACCAGCATCGACCTGCTTGCGGTATATGTGAATAAGGACAACCCCATCGAAGGGATGTCTCTGCCGCAGGTCGACGCCATTTTCTCCAAGAATCGCAACCTCGGATACGCGGACGATCTGTCGATGTGGGGCGAACTCGGCTTGAAAGGCGACTGGGCCAACGCCCCGATCAGTCTGTACGGTCGAAACTCCGCTTCGGGAACTTACGGTTATTTCAAAGAGCATGCCTTGGGAAAGGGAGACTTCAAGGATTCCGTCAAGGAACAGGCCGGTAGTTCGGCGGTGATTCAAGCGGTCACGGCCGACAAGTTCGCCATCGGTTACAGCGGCATCGGTTACAGGACGGCCGACGTACGGGCGCTCCCCTTGTCCAACAAGGAAGGGGGCGAGTTCATCGAACCCGAATCCGAAAACGCCTATAACGGCACCTACCCGCTGGCCCGCGGTTTGATTCTGAGCGTGAACTACAAACCGAACAGCAAACTCGATCCATTGCGTCGCGAATTTCTGAAATACGTCTTCAGCAAGCAAGGTCAGCAGGGGGTCGTGAAAGACGGCTACATTCCCGTCACCGCCGCGGTCGCGGAAAAGGCGTTGTCGCGGGTCGGCATCGCGGCCGGCGCCGTCAAAAAGAAAACCAAGACCAAAAAGTAACGGCGCTGATCAGAGAGAAACGTTGAGGCAAAAGGGAAATCGCGATTTCCCTTTAAGGATTGTTTGATGACGGATCAAAAGCCGTTCACCGGACGCTCTCGGCAACGCCGGACACGATGGGCGGTTGCGTTGGGGGATACCGTGTCCCGTGTTTTGATCACGGTCGGCGGCATCGGCACAATTGTCGCGGTTTCGACAGTCTTCGTGTTTTTGCTGTGGGTGGTGATTCCGCTTTTCCTCCCCGCGCACCTCGGTTTTATTCGCGAAGTCCCCGGAGCATGGATCGCGAACAATGGAACGGAAGACGCCGCTGGAGCGACGGAAACCGACGCCAACCCCGTGCTGGAATTCGGCGTCGACGAGTTTCAGACCACCGGCTGGGTGCTGGATGCGCGCGGCGTGGTCACTTCGTTTGAAGTCAAGACCGGGCAATCGCTCACCGAACAAGATCTCGAACTCGAATCGCCGCTGACGGCGGTGACGTCGGTCCCCGGTTTTTCGGTGCATTACCTGGCGGGCGAAGACGGCAAGGTCCGTGAGGCCGATTTCGGATTTGCGACCGATTTCCTGCCTTCTGATGATGTCTCCGACGAAGCCCGCGCGCTCGCCCCAGAGCAGATGATGCTGTACGAGACCGAAGACGACGTCGGCATGTTGCAGAAAACGACGCAGGGGCAATATCGCTTTCAGACGTTAAACGTCGAGGTCGGGGAAGCGATGGAATTCTTCACCGCTCCCGTGCGTCTGCTCACCGCTTCAATGCCCGGCAACGAATTGATTCTCGCCGCCATGTCGGCCGAGGGTGAGTTGACCGTTCGACGGCATGCGAAACGAGAAAATCTCCTCACCGGGACGACGTCGTGGGAAGAGTCCGATTCCGCCACACTGACGATTGAGAAACGGAACGGTTCGCTGCCGAAGCACCTGCTCGCCACCGGAGCGGGAGATCAACTGTTCGTGATCTGGGAAGACGGTCTTCTCCGCCGCTTCAATATTCGCCGGCTTGCCAAAGGCCTCGTCGCTGCCGAAGAAATCGATCTTCTGCCCGCGGCGGAGGCCCACCTCAGTCATGTCGGTTTCATCCTGGGACAAAACACATTCATCGCGGCGGACACCCAGGGTGAACTCCGCAGTTGGTTCAGCGTTCGCGACGCACAGGCGGCGACTCCCGACAAAACCACGCTGGTCTCGGCACAAACTTATCCTCCGACCGGTTCGCCGGTGACGGCGTTTTCGGCGTCGTCGCGCAGCCGGATTTTCGCCGTCGGATCGGACGATTCCCGCATCTCGATCTATCAGGCCACGACCGGCAGCCGACTGGCATCAAAGCTCTTGTCGGCAGATTCGGTAAAGAAGTCGACCGCGCCGACGTCCGGCGCATCGAACGGCGAAAAACGTCAGCCGATCACGCATCTGCTGCTCACTCCCAAGGACGACGGTTTGATCTCAATCGCCGGCGATCGATTCGTGCAGTTCGCTTTCGATCCCCGTCATCCCGAAGCGACGTTCACATCGATTTTTCGACCGCTGTGGTACGAATCGTATCCCGAAGAGGAACATGTCTGGCAGTCGTCGGGCGCCAATCAGGATTTGGAACCGAAGTTCGGACTGATGCCGCTGATCTTCGGCAGCCTGAAAGCGACGTTGTATTCGATGCTGATCGGCGCACCGCTGGCATTACTGGCGGCGATTTATACGAGCGAGTTTCTCACGCCGTCGCTGCGGGTGAAGGTGAAGCCGACGATCGAACTGATGGCGAGCCTGCCGAGCGTCGTGCTCGGTTTTCTCGCCGCGCTGGTGTTCGCCCCCTTTGTGGAAGAAGTCATTTCCACGATCATCGCCGGTGCGTTTTGCCTGCCGATTTGCATGCTGGCGGGCGCCTTCCTGTGGCAATTGATTCCCGAGCCATGGAGCGTGATTCTCGCGCGCTGGCGGCTGGCGTTTATCGCGCTGTGCATCCCGATCGGCATGTCTGTGTCGACGCTGCTCGGGCCGGTCGTGGACAACGTCGTGTTCGCCGGCGACATGCATCGCTGGCTCGACGGCCAAATCGGCACCGGCACCGGCGGCTGGTTTCTGCTCTTCCTGCCGTTGTCATTTATCGGGATGGGCGTGATCTCCAGCCGATGGATCAATCCCTGGATGCGCGAACGTTCGCATCGCCGCCTGTGGAGCGGAAAACGCTTCATCGTGATCGACGGTGTGAAATTCGCCCTGCTCGGCGTGGTCAGCCTGCTCGCTTCATGGCTGATCGCACTCGGGCTCAATGCCTTCGGCCTCGATCCCCGCGGCATCTTTTTCGGGACGTACGTGCAACGTAACGCGCTCGTCGTCGGTTTCGTGATGGGCTTCGCCATCATTCCTATCATTTACACGATCGCCGACGATGCGTTGGCGGCCGTTCCCGAACATTTGCGATCGGCGTCGTTGGGAGCCGGGGCCACGCAGTGGCAGACGGCGGTTCGCATCGTCGTTCCCGCCGCCACCAGCGGGCTGTTCTCGGCATTGATGATCGGACTCGGCCGAGCCGTCGGCGAAACGATGATCGTGCTCATGGCCGGCGGAAACACCCCCGTGATGGATTGGAACGTGTTCAACGGCTTTCGCACGCTCTCGGCGAACATCGCCGTCGAGTTGCCCGAAGCCGTCCGCAACAGCACGCATTATCGCATGTTGTTTCTCGCGGCGCTGAGCTTGTTCATTTTGACATTTATTGTAAACACCATCGCCGAACTGGTCAGAATTCGTTTCCGCCGCCGCATCGTCGAGTTGTAAACTGTGAAGATAAACTGATAAACCACTCCCATGACCGCACTCGTTCCTCCCAACACTGAAAAACCAGCGACGACGCCGGCGGCCTCGCGAAAGAGCCGGCGACGGGGGAGTCCCGCGGCCAATATCATCGCCCGCGGCGAGCCGATGGTCTGGCTGACGGGAGGGGCGCTCGCGTTGTGCATGGTGATGATCATCGGCTTGCTGGTGCTGGTGCTGATTCAGGGGTCGACGACCTTCTGGCCGACGCCGGTGATCCGCGCCCATCTGCAAGACGATTCGATCCGCCAGGGCGAAGTCGTGCGCCGCGAAACGTTTGAACTGACGCGCGCGATGACGAAAAATCTGCCCGCGGAATCGCAGCAGGCCGCGTTGACCTGGATGGGGGACCGCGAAACGATCGTGGCCGAGCGGATGCTGGTTCGCGTCGGCAACTTCGAACTGACGAATACGCACTACGAGTACGTTTACCCGTTCGAAATCCAACCGGACGGCCTGACGTATCCCGAATGGGCGATGACGATCGAACGGATGGAATGGGGGCGTTTCTTCGGTACGCCGGCGCAGTTCATCGTGAAGCACACTCGCGTCCTGCCGCAGTCCGAACAGGAATTAAAAGCCCTGCTCGAATTCTTCGAAACCAACGCCGACCGTATTCCCGCCGAATACCAACAGGCCGTCCAGTCCGCGCTCTCGAAAGTCGACGAAGAATACCGGCGGATCCGCCAAAAGAACTCCGCGGCGTTTCTGAAGAAATATCCCCCCGCCGAAGGAATGCAAATCTTCGTCGTCAACGACGGCGGCGACCCCGTCGAATCTTCCGCCGAAACCGCAACCGACGCCGTCGGCGAAGTCTGGCATGTCTGGAGCGATCCCTCCCGCGCGTTTGCCGCTTATGAGGTCTATCACAACGACGTGCGCGAGCGGCGAACCGAAATCAACTCGCTCGAAAAGCACGAGCTCGGCGAGATCAATTCGCGGATCGAGGAAGGACGCCTCGCCTTGCGGCAGATCGAAATGGCCCATCGCGTCAACTTGATCTCGCCGATCGACGAAGCCGAATTCGCCCGGCTGGAATGGTCGGGAGAAAACGAACGGCTGGCCAACGCGCAAGCCGCACTGTCGCAATGGACCGGACGTTTCGGCGACGCGTCTCCGCTGGTCGTCGCGGCAAATCGGATACTCGCCGAATTGAACGAAGACGCCGCATCCCGGCACGCGGCGTGGGAAAACCTGCAGAACGAACTTCGCGAGCAGGTGAACGCGCTCCCTCCGGCCGCTTCGAAGGCTCTCGAGTCGATGCTGAAAATTCAAGAAGCGTCGAACTACGACACGCAGCGAGTCATGACCCAAATCGATGAACTCAGGCAGGAAAACGACCGCTACGAATTCCGTCTGCAGACGGCGCAGGGCGCGGAAGTCGCGCTGCCGCTCGCCGAGATCGTGAGGGCTTTTCCCGCGAACAAGATCGGATATTTCGACCGGGTCCGCATTTATGTTTCGCGCTGGGAAGAATTTCTGCTCGACGATCCCCGCGAATCGAACAGCGAAGGGGGCGTGTTTCCCGCGATCTGGGGGACGATGGTGATGACGGTGCTGATGTCGCTCGCCGTCGTTCCCTTCGGCGTGCTGTCGGCGCTGTACCTTCGCGAATACGCCAAAAAGGGCCTCGTCCTGAGTGCGATCCGCATTTCGATCAATAATCTCGCCGGCGTGCCGAGCATCGTCTTCGGCGTGTTCGGTCTCGGATTTTTCTGCTACATCATCGGCGCGAGTATCGACGAATTGTTTTTCTCGGCGAAACTCCCCAACCCGACGTTCGGCAAAGGGGGCTTGATCTGGGCCTCGTTCACGCTGGCTTTGCTCACGCTTCCCGTGGTGATCGTCGCGACCGAAGAAGCGCTCGCCGCGGTGCCGAATTCGATGCGGGAAGGATCGTACGCCTGCGGTGCGAGCAAATGGCAGACGATCCGCCGCATCGTGCTGCCGCGGGCGTTGCCCGGCATTATGACGGGTGCGATTTTAGCGATGGCCCGCGGCGCGGGGGAGGTCGCCCCGCTGATGCTGGTCGGCGCCGTCAAACTCGCTCCCGAATTGCCGGTCGATCATCTGTATCCGTTCTTCCACGGCGAGCGCAGTTTCATGCATCTGGGATTCCACATTTACGACCTCGGATTTCAAAGCCAGAACAGCGAAGCGGCCAAGCCGATGGTCTTTACCACGACATTACTGTTAATCGTCATGATCACGCTGCTCAACGTCTCGGCGATCTGGCTGCGCGGCCGGCTGCGAAACCGCTTCCGGGTCTCGCAGTTCTAGGTCTGACCACGAACGACACAAACTTCTCAAAAAACAGTCTCAGATCCGGGCGAAGAATGAAAGTTAGATAGGCAATATTCACAGCCCATTTATTTCCGTTCGTGTTTTTCGCGCCGTTCGCGGTCCGTTTTCCTGATCGACTTCACCGGCGCGAAAGCAAAGATCGCTTTCAATTCCGCCCGCGTTTATTTAGTCTGAATGAATGGCGACATCAGAAAGAGGCGATATGCCTGAATATCAAGGCGCGACCAAAAGCGAGCCGACCCTTTCCAGCGGAAAGGCTCTGAAAAGCCCCGTCATCGCCGGTCTCCCCGGCACGATTGGTCCCGCGGGGACCGCCGCGCCCAAACCCGGTCCCAATCGGTTGGAAGCCATCGCCAAAGGGCAGTACGTCGAACCGGAGATTCACAAGTCGGTCGCCGGCGAAAAATTCGTGCTCGAAGTCGAAAAATTCAACCTCTGGTACGGCGAACGGCAAGCCCTGTTCGACATCAACATCGGCGTTCCCGAGGGCAAAGTCACCGCGATGATCGGTCCCTCCGGATGCGGAAAATCGACGCTGCTCCGCTGCGTCAACCGCATGAACGATCTGATCGACATCGTCCGCATTCAGGGGACGATGCGGCTTAACGGCGATCCGATTTACGACCGCCGCGTCGACGTCATCGAACTCCGCAAACGGATGGGAATGGTCTTCCAGAAGCCGAACCCGTTCCCCATGAGCATCTTCGAAAACGTCGTTTATCCGTTGCGCATCGACGGCGAGCGCAACAAGGCGGTCCTCGAGGAAGTCTGCGAAACCAGCCTCCGCGGCGCCGCACTCTGGGAAGAAGTGAAAGACCGCCTGCATCAGAACGCGCTGGGACTCTCCGGCGGCCAGCAGCAGCGGTTGTGCATCGCGCGGGCCATCGCCGCCGAACCCGAAGTGCTGCTGCTCGACGAGCCCTGCTCGGCACTCGACCCCATCGCCACCGGGAAGGTCGAGGACTTGATTCAGGAAATCAAAGGGGAATATTCGATTCTGATCGTCACGCACAACATGCAACAGGCGTCGCGGATCAGCGATTACACGATGTTTATGTACCTGGGCCGCATGATCGAATACGGCCCCACCGCCGAGATTTTCACCCGCCCGCATTTGAGCGAAACGAACGCGTACGTGACGGGGCGGTTCGGGTGATCGCTATTGTCTTTCTCGCTCTCACACGGGAGATGAGGGTGCTTATTCAATGACTAATGACGAAGGCCTAATGACTAACGAAATCCCAATGCCTAATTCCCAAAGGTGAGTATCGGGCGAGATGCTATTTCAAAATTAGTCATTGGGAATTGGGATTTCCTTAGACATTCGTCATTAGACATTAGTCATTCCCCCAAGGCTATCGCTCCGCTGCGGAAACTCTCCGCGTCGTGGCTAAACGAAAGAATGCGAATGCGCGTCTCTCCTCAAATCGCTCGTCCGGCGTCCATCAGCATGTCGCGGTACATCAGCGCGATGCGGAAGACGAGCACGATGATGAAGACCGCGACCATCGCCCAGATCACCCAGCCCAAAGTGGCGGCGAGCGCTCGCAACGTTCGCCGGGCCTGATCTTCGAGCTGCGGACTCATCCGCTGCAACATCTCCGGCACGGTTCCCGACGCCTCGGCGACGCTGACCATTTCGATCCAGTCGCCGGGAAAAACGCGCGTGCCGGCCAAAGCCTCGGTCAGCGTGTCGCCGGTCAACACGTCGTTGATCGCTTCGGGCATCGCACGCAGGAACGCCCCGTTCGCCGTCGCGCGGAAACTGGAGTCGAGACTCGCTTCGATCGGCATCCCGGCCTGCTGCGTCAGGGCAAACGCCCACGAAAACCGCGCCACCGCGAACGACCGCATGCATTCTCCCAGCACCGGGATGCGCAAAAAAACGGGATCGAGCATCTTTTTTCCCTCGAAACCGCGCGCGAGCAGTTGATAAGCGACGTATACCAAAATCGGCCCCCCGAGCGTGATCGTCAGCCAGATCAGAGCCCCGCTGCCGCCGGTCAGGCCGAAACCGAGCACGTCCATCGTCGCCTCTTTGTTCGTCTGCCCGATGATGCCGATGACGTACAGCATGCCGGCGATGACGAACGTGGCGGCGAGATATTGAAACACCGGCCAGGCAATCGCCGTCGTGAAGTCGCGGCGGAGGCGGACATGATGTTCGTAATGCTCGCTCAAGCTTTGCAAGATTTCGGGAAGCGAGCCGGTCTGCTCGGCGACGGCGACCATCTCGATCATCAAGTCGGGAAACACGCCGGCGGCCCGCAGGCTGCTCGAGATGTCGTTTCCTTTTTTCAGCGACGTTTGAATCTCCTGCATCGCGTCGCGCGCCCGCGAATCGTGGGCTTTGTCGCCGGCGATCTTGAACGCCTTGATGACGTCGACGCCCGAATGGAGCAACGTGCTCAGCGAACGGCACAGCAGCGACAGCGTCTTGAGGCTCAATTTCCCACTGAACACGGCAGGTTCCTTATCGCCAGCACGGAATCGTTACGATTTCTTCTCTAACAGCCGCTCGATGAGCGCACCGACGTCGTCCGCGTGAAACTCTTCTTCTTCCTTATACGCCTCGTGGTTGTCGAATTGTTTGACGAGTTTTCCCGATCGATCGTAAACGAACACAGTCGGCGTCGAGTGAATGTCGTTCTTATCGAGAAAATCGATTAAGGGATCGGTCAGCGCGACGTGCCGCGAATCGGACTTATGCTCTTCGAGGAATTTGAGCAACCGGGGTCGATAAAACGCCAGCGGCTTGTCTTTAATGCCGTCGTAGTCGCAGTTGATATCGTAAAATACAACCTCGTCTTGCGGCCAGCGGCGCGACAGTTCGGCGTACGCGGGAAACTCCGCCAGACAGGCGGCACACGTATTCGTCCAGATATTCGCCACAACCACGCGGCCGTGCTGATCTCCAATCTCTTGCTCGAACTCGTCCCAGCTTTTCTCCGCCACTTGTATTTCGGGCGACTCCGTCGACGCCGGCGAGGTTTCCGCGGCCTTGGCCGGCGGATCGTCATCCAGCGGCGTCGGTTCGCAACCGCTTGCAATGGCGATCAGACCGAAGAACCACAGACACGCCTGGGCTTTGAGGAAGGAGATTTGCATCGTTCATCTTTCGCTACGAATTCGCCGCCCGCCGAACATCATCTGCATGAGTGTATCACATTCTACGATTAAAAGGGAAATTCGACGAGATGGAACCGCGAAGTCTTCGGTCGTTCGCAGATGTTGCTTTTAGGTCATGAATCTGCCAGAGTGATCGGCAATGGTATTTTGCCCTCGCATTCATTTGCCTTTCCCTCTGCGCTCATCTGCGAAAATCTGCGGACAGATGTTTTCGTAAGCCGACCGATGAGGGTCCGCAGATATTCGCAGACGGGCGCCGATGAAAAGGCCGATTGGAATTTGATTCATGGATTTCCTGCAATTGACGGGCAAGACGATTGTCGTCACCGGCGTGGCGAACCGCAAAAGCGTGGCGTTTCACATCGGCTGCGTGCTCCGCGAGGCGGGGGCGAACGTCGTCTACGCCGTCGGTTCCGAAGCCCGGCGGGAGTCGCTGTCGGCACTCCTTTCCCCTGCCCCGATTTATGTGTGTGACGTCGCCGAGCAAACGCAGATCGATGCCCTCCGCGACGACCTCAAACGCGACGTCGGCACAATCGACGGCCTGGTGCATTCGATCGCGTTCGCCGATTATTCGGCGGGTTGGCTGCCGTTTCACGAGACCCCTCGCGCGGCGTTTTTGCAGGCGGTCGACATCTCGTGTTTTTCGCTGATCGCCCTGTCGAATGCGCTCAAGGAACTCCTTAACCCCGAGCATGGCAGCGTGGTGACGATTTCGATTTCGACCACGCGGATGGCTGCCGAGAATTACGGCTATATGGCCCCGGTGAAAGCCGCCCTCGATTCGGCGGTCTGTTTTCTGGCGAAGTCGTTCTCGCAGTTTTCGCAGATTCGTTTTAACGCCGTTTGCCCCGGTTTGCTCAAAACTTCGGCCTCGGCGGGAATACCGGGTTACGTCGACAGTTATCTGTTCGCCGAGCAGGCCACGCTGCGGCATCGCGCCGTGCAGACGGAAGAAGTCGCCAACGTCGCCGCGTTTTTATTGAGCCCGCGTTCGTCCGGCATCAACGCGCAAGGCATCGTCATCGATGCCGGCATGGGCGTGAATTATTTCGACCGCGGCCTTGTCAAAGGTGTGAACGCAGCGGATGGGTGATTCTTTTCCTCGTACCCATGCTCCGCTTCGACTCATGGGACGCCCGTAATGCCCATTCACGATCGCGTCGTCTGCGTGATATAAGGCTCACCCGTCTTCGGCACGATCAACAAATCCCGATCTTTTTCTGAACGATGCATCAAAATGAAGTCCCATATCTGCTGCACCTTGAGGGGGATATCGTCGCGGAGGAAGACGGTGTGCGTTGGGATGCCGGGCTCGATGGGATCGGCTGACGGAATTGACAGGGAAATTCCCCGCGCATCCACATCGGTGCTGCAACTGAAAAAATGCTCATTGGAGAACGTCAAGCCGATATGGTAGGGAGAATAATCCCCGTGCGTCTGATCTTTCCACAGCAGCGACTGACGCATCATCTGCGATAGATAAGCACATACTTCCTCATTGTCACAGACCACATATTGTCGCATACCACTATAAAAAACAATCTTTGTAATCTCGACCTCTTGATCTCCATTCAGTATCCGAATTGCTGTATTTTCCGCTTGCACGTTTTGCATGACATGCCAAACTATGAAACACGCCACAATGAACACTTCGAAAATCACGATGACGGCTATGTAATGCCGATTCAAAGTTGCGAAGAAACCACGTCGCCGGCCTGTAGCATTCAAGGCTGGGACTATTTCACTGGTTTCAGTGTCATTGTGCATGTGATTCATGCCTTACGCGTGCGAGCACATGGCTGAAAACTGTGCCGTCGTTTATGCCACCCGAAAGAAACGCTCCGCTGCGCAGAGCCTTCGCGTCGCGGCTAAACGGAAGATGCTACTCCGCCGCCGGTTGACCGGTGAAGTATTCGGGTTCGGCCCCGCTCTTCCATTTGATGTTACAGCCGATGCTCGGTTTCTGTTCGGCGGGGACCGATTGACCGGCGAGCACCTGGTCGCAGGCTTTGCGCAGGTCGGCTCCGGTGATCGGCTTGCCGTTGCCGGGACGGCTATCGTCGAACTGGCCGCGATAGACCAGATGCAAGCTCTTGTCGAACAAAAAGAAGTCGGGCGTGCAGGCGGCGTGAAAGGCCTTCGCCGCTGCTTGCGTTTCATCGAACAGATACGGGAACGTGTAGCCCGCGCTTTTCGCTTCGGCCTTCATCGCCTCCGGCCCGTCCTGCGGATACTCGCCGGCGTCGTTGGAACTGACGCCGACGATCGCCAGACCCTTCGCCTGATATTCTTTCGCGAACTCGGCGAGGGCGCTGCGCAGATGCACCACGAACGGGCAGTGATTGCACATGAAAATCACAAGCACGCCCTTTCCCTGCGAGACATCGGCATTGCTGATCGTCCGGCCGTCGACATTGGGAAGCGAAAACGCGGGGAGTTTCGTACCCAGCGGCAACATGGTGGATGCGGTTTTGACCATGATGTATCTCCTTTCGTGTAAATCTCGCTGTTGCGCGAATGAAATCCGAATGTCGAAATCCGAATGTCGAATCAATGACGAAGCACGAATGACCTAATAACGAATATAAACACGCTCCATTTACATTCGACATTCCTCTTTTGATCATTCGGATTTCGACATTCGACATTATTAATCTCAGCAGCCGCGGCAACGGCGAAAGCGGCGGTGCCGGCGAGGCGGGTCGCAATCGCAATCGTCAACGAAAACCGCCGATTCTTCGTTGGACGGTTCTAATTCTTCTCCAGCCTGTTCGTACGAGTCCTCGATCAATTTGTCGATCGACTGAATCACGGCGGATGAATCGGCATCGGTCGACGCCGCTTTATTTCCGGCTTGCGGGACGTCGCCGGCGAGATAATCGCGATAGACGCCGTCGACGTCGGCGGCTTCGGTGTCACCGGCGTGGATATACATGCCGTATCGCAACCGGAGCGTGCCGCCGGCGGGGATGATCGCCGGGGCGGCCGGCTGATCGCCATTCGTGTAAGATTTTTCGCCGAACGGGCTGACCGAGAACAACCCATAGTCGCGGACGTGATACCGCGACGGCCGGAAGTTGAGCGGATGATCCATAATCGTCACGCCGAATGTCTTGCCGTCGACTTCACCCACATAATCGACCCACGCCGAGGTTTTTCCCCACGTTTCAGCGGTCCCTTTCAAGCCCTCGGCGTTCACGACTCTGCCGCCGACCGATTCGCGCATCGAATCGATCATGCGGAAGCCGAACATGCCTTCTTTGGTGTCTTCGAACTCGACCATGTCTTCGCCAGCCGAGAAGGTGATGTCATACGTCACCAGCCGATTCGCGTAAATCTTGATGCGCGTCGACTCGGTGACGGCAACACGCTCGCCATCCTTATCGAGCCATTGATTGACGACGTCGATGACCCCAGGGTTTCCCTTTTCCTGGATAATTTCCGTGGAGACATTCGCGATTTTGCTGGTTTCGGCCCAGTGCTGGTTGCCGTTGATTTCATCGACCGCGAGAAAGATCCCCTTGTGATGGACGTGGTCGAGTTTGTCCTCGGGCTTGGCATCGAGGCCGTCGATCGGCCGCGTCATGACCGTCCCGCCCGGTCCGCGCACCGGTGCAAAGAACGGCTTGGGAAATTTCGGATCGGTGTGGAAGACGCTGAAGTCCTCGCCGTCGATCTTGACGGCGATCGTGCGATCTTCTTGCGTCAACGTAACGGTGCCGGCGGTGTCATCCAAGAGGGTTAGGTCGGTGCGGAGTTCGAGTTCCTCTTCTTGAATGATAATTCGTGGAGTGACGGTTTGCGCACCGCACATGGACGAATGCAATAATGCCGCCGACAGACACAGGCCAAGCGTAAGCGTTTTCTTCACGGCTGGTACTCCTAGACGATTGAAAGTTTCTAGTAATTCGACATTTCCTAGATTCAGCATTAGACACTAGGAAACGGAAGAGACTATATAGTAACGGATCACAACTAATCACACACCTAACTATAAAAAATGCCGCGATGCGCCCCAATTCCGTTTCCAAACACCGTTTGATTCCCGAAATCGCTCTGAAAAAGGTGCCAATAACCCGATCTGGTTGCGCGCCGGAAAAGCCTGTCGCGCAACCAGATTCCCTAAGTATGAAGGGACATGTTTTCGCGAGCGACCCACGAGGAGCGACGGATGATGAATGAAACGGCTCGGTTCAGGCATAGTTCTCGATTCAAATTGCGCAATTCCAAAAACTTACGCTTCGGGTTCCCGTGAACGCCGCGTTACTTCAACGTTCTCATATACGCCAACAGGTCGGCGAGTTCTTGATATGTCAGCAGCTTGTCGAATCCCTTGGGCATGATCGACGTCGGCGATTCTTTCATCTCGTCGATCTCGTCGCGAAGAATGCGCAGCTCCTTCAAGTCGGCCGTCCGCAGCGTTACCGAGTCGGCGGCTTGCTGGCTGATCACGCCGGTGTGGACGAGGCCTTCGGTCGTAAGAACCAGATAGGGCCGGTATTCGCGGGCGAACGTTGCGCTCGGCAACACGACCGCTTCGAGCAGGTCGGGGGTCTGGCGAATGCCGCCGATCTTCGTCAGGTCGGGCCCGACCCGGCCTCCCTCGGCGGCCACGCGATGACAACTTCCGCACGCCGCTTTCTTACTGAAGAAAACGTTCTTGCCCGCTTCGGCATTCCCTTCGGCGACTTGCGGCAACAATGCCGCCATCTGCTCGCGCTGAGCGGCGAGATCGACGCCGAGCGATTTGAGCAGTTCCGCGGCGGCGGTTTGCACCGAGTCGGGATATTTCCGCAAAATTCCCGCGAGTTCTTCAGGAGCCAGACTCTCCGCCGCACTCGATGATTTCAATGTCTGGACGAGATGCAATCCGACCTCTTCGGCATCGGAATGCGTGAACGCCTTAAGGAGCACAGGCATCGCCAGCGTCGCCGCTCGATTGAAGAGCGTCGTCAACTCCTTCAACTGAGATTCGCTCAGCGGTAAGTCGGAGAGAGCGCGCGCGGCGGAAATCTGCACGAACGGGGGAGTCTCATCCCCGAACTGATTCATAAGGAACGCAAATTGTTCGTCGTCAATGCTCGTACTGCGGGTCGCCACGGCACAGAGAGCTTCGACCTTCACCGCATCGGCGGTCGCCGGGTCGGTGATCAATCTCAGCAATGCACTGTCGAACTGGGCGAGGTCGCGATCTTGAATCACTTGCAGCGCCTGCAACTGCAATTCAGCATCGGGCTGCGGCAGCGTCGCGTCGATGAGCGACAGCCAAGTCGCGGGGAGTTCGGCGAGCGAAGAACGGTAAATCACTTCCCACAGCAGCATCTTCACGGGTCGCGCGGTTTCGGGGCGCTGCATCGTCTCGGCGATGAGCTGTTGAATCTCCGGCTGCGAGGCCTGCGCGAGCAAGAAGCCGCGGACGACGGCCGAACGGCTGTCGTCCCACTCGGCCTCGGCAAGCCAGGTGCGGAGCAGATCGAGCGTCTCGGCGGCCCAGCCTTCGTGCTTGCTCATAATCGCCAGCGTCTGCTGCTGAAGCGCCGGGTCGTCGGTGTCGAGCAGCGGCGAGACGAGTTCGCGCGTCAGGTCGCCGCCGTCCATCTGGTCGAGGGCGATGAGTGCCGCCCGGCGGACGACGGGGCTCGAATCGCTCAGATAGGGAATCGTCCGCTCGCGATCATTGATGCGGATGACCGCCCAGATCAAGGCGTGTTCGAGGATGCGATCGGCGTCGGCTTTCCGCAGGCTTTCGAAGAGAGCCTCCAATGCGGTTGCGCGCGTCTGATCAGAATACCCTGGCCCATCCGGTCCAGCCAATCCGAGAACATTCGCGGCATCGCGGCGAATCGCCGGGGTGTCCTGCGTCACATGCTTTGTGAGCAACAGCAGCGTCTGTGCATGTTTTATTGTGCGCAGTTGCGTTCCCAGTGCTCGAACTGTGGTTTGCCGCACGGATTCTTGGTCAGAGCTCAGACCTTCGGTGAGGGCGCGTATGCCCCATTCGTGAGAACGTCGCGACAATGCCCAAATCGCATTTCGTCTTGCTTCAACGCTTGCCCTGGGATCGCGAATAACTTGCTTGAGAACACCAATTTGCGTGTCCCATGTTAGGGCAACCAAATCGATAACTTGACTACGCACCGCAGGTCGTTCGTCATCCAGCAACTCGATCAACTTGTCCGTCGAAAGCGACGAAAGACCGAGTTTGATGCCACGGGGGTCGTCCAGCACAGGGCCATCGATCTTGCGGATGCGATAGATCGCACCTTTGAACTCCGGCTTGGCGACTTCCGACACCGGGCAGCCGATGCGGAACCATCCGCCAGTGTCGATGACCAGCAGGCTGCCGTCGGCGTCTTCGAGCACGTCGGTCGGATGAAAATCGGAATCGCTCGACACGAGAAAATCTTCTTCCTGCGTGACGAACGTCGCACCGCTGCGTTCGACCTTCGAACGGACCACTTTGTGCGTATTGAACAGGCAGGTGAACACGTTCTGCTGATACTCCGGTCCGAAATGCGGCGAACGGTAAAACATCATCCCCGAGACGGCGACGTGGCCCATTTTCGTCATCGGCTGCAAGAGATCGCCCGTCCGTTTGAACTCGTTGACGGCGATATCGTAATGCGGATACGCCCCTCCTTCGACCCAGTGCATCAGGCAATCGACGCGCGGGTTCGTGAGCAGAATGTTGACCGTGCCGAAAATTTCTCCCTCCGGAGTGAAATCGATTTCGACGGGGTTATCCATCCCGCCGCCGCAGTAGATTTGCACGTCGCTGCCGTCGGTCTTGCACGAGAAGATACGGGCGCCGAGTCCTTTGCTGGTGATGGTTCCCTCGTCGTCTTTGAACTCGTGCCCATGCCGGCCTTCGACCCAATAAATGCGCCCCTCGGGACCGAGAAAACAACCATGCACATCGGCGGCGTTGCCGGTGAAACCGAATTTGGTGACGATCACCTCGCGATGGTCGGCGACGCCGTCATCATCGGTATCTTCAAGCCTCCAGATGTTCGGCGGCGAGGCGACGTACAACGCACCGCGATACCACAAAGCCCCCATCGGGAACGTCATGCGGTCGGCGAAGATCGTGCTTTTGTCGAACACGCCGTCGCCGTCGGTGTCTTCCAACATGCGGATGAAGTTGGGGAACTCGGTGAGCAATTCGGCGGCGGGAAGATTTTTCCCCGCGCTCTCGGCGATGAACAACCGCCCGCGGTCGTCGAAATTGGCGAGCATCGGGTGCTCGACCAACGGATACCCGGCAACCCGTTCGATCGTGAACCCCTCGGGAACGCTGGGGAGCGGTTTTTCGTCGGCGAATAAACCACTGGGGAGTGTTAGCACGATGGCAAAGAATAGGGCACGACGTTGTCGCATTTTCCACCTCAGTGACGAAGGACGTTGATTTCTCCGATCGGGGTTTCCCTATGTTAACCCCGCCAACGGTGTGATGGAAAGGCAACGGGTGTGGAAAGTCAAATGCGATATGCGGATATCATTCCGGTTGAACTTCAGATGGAAAAAATTGAAAAATCATTTAAGAATCCATTATCGAGTGTGAAGTCTTTTGCTCATCTGGCATCCTGTTCGTGG
>JBBECD010000112.1:22548-28414 GCA_040881995.1 Planctomycetaceae bacterium
TTTGCTGACCACGAACGACACGAAAGGCACGAACAGCTTTTGCGAATCAACGAAAAAACCCCTCGTCCTTGTGATGTGACGAGGGGTCGGTAAATTTGATACGGGATCGACGTTACGCCGAGAAGCTGCTGCCGCAACCGCAGCTTTTCACCGCGTTGGGGTTCTCGAAGGTGAAGCCCCGTTTGTCGAGCCCTTCGTAGAAATCGACGACCGTGCCGTCGAGATACAGTCCGCTTTTCTTATCGACGGCGACCTGGATGCCGTGCTGTTCGGTCACGAAGTCCTTGGTTTCGTCGGTGCTTTGATCGAAACCGAGGCTGTACTGAAAGCCGCTGCAACCGCCGCCGGCGACGCCGACGCGTAACAGTGTGCCTTCGGGCATGTTCTGTTCCTGGATCACACGTTTGATCTCACCCACAGCTTTTTCAGTCAGTTGGACAGTCATTTCGGTTCGATCTCCTCGATTTCAATGGCGTGGATGGTTCCACATACGTGAAGCGTTTGCGAGGTTTGCCACCATCGCGCCCGTAACAATTGAACTCATTCTGGTTACATCAAGTATCGGTTACGTCATCGCTGACGTGAAGAATTATAACAATCTCTCCTGTAAAAAAAGAGGGGAGTTTTCGTCGATTTCCAATTTTTGCCTGTTCATCGGATGCACGACAAGGGATGCCTCGCTTGCGAAGTTCAGCCGACCATCACCATAATTGGTGCAGGCGTACACAAATTTGGCAGAATCAGCCTCCGGCAGATCGGCGCGGCAGTGGCAAAGGTCTGATGCGGAAATCAGGCCGATAAGGGAAAACGCTATGGCACAAGACATTCCATTGATCAAACTCGGCGACATCGAAGAAGGCGAACTCGCCGATTGCTTCGCCTTGCTCACGCAGAAGGAATCGGGCCGAACCCGCGAATCGAAACCGTACTTCCGCTTGCAGTTTCGCGACGCCCGGCGGACGGCAGCCGTCATGATTTGGCACGATACCGTCTGGTTCCCCGAGTGCGAACAAAACTGGAAGACTGGACAGTTCTTCAAATTGCGGGCCCGTTACGGTGAAACGCAATACGGCCCGCAGTTGGAACTGGCCAACATCCGCGCGGTCGAGGAGACCGACGCCGCCGACGGGTTTTCGCCGCTCGATTTCTTTCCCGCCAGCCGGTTCGACATTTCGCAGATGTTCGCCGAACTGGTCGGCATCGCCCAGGAACAGATCAGCGATCCGCCGTTGAGAACGCTGGTCGTCGACCTGCTGAACGACCACGCCGAGTTGATTCAACGTCTCCCCGCCGCCACGCGAAATCACCACACCTTCACCGGCGGCTACCTGGAGCACGTTCTCTCCGTCACCCGCACGGCGGCATATCTCGCCGATAAATACGGCGAGTATTATCGCCTGATGCAGCCCCCGCTGTCGAAGTCGCTGGTCGTCGCCGGGGCGATTCTGCACGACGTCGGCAAAGTGCAGGAACTCGACTGCCAACCGCAGCAGACGACGTATTCGGCACCGGGAAAACTGATCGGCCACATCATTCTGGGCCGCGACCTGGTCCGCGAGAAAGCCCGCACGATCGACGAATTCGATCCCGAAATTTTGCTCCGGCTGGAACACATCATCGTGGCCCACCAGAACCTCCCCGAGTGGGGCTCGCCCATCGCCCCGCATACCCCCGAAGCCCTGCTGGTGCATTACGCCGATGAGATCGACGCCAAGTTCCACATGATGGCCACCGCATTGGAAGTTCCCCCCGACGACGAACTCTTCACCGGCCGCGATAATCCGCTGCGCCGGGCGATTTTCCGCGGTTGGAACCCATGAATAGCCAGCGAGCCGAGAGCGTAAGCTCCCTGAGTTCAACCGAGCACTCCTTCAGCCAGCATTTCACGTGAAACCGCCCCTCATCCCCCACAACCAAGCCTCGTTTCACGTGAAACAAGGAGTTTGAAAATCGCGGGGCGAAAATCGAGCAAAAATGCGCATCGCGTGCACTGTGCGCACGACGTAACCCCTTCTCCCCCCGGGAGAAGGGGACCGAAGGCCGGATGAGGGCGCCTTCGGACCGCAGAAATGACGAAAAACCACAAAAAACGATGAAAACCGATGCTTTGCGCGCATTTGAGCGCAAAAAATCGCGTCGGAATCGACGTCGTGTCTGATATCGAACTCATGATGCCGTCAGCCCTTACGAATGCCTCGCCGGTGGTCGAAATTGCGCGCTGCGCACGCATGTCACCTCGTGCATGTAAACCGGCGACTTTTGTCGATGAAGTGCCTCTCAAGCCACCAATCCAGGAAGCCGAGGCAAACCAGGCAACCCCAAATCACCCGCCGATGCCAAACACGGCGATTCCCCAACAACACGCACTGGAATATGGAGAGAATGGGAATTCCCGGATAGCAAACATCGCCGCAAAAAGTTGTTTTGATATGCATTTTGCGCGCACTAAACGCGCGCAAAAGTGCCACTCGCGCGTTCAAAAGCGCCACTCGCGAGCGCAAAAGCACCACTTTGCGCCCATCTCCGCACAATTGTAAACAACACTTTGGGAGAAAGACGCGAGTGGGGACGCTTTCGGGGACCGGGGTTCGGGGACCGGGATACGGGGACCGGGATACGGGGACCGGGATACGGGGTTCAAAAAGACGCCCGGCGATGGCCTCGGCCTGGTGCCGACCCGCTCCGCGCAACCATGCGCCTATAAAGGCGTTGATGCTTCGCATCGTGTCGGTTCGGTGTTGGGAAATGGGATCCGTGTTTGAGAAATGGATTGCCGTTTCGGAAGGGGAGCGTTGTTTGGGAATAGGATCGATGCCGCGTCCGAAATCGATGTGGGTGTCGCCGGCGATTTTCGATGAGCGACTTGACGGATTATTAGCATCCGGTTCAAATCATAGCACTGTTCAATTGTCGCAAACAACTCCCGGTCGCGAACCGAGTCACCGACATGAACGCAGTCACCTCGCCACGACATACTCCCTTGGGGATACACCCCGACCAACCGGCGCAGAGCTCTCTCCGAATGCGATAGCCCATGAACTTCTTCAAGTCGAAACAACGAGTCGCTGACCACGGGGAGGTCTTCACCCCGGCGTGGATGGTCGAGGCGATGCTCGACCTTGTGAAGGACGAGACCGAGCGCATCGATTCCCGCTTCCTCGAGCCGGCCTGCGGGAGCGGCAACTTCCTCATCCAGATCCTAAGGCGCAAGCTCGCCGCCGTGGAACTCAAATACGGCAAGTCCGACTTCGAGCGGCGGCACTATGCGCTGCTCGCGCTGATGTGCATGTACGGCATCGAGCTGCTGGCGGACAATATCGCCGTGTGCCGTGCGAACGTGCTGGAGATCCTCGCCGAGTACTTGAATCTGGACGAGTCGGACGAACTCTATCGCGCCGCGTTCTACGTGCTGTCGCAGAACCTCGTGCATGGCGACGCCATGACGATGCTCGCCCACGACGGCCAGCCGATCACCTTTGCCGAGTGGGGTTACCTGGGGAAGGGCAAGTTCCAGCGGCGCGACTTCCGCCTCGACACCCTCACGCTTTCGTCGACCTTCAGCGCGCAGGGTTCGCTCTTCGCCCAGCTTGGCAAGCACGAGATCTTTACGCCGACGAACGTCTACCCGTCGATGACGATGTGCGAGCTGGCCGCGGCCTCGCTTTGCGACGCCCCGAAGGAGGCGGTATGAGTGACAAACCGATCCGCCTGACCGCGCCGTCCGAAGGCTACGACGACTGGCTGGCCGAACTGAAAGCCCGCATTCACGGCGCTCGGCAACGCGCGACGCTAGCGGTCAATCGCGAACTGGTGCTGCTCTACTGGCAAATGGGACGCGATATCTTGGCGCGGCAGGCCCTGCAGGGCTGGGGCTCGAAGGTCATCGAACGGCTGTCGCGAGACTTGCGTGCGGCGTTCCCGGAAATGAAAGGGTTTTCGCCCCGGAACCTCAAGTATATGCGCGCCTTCGCCGAGGCGTGGCCGGATCCTGAATTTGTGCAACAAGCTGTTGCACAATTACCGTGGGGACACAACGCGGTGCTTTTGGACAAGCTACCCGGCCCCGAAACCCGCCGCTGGTATGCGGCCAAGGCCATCGAGCATGGCTGGTCGCGCAATGTCTTGGTGATGCAGATTGAGACCCGGTTGCTGGAACGCAGCGGCAAGGCCGTCACCAACTTTCCGGCCACGCTGCCCGGGCCGCAGTCCGATCTGGCCCGCGAATCGCTGAAAGACCCGTACCGATTCGACTTTCTCGGCCTCACCGACGAGGCGCAGGAACGCTCCATCGAAGACGCGCTGACCCAGCACGTCGCCGAGTTTCTGCTGGAATTGGGCGCGGGCTTTGCCTTTGTCGGGCGACAGGTGCTGCTCGATGTCGGCGGTGACGAATTCTTCATTGACCTGTTATTCTATCACCTCAAGCTGCGTTGCTATGTGGTGATTGAGCTTAAGGGGGGCAAGTTCAAGCCGGAACATCTGGGGCAGTTGGGTTTTTACCTGACCGCCGTGGATCGCCAGGTTAGGAGCGAGCACGACAATCCGACCATCGGCCTGCTTCTGTGCAAGAGCAAAAACAAGATCGTGGCCGAATACGCCCTGGGCGACAGAACACAGCCGATGGGCGTTGCCGAATTCAAGTTGCTGGATTCCTTGCCGCCGGAACTGCAAACCAGCCTGCCCAGCATCGAGCAGATCGAGCGCGAATTGACGGGCGCTGACGGCCCGGACGAGGAGGAGGCCGTATGAGCGGCGGGTTGGTTTTACGCTGCGCGGCCGCAGCCCGGACGTACTGACGTGCATCGCGAAACTCTCCAACGACGAGGTCTTCACGCCCCCCGAGTTGTTGGATGGAAAGGCAAGAAAACCAAAGACACACTGGCCGGAGCCAGTGCCACACGAAGAGTCTGTTATCGTGATGTGAGGTTGATAGGGATAGACGTCTTATTACAGTCGGAAGCGAAGCTTGCCCGTGGCACTTGGCGTGAACTCTGCACACGAATGCAGTATAATTCCGACGCGACGCCACCGAAAAATCGGATTTGTTGTGCGACGTCATGGCAGTTCCGCTCGTGCACAGTTTAATCTGAGGCCTGTGAATGTACAAAAAGTTTGCAATAGCCGTATCCTTTCCAGGCGAGCATCGCACATTCGTAGAAGGAATTGCACAATCCCTTGCTGGTCATTTGAGCTACGACGAAGTCTTTTACGACAAGTGGTACGAACACGTACTCGCTCGTCCAAACTCGGACACATATCTGCAGGATATTTATCTCCACAAGACCGAATTAGACGTGGTATTCATTTGCAAGGAATATAACGAAAAGGAATGGTGTGGGCTGGAATGGCGAGCGATTCGACAACTGATCAAGAGCAAAAACGACGACATGCTCATGTTAGTTCGTGTCGATAATAGCGATGCCTTGCCGCCAGGAATATTCTCGACCGATATTTCCGTTTCCGCATTCGAACGTCCGATCGAAGAAGTCGCGACTCTCATAATGAAGCGGTTAATGTGGAATCGGAAACAGACGGAAGAACTGACGACCATGCCGACCATGGCAACCTCTGACAACACGGCAATCACTTATCGCAACCCATCAACGGTCGCTAACAATGAGCCGCCCAAATCCGCTGACCCCACGATTTCACAGATTCTGGACGCATTTCAGAAGGCTGGCCGAGTGTTGACGGCCAAAATCGTTCCCAGCGGCGAATGGATTTCGCTCAACGCCGAAGAGGGTCTGGAGAACGCGGTAGCAGACGAAGAAAAAAGTTTCATCTGCCTTTTGGGAGCTCCCGGCACCGGTAACAGGGCGATTGCACGCTAAATCACTTGCCGAACAGCACTTTCGCTAGGTACGTA
>JBBECD010000113.1:0-27492 GCA_040881995.1 Planctomycetaceae bacterium
CGTACCTAGCGAAAGTGCTGTTCGGCAAGTGATTTAGCGTGCAATCGCCCTGCCTACAAGCGCGAGTCCATTCACATAGACCTTCTTCTCGTATGGCGTCACGGAAATACCACCAACAGACATTGGGCCGGCGCTTTTCGCGTCCTGAAACCCCAATGGAACGATTGCCCAATGATGGCCGTGTGCAACGCCCGAAAGAAGGCGGTATAGCCATTCGAGGTTAAGCATGTCACGAATCATATCAGTTGCACTTGGCATCAGAACGCCGATGCCAATCATTGAACCCTTTTTGTTTCGCAATTTTTTATGGCCCAAGCTGATCGCCTCATTCTCGATGTTCAGAAGCCGTGCCTCGAGCGACTGGATTTCTTGAGGGTCGACTGAAATACAGCGCCCGTACTTCAGTTGCTGGTCAATCGCCTCAAATCGGATTGCGAATACACGCGCAATTCGGTCGTGGCTTGTTAGCGCAGGATCAAGTACCCAGGCACCAACTGCCGTCATTTCCAGCATTGAACGAATGCAGGTAAAGCACGCCATTGTGTCGACAGGCTCGGAAAGCAACCTAGAAAGAGCGGACAAATGATCCGCCGCGAACTCAAGAGCCAAGTCTCCAAACGAAAGGGCTGTGATAATCGACTCCGGTCGCGACGCGGATGTGAGGTCTTGGTCGAGAATTGACCCTTTGATTGGATCATCTGGACAGGATTCGATGAATGCTGACGTGTGCTCAAGCAGTAGCTCAATCGCAGAACGCATTTCAGATACCTGCGATGCCGGTAGATTCATGTTTCTTCGTGTCCGAACGTTTGAGGAAAGCGGCGATCTTTCATCTCGTTCCCAAGCTCCCGCTTGGGAACGCAAGTCTTGGATGCTCCGCTTCCCGTTCGTCATCAAGGGTCGATCTGCCAGTTCATTTTTTGTGAATCGACGCGGGTCATTTCTGAACGCTCAGCGAAGCAGGAGCTTCGCGGGTATGCGTTCCCAAGCAGGAGCTTAGGAACGAGGACATGTCTATGGGGATCTCGTCAATCGCTCGAAAGCGATGATTCAATGGTCTTGCGATCGTATTTTTTCGAGTAATCGATCGTCACAATTTTACAATCGAAGCAGTTGAACGCCTCGAAGTATTCTCCCTTCCACGGAAAAAGATTCTTCAATCCCGATTCTGCCAAATCTTTGTCTCGAAACGCGAACGAATGGAATTTTTCGGCGTCGATCCACGACAGGGAACTGTTGGCGCAGGAATATCCTTTCACCATTTCGCTCGCGCATTTTGGGCAGTTCATATATTTTCCCTTCGATGGATCAATGAATTCCCATGTCGAGCGACCGTTCGTCCGATCGTGGGGGTTCATCTCTAGGGTCTGCGGTTGCGCGGGGCATGATTCCAGTCTGTTTGGGATTGTCGCGACGCTTTCGGGGTTGTCGGAGAATGCGTTTTATTCGGGCTAGTGCTCCGCATTGCGTCGCGGCTAAACGAACGGAGCTATCTTCGCGCGGCTGCGTGTTTTAGCGGTAACCAGGCTCCGTTTTCTTTGCTGCTGGCGACCGATTGCTGGATGAAATGCATGCCGTCGACGCCATCGTAGACGTTGGGGTAAATCGTATCGCGGGTTTCGAATTTTTCGCCGGTCGCTCGGGCGATGATGCTGTCGTACGCCGAGCGGTAAATGTTTGCGAAGGCTTCGAAGAACGCTTCGGGGTGGCCGGAGGGTAAACGGCAGGCGGCTTTGCCGCTGTCGTTGAGGAACGGGGCGTTCGGGTCGCGAGTGTAGAGGGCATGCGGTTGGCCGTTGCGGCGGAGCATCATCGAATTCGGCTCTTCCTGACGCCAGCTCAGCGAACCCTTCGTGCCGTCGACGTCGATGAATAAATCGTTCTCGTGGCCGTGCGAAATCTGGCTGGCGGTGACGGTGCCGAGTGCTCCATTGTCGAAGCGAATGACGGCGTGGCCGTAGTCGTCGAGCTGCCTGCCTTCTTCGAAAATTTTGAGAGAACACGAAATCTGCGACGGCAGCAGGCCGGTCATATAGCGGGCGAGATTGTAGGCGTGGGTGCCGATATCGCCGAAGCCGCCGGCGGCTCCCGATTTCGCCGGGTCGGTCCGCCATGCCGCTTGCTTTTGTCCTTCCTGCTCCAATCGGCTGCGAAGCCAGCCTTGCAGATAATTCGAGCGGAAGGCTTGAATTTCGCCCAGTTCACCGTCGCGGATCATCTGCCGCACATGCCTGACCAGCGGATAGCCAGTGTAGTTGTGCGTGAGGGCGAAGACCGCGCCCGACTTCTCGACGAGTTTGGCGAGTTCCTCGGCCTGCGCGAGATCGAACGTCATAGGCTTATCGCAGATGACGTTAAACCCCGCTTCGAGAGCGGCTTTGGCAATGGGAAAGTGCGTATGATTCGGCGTCGCCACGGTGATGAAATCGACGCGCTGGTCGGCGGGGAGTTTCAGTTCGCCGTCGATCAGTTCCTGATACGAGCCGTAGGCCCGCGCGGCGGGGATATCGTACGATGGGGCCGATGCTTTCGCTTTCGCGGGATCGGACGACAATGCCCCGGCGACGAGTTCGGCGCGGTTGTCGAGAATGGCCGCCGTCACGTGTACGCGGCCGATAAAGGCGCCTTGTCCGCCGCCGACGAGAGCCATCCGGAGTTTACGTTCGAGTTTGCCGTTGGTCGTTTCCATGAGTGCCTCACGAGAATAATCGAGTTGTGGTCGAAGGGTGGGGACAGGTGGACTTCAGAATAATCGTGCCGGGGTGGAAAGACAAGCGGGGGGGAAGAGAAGGATGAAGGATGAAGGATGAGTCAGAACGAAGGCTGTTCAATGGATTGGCGTTCGGCTGGAATTGGGACTAGCCGAAATGAAAATCTCTGGATAAAGTATGAAAAGATGGAGAAGAGCGAAGAAACTCCACAACATCTCGGCGGCAACGCATTCGCTGTTGACAGCACCCGATCTCAAATCTCTCGCATAAGGAGCAATCCGTGATTCCGAATCAATTGAATGGAAAATTCGTCTGGTTGACGCTCGGCCTGTTGATGGGTTTGGGGATCGCTTCGTTCTGGCCTCACGAACGGGCGCTCGCGGCGGTTTCGGACCGGAACGATCGGTTCGCGATGATGACCTGCCCGGTCACGATTCCCGAAACCGTCGACGGCGTGTTCGTGCTCGATTTACTGACCGGACGTTTGTCGGGAGCAGTGATCAATAACAAGGTGGGCAAGTTTACGCAATTCTATTTTGCCAACCTGGCGAGCGATTTCAACGTCGATCCCAAGGCTGAGCCGCAGTACGCCATGGTCTCCGGCCGCATCGCCCTGCCGAACGTGGGAGCCGATACGCCGGCCAACGGCGCGGTGTATGTCGGCGAGTTTTCGTCGGGCAAAGTGGCCTGTTATATTTTCCCGTACCGCAACGCCGACCGCATTTTTGGTCCCGAACTGATGACGCCGATCGACATCTTCTCGTTCCGTCAGGCCCAGTTTAAAGAGTAATCGCAGGCTCGGCGGTCGACCTCAATTCGTTCTTGCATGCCAACGGCTGGCAACGACCGCACGGGCTTTGCCGGCCGTTTTTGCGAAGAGAATCACGCCGGGCTCGCTTCCCTTGAGTTCCAGTTGCCGGCGGATGCGCGAGGCATCGATCGACAGATGCCGGCATTTAATTTCGACTTCGCGAAAGGGATGCGAACGAAAATGCGCCCGGACGTCGGGCAAATGGTTCGGCAATTCCGCGTGGACGGCGAACGTCTGCACGAACGGGGAAACGACGGGCTGCGACGATGTGAGATATTCTTCGGCATCATCCAACCGCTTGAGATTTAACGTCTCGGCAAGCATGTCGACCAGTCCGGCGCGAACGACCGCCGGGTCGGGATCGTAGATGTACGCCAGCAGCGGCGAGATTTCCGCGCGATACGAGAGCGGATGCCCGGCGATCGATTCCCCCGACGGGAGAACCGTGGCCCGAAACGCATCGACGCCGGCGAGCCCTCCGAACCAGACCGTGGCTTCCTTGCATTCGCCGTTTAGACTGACGAGTTCGATTTCGGTTCCCGGGAATTTCCCCAGAAAGTTGCTGGCGGGACTGAGTTTAATCGAACCGCCGGGAAATTCCTGCATCCACGGCAGCAGTATGGCATACGCCGGCTGCATCTCTTCCACGCGAATCGACCGACGCCCTGCTCCCGGCCGGCGATCGGGGTCGATCCGTAACCAGCCGCTGCGATCGCTTATATCTTCCACGGCGCTGCAGATCGGTTGCACGCGATCGGCCACGCCGTAGGCTTCGGCGTTCCATCTGGTTCTGAGACATTGCGCGGGATTGTAATCGACGGCGATGACTTCGCCCCGTTCGGCGAGGGCCAGGCTGTCGCCGCCGATGCCGCAGCAGAAATCGTAGATTCGTCCGGAGTAGCGCTGCGCGACATGCCGGGCGATCTGTTCGCCGGTCGCTTGTTCCAAGCCCACGCGGTCAAACCACATCTCGTGAGCCCGCGAGAATTTGGATTCTGCTTTGCGGCGGAGATCCCACAGCGCAAACGCCCCCTGAACCAGCGGCACGGGAAACCGGCGACGCAATCGATCCTGCGCGGCGAATTCCGATCCGCGAACCGATTCGACTTCCGTCAGCAGTTCGGGAGCGGCCTTGAGCGCACGCAACAGTTCACATTCCGCCTCGCGGTCTTCCGTCACAATTGTTCCTCTTTATCCGGCAACATTGCAAACTCGCCGGCATCGCAATACAGTAAAAATGATGTCACGCTTTGATGAAGGATTACAGGCTTCAGCATGCTTTTCGCCAAATGGCAGACTTTCGGCACGTCGGCAGGCTGAAGCCTATACTCCTACGAAAACTCAGCATAAAGAAATCCTGCTTCCATGCATATTCCCGATGGCGTTTTAAGTCCCGAAGTTTGCGTCGGTTGCGGTGTTTTGTCGGCCAGTGCGGTCGGATACAGCCTATATCGGCTGCGCGATTCGCTTGCGGACCGCACGGTTCCGCTGACCGGCATGATGGCGTCGCTGGTGTTCGCCGGGCAGATGATCAATTTCCCCTTGCCGGGGATGCCCGTGTCGGGGCACTTAATCGGCGGCGTGTTGTGCGCGAGCATTCTCGGTCCGTGGGCGGGCTGTCTGGCGATGACGTTGGTGCTGGTTGTGCAGTGCATCCTCTACGCCGATGGCGGTCTGCTGGCGCTGGGGGCGAATCTGCTCAACATGGCGGTCGTGAATGCATGGGGCGGATATGCCATCTGGACGGTAGCGAGGTCGCTGTTCGGCAAGCATCCGCGCGGGATGGTGTCGGCGGCCGTTGCGGCGGCCTGGATGAGCGTGATGGCTTCGGCGGCACTCTTCTGCCTCGAATTTCGGTTGTCGTGGCCGGGAACCGAGTTTGATTTTTCGCGAATCTTCGGCTTGATGGTGTTGCTGCACGCGCTCATCGGCATCGGCGAGGCGCTGATCACGGGGAGCGTACTTCGCTTCGTGCTGGCACATCGGGCCGATCTCATTCAGATGGCGCCGCAAGCCTCGGCATCCATCCCCGCCAGTGTCGGCCGGTTTGTCGTCGCCGGCACGATGGCGGCATTCGTGGCGGCGGCGTTTCTGTCTCCGTTCGCTTCCGAATGGCCCGATGGTCTCGAAGCGGTCGCCGAGAGAACCGGCTTCAACGAGTTGCAGCGGACTCCGCAGGCATTTTTCCTCGACGATTATGCGTTGCCCGGCCTGCCGGAACAATGGTCGCCGCTGTCGGTGTCGCTGGCAGGCCTGCTGGGCGTGATCGTGGTGATGTTTCTCGCCTGGGGATTCGGAAAGGCGTGGAAAATGACGATGTATTCCGCGAAGGCAACCGATGGCCGGTAATTTTTGGGACCGTTACGCTCGGGAGGCCTCGGTTTGTCACCGGTTGCCGACGGGGCTGAAACTGGCACTGACGCTGACTGTCATTCTCGTGGGCTGCTTTGTCCCCGTTGAACATTGGCCCGTGCATGTGATGTTGCTTAGCGTGGTGTTCGCCGGACAGTCGCTGGCGGGGATTCCGCTGGCGTATCTCGTCCGTCGCCTCGCGTTGTTTCTTCCCATGCTGCTGATTCTCTCGCTGTCGCTGCCGTTGTCGCACGGAGGAGAAGCGGGCTGGCGGATGGCCTCGACGATTTTGTTGCGCGGCGTGCTCGCCTTCACCACCATGTTATGGCTGGTGAACGTCACCACGACCGACGTGCTGCTGGTGACGCTGCGGCGATACGGCATGCCCGGGATCGTCGTCGCCACGTTGGCGTTTATGTATCGATACCTATTTCTCGTGTGGGACGAACGGGACCGCATGATACAAGCCCGACAGGCGAGAACGTTCGGCAAACCGACAATCGACCAGCGCTGGAAATCGGGAACGCAACTCATCGGCATGTTGCTCGTCCGGTCGTTGACGCGAGCGGAGAGGATTTACGGGGCAATGTGCGCCCGCGGCTGGAACGGCACGGTGCATCATTGGGAACCCGATGCGGATTCGCCGCCGTCTTCAGAACGGAAAGCGGGTTCATCCGATGCCCGTTGATGAGACACCGTCCGGCAGCACTCCGCCCGTTGATGAGACAGCGACCGGCGATGTTTCCCCCGCCGATTCTCCAATCGCCGAATCAGCGCCCGCTGAATCGCCGTGGGCGATTCAAGTTCGCCAGTTGAATTTCGTGTATCCCGGCGGTCGACCGGCGCTCAACGATTTGACATTCGATGTCCGCGTCGGCGAAATCGTGGCGATTGTCGGGCCGAGCGGCGCGGGGAAATCGACATTGCTGATGCATTTCAACGGATTGTTGCCGAGCGAAATTCCTCGACGCTCCGATCGTGCGGCCGCGTCCGTTTCGATCGCGGGAATACCGGTCGTTCGCGAGAATCTGCCGGATATCCGTCGGCGGGTCGGCTTCCTTTTTCAAGATCCCGACGATCAGCTCTTCTGCCCGACGGTTGGAGAAGATGTTGCATTCGGTCCGCTGAATCTCGGGTGTTCGCAAACCGAGGCGACCGCTCGCGTGATCGAGAGCTTAACGGCGGTGAATCTCGCCGACGCGATTTCGCGCAGCACGCTGCAGCTTAGCATGGGAGAGCGGAAACGAGTTTGCCTGGCAGGCGTGCTCGCCTGTCGGCCGGAGATTCTGGCGCTCGATGAACCGTTCAGCAATCTCGATCCGCGCGCGCGGCGGAATCTGCTCGACTGTCTCCGCCGGTTCAACGGCACGCTCGTGCTGACGACGCACGATCTCGACGTCGTCGTCGAGTTCTGCACCCGGGTCGTGGTGCTCGACAACGGCCGTCTTCATGCCGACGGTCCCCCCGCGGAGATCTTGGCGAATCCCGCGTTGATGCAACGACACGGGCTGGAAATCCCCTTTCGTCTGCGGACGTAAGAGCGGTTTCCAGCCGGCCGAGTGTGACGCCGTCCTCTGAAGGATTTATACCGGCTGCACCGGGTCGCCGTCATTTTCCGGGTGGGAGCCGGCGAGATTCCGGAAGATCGAAGCCGGAACATCGGTTGGCCAGCCCTTGCATCCAGGGCGAATCGAGCACCAAAGCGACAACAGAAACCAACGTGGCAAACACGCCGACCGTTCCCCAAAAGTAGTCCTGGCTATTCCACGATGTCATTTCCAAAGTGCAGCAAACCATCGAAACGAAAAGTTTGTTTCCCATCACAAATTCCTTTTGAGGCGTCGGTTGAAGTGCCGGCACATGGGTTGATGCGGCCATATCGCCGGCCCGCGAAGCAGCTTCCGTCTGCTCCGCGCATCTGACTTAGAACCCTGACAAAACCTCTGTGCGTGCGACTTTTCTAACGGATTTGAACGATTTTTAACAAGCACAACCGGTTTTGTTAGGGACTCTTCGGCTTAAACTGTCTGCATGTTGTTATTGTTGCGTTCGCCCGAATTTTCCAGCATCCACTTGACCGCATGTTGCGTGAGTTCGGTGGCGTTGCGCAAATGAAGTTTCAACTTGAGATTCTCCCGATACGTTTCGATCGTTTTCGGAGAGAGTTCCAGTTTTTGAGCAATCTGCCGCGTCGTGAAGCCGTGACCGATTTCCTCGAACACTTCCAGTTCGCGGTCGGAGAGCGAGTCCATCGGCGAGACCTTCAGATTTTGCCCGTTTCCACCCACCGCACGCGCCAGCATACGGTTCACCATGTTTTCGCTCAAGTAGAGCTGCCCGCGGAGCACGCGCCGCATCGCCGCAATGATGACTTTGGGTTCGGAATGCTTGCAGACGTAACCTTTCGCTCCGGCGCGAAGCGCCCGCTCGGCATACAGCGACTCGTCGTTCACCGAGCAGATGAGGACTTTGACGTTCGGATTAAGCGCCACCAGATCTTTGGTGAGTTCCAAACCGTTCCCCTGCCGCAGCATCACGTCGACCATGACCAGATCGGGCTTGTGCTGGCGGTAGAGTTGAAACGCCTCCGTCAGATCGGCGGCTTCGCCCACGACCTTAAAATCCTCTTCGGATCGCAACATCATGGCAAAACCTCGTCGGACGATGGGGTGGTCGTCGACAACCAGCACCGTAGAAATCGCCGTGGTTTCTGAGAATGCCATTTTTTTATCTCCTTAAGAAAGCACAAAATTCAGGTCGGTTTGGATTCACGCCAGCGGTTACGGCAACCCCGCAACTTACGTGCCGCAAATCTTTGTGATGATCAAGAGGTTTTTGCTTAACTGATTTACCGCAGTTTTTTGGAGCAATCGAGGGCGGATTTCCGGGGGAGGTCTCACCGAGAATGACCTGCCGCCCGCCAAATTGCGTGAAGATCGTGCAGCCGTCGCGCATCTCATTCTTGCTTTCCACGATTCCGCCGGGAACAACTCCTGTCAGTCAGTATAATTCCTGACGAAATAATGACAAGAAAATAAACCCGCATAAAAACGATACCGCCGCAAACCGGGAATAATGACAGTTTAAAACAACGCGTCACATCGATAAAATATTTATCGTGCCCTTGCATAGCATTTCCCATTACAGCCGAGAGAATTGACTCGATGCCGACCATATTAATCATCGATGACGATCGAAATGTCCGCCGAATGGTACGCGAAACGCTGGAGGCTTGCCCCGAGCCTTACGA
Organism: Planctomycetaceae bacterium; assembly: GCA_040881995.1. Classification (GTDB taxonomy): domain Bacteria; phylum Planctomycetota; class Planctomycetia; order Planctomycetales; family Planctomycetaceae; genus JAQCEJ01. Next base: position 9,125 of record JBBECD010000113.1, read on the forward strand.
GTTGATCGAAGCCATTACAGCCGAAGATGGTTTGAGCAAACTGCGGGAAAACAAACCCGACGTCGTGCTTCTGGACATTTTTTTACCGATGACGTCGGGGCTCGACGTCTTTCACCACGTCTCCACGTTCGATTCGCGGTTGCCGGTCATTTTTATCACGGGGGACACCGACAGCGATACGGCGATCGAAGCCATGATGCTCGGCGCATACGATTACCTCATCAAGCCGCTCGATCCGCACAATCTCGTCCGGCTCGTCAGACGAGCGATCGAGATGCGACGGACCATGCAGACGCCGGTGAAAATTCCGCTCGAGCGCGAAGTTTCGGCGGCCGACCATCTCGTCGGCCGCAGCCGCCGCATGCTCGACGTCTATAAAGCGGTGGGCCGCGTCGCCTCGCAGGACGTCACCGTGCTGATCCGCGGCGAAAGCGGCACGGGAAAAGAACTCGTGGCCCGGGCCGTGTTTCAGCACAGCCCCCGCAAGGATGGCCCGTTCCTCGCCGTCAATTGCGCGGCGATGCCCGATACGTTGCTCGAAAGCGAATTGTTCGGCCACGAAAAGGGAGCATTCACCGGAGCCGATCGGCGGCGCATCGGCAAATTCGAACAGTGTCATCGCGGGACGATTTTCCTGGATGAAGTCGGAGACATGTCTCCGATCACTCAGGGAAAAATTCTTCGTTTGCTGCAGCAGCAAGAATTCGAACGCGTGGGCGGGAACGAAACCATCCGCACCGACGTCCGCATCATCGCGGCCACGAATCGCGATCTCGAAGCGATGGTCGAATCGGGCGAGTATCGAGAAGATCTGTTCTATCGTCTCAATGGTTTTTCCATTCAGATACCGCCTCTCCGCGAACGCGGCAGCGACGTGGTGCACTTGCTGGAATATTTTTTGGGGCGCATGGGGCACGACCTTAAACGTCAGCACGTCGAGGGGATCGCGCCCGATGCCGTTCAGTTGCTGCTCAATTATTCGTGGCCCGGGAACGTGCGCGAACTTCAAAGCGTGGTTCGTCATGCGTTGCTCAATGCGACGGGACCGGTGATCGTGCCCGATTGTCTTCCGGAAGAAATCCGCAATCAGGACGCCGGTGCGGAAGCGGGCGAATCCGCGACACGAGCGAATTCGACCGCCGCTTCGTCGCAACTTCCCGTTTCCGACGTAGCTCCGTTCATCGACGAAGCCTTGAAGGCGAACGTTCAGGATCTGTATGCGTTGGTCGTCGAGCGAATGGAACGTTACCTGTTTACGCGCGTCCTGCAGGAAACGGGAGGCAATCAATCCAAGGCGGCCGAAATCCTGGGTATCGGACGGGGAAAAGTGGCCGATCGCATTCATTCGTTCGGCATTCAACTCGAGCAAGAGGTTCATCTGTCGGATGCCGACAGCCGCCAACAAGAAACGGATCAACAACGCGAACATCCGTCGCTCGAGCAACATTCGCGGGAAAACGACGCGAGAGACCATCATGCACGAGAACGGGAATCGCGCGAACAGGAATCGCCCGAACCGCGTCCGACTTGAGACATTGCCTTCTAAGCGGAAAATTAATCGACCGTGCCGCGGTCGCGCATGAAGGCCTCCATCAGCCATGTCCGCACCGTCACTTCCTGCTTGCGGATGCGAACCAGCATCTCGAGCGCTGCCGATACGAAACGATCGAGATCCAGCTTGTATTCCGTCTCGTCGCCGCCGTCGATCCTCCGTTTCGGGAACTCATTGAACCACTTCGTCAACTCGTCGAGTTCTTTGGCGATGGCTCGTTCTTCCTCGCGCATCAGTTCGACATGCACGTGCAATTCCGGGTCTTCCTCGACGATTTCGACAAACTCTTCCTCATGGATTCGCTGAGATTCCTTCACCATCGGGACGAGCCCGTCGAACGCTTCCCGGACGGCGCTCAACCATTGCTCCAATTCGCCGGGAACGAACGGTGTTTCTGTACATTGTTCGAAAGCGTCGAGCTGACGCTCGAAATCTTGCCGTAACACGGCTCGTTGATTTTGTTTTTCGTGAATGCTCATCGTTACCTCCTTACGGAAGCTGCCCGCTGATCGCGCGAAAAGCGCGGTCATTCGGCAATTTCCGCCATCTATTGTTCAGCGGGAAATCTGCGACGAGTTCCGGTTTATCACCGGAACGTGATTTGCCCTACCACAACGTGAAACGACTAATAACGAACGTCACCTGATCACCGAAACGCTCATCGCGAATTGCCGCGCTCCAAAATGAACGCCGCCGATCAAAATTCTTTGGGGAGCGATCCCGCCTGATAGCCGTGCCGCTCGAAAATCTCACGGGCTTGTTTTTGACGTGCGGCGTCGTTGGTCTCGACACCGACGAGAATCTTGCCGAGGAGGACGGCCTGATCGTAATAATCCGCCAATTCTTTTTCGGCGCCGCGCGTCAACATCAACGACACAAACGTGCTGATGGCCGCCACGCCGGCGAAGGCGCCGAGGACGAAAATTGCCGTCCCCGCGGAGGTTAACAAGCCGACGGCGACCGCGCTGCCGCCCAGTCCGAGCGCCGTTGCCGCCGCTCCGGTGATCGCCTGATCGGCATGCGAACCTGCCGGATCTTCGTGTTCGTATTTGGAGAAAAGACGTTCGCGGTGCTCGTCGGAGCAGAGAACGCTGATTTCCTGCGGGGTGAATCCCACTTCGCGCAAATCGCGCACCGCCGCAGAAGCCGTATCGACGTCGTCATACACGGCAAAGAGAATCGGGTTAAATTTCTTTTGAATCATCGGATGCTCCCCGCTTCAGTCGTATGCTTTCGTCACAGGAGAACCACTCAAGTAACAATTGCAGGGGATGGCGAGTTCCAGTGACTTGAATGAAGCAGCTTTCGTGCCGGGAGTTACGCTCGCGGTTCAATCGCGGACATGGAGCCGCCCGTCCGGCATCATCTTTGCACGGATATGCTGATTGATTCTTGGACGACTCCCTTGTCGAGCACGCCTGATGATCATGCGTATTTTTTTCCGCGAGCGAATTCGGCTCCCGGACGAATGAATTTTACGCTTGAGTCTGTGGCGGCTCCCGGCTGAAAGGTCTATACAATGACAACTCGAACCTCTAGCATGAAAACGATGAGAACGACGAATGAAATGAACGGCAAACCTGCGTCTAAGTCGTCCGGCAAGCAAAGCGGCAGCCGATCCGCGACAAACCAGGAAACGATCGAGATGCTGCAAAAGGCGTTTCGCATGGAAGTCGAGACCGTGATCAATTATCTCGCAAACAGCGTCCATCTCGACGGCATGCGTGCCGAAGAAATCAAGCGAGCGCTGTCGTCCGATATCGCCGATGAACTCGGGCACGCTACCCGATTGGCCAATCGGTTGAAGCAACTTGGCGGCCGCATTCCCGGTTCGATGGAACTCGAGTTCGATCAGGAAACGTTGCGGCCGCCGCAAGACACGACGGATATTCAATCGGTCATCGAAGGGGTGATCGACGCGGAAGAATCCGCCGTGGATCATTATCGGGCCATCATCCGTCACACCGAATCGGTCCGCGATCGTGTGACCGCCGATCTCGCCACCGATCTGCAGGCCGACGAAGAAAAACATCTGACGCTCTTCGAAGGATTTCGTCTAACCCTGGAATGTTGCGAATGAATCCGCAGCAGCGATGGGATTCAACCGCATTTGGTTCCCCAAAGAGAGGAAACTCACACGATGGCGACGATTCAAGAACTCAAGCAGAAAAAGTGCGTCCCCTGTGAAGGGGGCGTGCCGCAACTGGAACGCGATGAAGCTCGTCGATTGTTGAACGATCTTCCGGGTTGGGATTTGTCGCAAGACGGCAAAAAAATCAGCCGCCAATGGGTGACGAAGAATTTCATCGCGGCGGTGGCCTTCATCCAAAAAGTGGCGGAACTCGCCGAAGAGGAAGGACATCATCCCGATCTCCATCTCACGGGATACCGGAATCTCGCGATCGAATTAACCACGCACGCCATCGGCGGCCTGTCCGAAAACGATTTCGTTCTCGCCGCCAAAATCAACGACCTGCCGGTCGATTTGAAATGATGTAACCGTTGAGCGATCCGCCGAGCGAATGTAGGAGTACAGGCTTTAGCCTGCTCTTAAAAACAGCAGACAGCCTAAAGGCTGGACTCCTACAAATCGCGAATTTCGTTTGATGCGTCGTTCGTCGGCGATATGGTATGTTTCGCCGATCATTCGTCGCGATTCGGATTCGTGGCGTCCGGACGATACGATTCCGGCGCCTCGATGCCGTCGTTTCGCGGCTCCGGTTCGACGGCTTCGTCCGTCGCGATGGGACGCGGTTCGCAGCCGACGTTATTCAGTGAGAGCACTGCCAGACAGCATATCGATTTTACCCAATTGCGAATGGACATCATCGTTGTTCCCCTTATTCTGATACCGCCTGACTTGTTGTGCGCGGTTCTTCCGCGCCATCAGTGAAACCGGTGTTCCCTCCAGCGTAAGCGAAACGCAGAGTACGCATCAGGGGTTAAACCGCGAACTTCGGTATGGAATTTACCGTGAGAATCGGCGTGGGGGAAAACCTCAGTCGAGGCGAGGGGCGTCCGTAACGACCGAATTCGGCGCGCCGAACGGCGATGCGTCAGCCTCACCGATGACGAGCGCGGCGGGAAACGACTTGAGCAGATCGGCGACCGCGAGGTAACCCCGATCGCGCCCCGTCACGATTTCGCGCGTCAACATACACCGCCAGTTGATGGTCGTGAACTCTACAGGGAGACGGATGATCGTGTCCGACCAGACATCCTCGCCAATCGGCGGAGCATCGCCGTTCGTCACCAGCCCGGCCGTCAGACGGGGAACCACGACGATTGCCGTCTCCGGCTGTCCCGACACCGTCTCTTGCGACGCGGTCGTCTGACGCGCGAAAGCAATCACATGATCTTTACCGCGCCCCTCGGCGATCAACGGCAGATAGTCGCTGTTGGCGAATAGCGATGGATGTTCGCGGCGAGCCACGAGGGCGCTGTGTATCAGATGCAGTTTGACGCGGCCGTCCTCGGGGGCGGCGACCATCTCTCCCACGAATGCGCTTCGCGATTCCGCAGGCGATTCGATGCCGATGATCACCTCGTCGAGCAACCGCTGACGAGCTTCGTAATCGACGGGACGGCGATTGTCGGGATCGACCATCGCGAAATTCCACAGTTCATCTCCCTGATACAGATCGGGTGTGCCGGGAGACGTATATTGTATGAGCGTTCGCGAAAGACTGTTCCAGAATCCGTGCCGTGCGATGCGGGCGACGAGGCTGTTGACTTCAATGAGAAACGTGGATGACCCAGGACCGTCCGGCGACAGCATGTTGCCGACAAACGCCTCCAATGCTCGCTCGTACTCGTTATTCTGCAGCGTCCACGACGTTCTCGTTTTTGCTTCGCGCGCCGCTTTGAGCATGTAGGCCTTGATGCGCTCTCTGAGGTCGTGCAATGCGTCGGCGGAAGGCAGTTCATTGTGCCGTCCGGGTTGCGGTGCGGGCCAGAGACCAACGACCGTCTGATAAAACAGATATTCGCCGGCGTCGTCCGGAGAGGTCTTATCGTCGACGCGCGTGCGGAAATTGCGAGTCATGCTGCGCCAGCGTTCGACGCTGCTCATCCACAGGTCGGGCAGTTCCGAAAGGACGTCGATTCGCGCCCGCACGTCGGCCGACCGTTTGGTGTCATGAGTCGTGGCGGAGAGCATCGAGCGGGGCCAGTTTTCGGCGCGCTCCTCGTTTGCCTGGTGCAGTTCAGCGATCGGATCGGCGGGCATAATAGGCTCGCCGCCGACTTCGTTCAGCGAAACCAAAGGGACGTACGCATAAAGAGCGGTATCTTCAATCCCCTTCGCGGCGGCGGGGCCGGTCAATTGCTGAAAACGCTGAATGAAACTGATTTCTTCGTTACGAAGATCGTCCGGCAGCCGGCTGACGTCGTCCAGCAACAGCACGCGCCCGAGAAAATCGATCGCTTCGGGCGGGGCGCGGCCGGACTGCCGAGCGCGTTCCAATGCCGATTCGATCATCCGCTGCTCCGACTCGCTGACATGGTCGTGACGGCCGTCGATGTACGTCCGGTAAACCGGCAGTCCCGTGGCGACTTCCACGATCGCCTCGATAAAGTCGCGTTTCGTTGGTTGCGAGCGGCCGAACTGAGCCGCCGTCGAACCGAACGCATCGTCGCCCCGCCGATCATCGTCGTGCGGGCTGTCGCCGCCGTGGGCGCCGCGGAGCGGATTGCCGCCGGGTGAATCGTCGCCGAGATCCGTCGCATCATGCCTCTGTGGGAGGCTTGACGCGCGCGCCGCCGCCGCGGCCGCGGCCACGTTCTCGGTGTTTTCAGGAGGGGGAATCAGCCGGCGTCGTTCGGCGAGTCGCACGAGGGCGTCGGCGAGCGGATTGACGGGTGCCGAGAGATCGTTTCGCAGCACGCGCCGTTTACCCCACTCAGCAATATCGGCGAATTGAACGCGTCGATTGAGCAGGCGGCGATACCGTTGCTCGATCGCTTCAAAACCCGACGGAGAGATTAAACTCGCCTCGACCTGATTGAGAAACTCGTACCCGGTCGTCCCTGCCACGGGCCATTCGCGCGGCAGCCGCTCGTCGTGGGCGAGAATCTTTTCGACGAAAATCGGGAAACACCGGCGAGCGCGGTCGACGCCGGCGAGCGCTTCGGCCAATCGTTTGAGATAACCGGGCGGATCGCGCAGTCCGTCGATATGATCAATGCGCAGACCGTCGATCAAGCCGTCGTGGACCCAGCGGAGCACGGTGTCATGCGTTTCGTCGAAGACCTGCGGATCTTCCTGACGAATCGAGATCAGTTCGTTGATGTCGAAGAACCGCCGATAGTTGATCGCACGGGCCGCGTCGCGCCAATACACCAGGCGATAAGGCTGGCGATCGAGCAGCAACCGCATTCGCCTGCGGCCTTCCGGACCCTGCGAAAACCGCGCCGCGGTCTCTTCAGCCCACTGTTGTATCCGCGGCGATTGTACGATGGCTTGCGCCAGTTCGGCGAGCATGTGTTCGACGTCGTCGCGGTTGTAGGCGACGTTGCGCCGCTGCCGCGCCGCGAGATTCGGCAGACGCCGCAGCGCGGTGAGAATCTCCTGAATCTTTTGTAATGCGAAGTGCCCTTCCTCGACGATTTGCTTCAGTTCGTCGAGTCCGACCGCGCAAATCGCCGGCACGGTCGCGGGATCGACGGGAAAGAAGTGCTCGAAATAGCGGATGAGAAAGCGACCGTCCGACCAGATGACGCCGATCTGATCCCGCTCGAGAATCGTCTTGCGAGGCTCGCCCAGTATGGGGGCCAGCACGCGGCCCCACATGTCGGGATCGGGCAGTCGCCAGTTGATGTCGAACCACCCGGCGTACGGCGAACTGCGGCCATATGTCAGCACGTCGCGCCAGTACGGATTTTCGATGCTGGCCGCCATGTGATTGGGAACGATATCGAGAACGAGACCCAAGCCGAAATGCCGCAGATCGGTGACTAGGCCGATGAGATCGTTCTTGTCTCCCATGTCGGGATTTATCGTTTTCGGGTCGACCACGTCGTAGCCGTGCGTGCTTTCCTTCCGCGCGCGTAGAATGGGAGACGCGTATATGTGCGAGACGCCCAGGCGGCTGAAATAGGCAACCAGCCGCTGCGCATCGGCAAACCGAAATTCCCGGTTGAATTGCAGCCGATAGGTGGACATCGGCAGGCCAGTGTGGTCATTCATCGGTCGGTATCCTCAGGGATCTTCACTCAGGAAACGGCATCCTCGGGAAACCGCATGCTCGCCACGTCGAATCTTTCGTCGATCCCCGTTATTCTAACCCTCTTCGCGGCCCATGCGAAAGACCGCCATCGACGCCGGCCGGAGTTCGTAAGCCGAATCTTCCCCGAATTCGTCCTGCGATGCCTCGGCCTCGTACGTGTCGATCAGTCGCTGCCACGGCAGATTTTCTTCGATCTCCGGCAGGGTGAAAGCAATCGGGGCGTCCATGTTGGCGTTGAACAAGATCAAAATCGTATCGCCGCCGATTTCTTCCCCTTGTTCATCGACGTCGATACTGTCGCCGAACAGCACAACGCCGAAGCAGCGCAATTGGGGCCTGTTCCATTGTTCTTCGGTCATCTCGGTGCCGTCGGAATTCAACCAGGAAATGTCGAGCGCATGAGCACCCCCGATCGCGCGGCCGGAGAAAAACTTGCGGCGATGGAAGACGGGTTGCTCGTGGAAAATGGCGATACACTTCCGAACGAATTCAAAAAGCTCTCGATTTCGTTTGAGCCCCTGCTCTGCCCAGTTCAGCCAGGTGATTTCGTTGTCCTGACAGTAGGCATTGTTGTTGCCTCTTTGCGAATGGCCGAACTCATCGCCGCTGAGCAACATGGGGACGCCCTGAGAAAAAATCAGCGTCGCCAGAATCGAACGTTTTCGGCGATCGCGGAGCGCGAGAACGTCGCGCCGTTTCGTCGGGCCTTCGACGCCGCAGTTCCAACTGATATTGTGATCGTGGCCGTCGTGATTCTCTTCGCCGTTGGCCTCGTTGTGCTTGCGGTCGTACGAGACCAAATCTTCGAGCGTAAAACCGTCGTGACACGTGACGAAATTGATGCTGGCCTTGGGTCGCCGTCCGCTCCACGCGTACAAATCGCTGCTGCCGCAGAATCGCGTGGCGAATTCGGAAAGGACTCCCCCTTCCCCTTTCCAGAACGAGCGAATGCAATCGCGATAGCGGCCGTTCCATTCCGACCACTGCGAAGGAAAATTGCCGACCATGTAACCTCCTTCGCCCAAGTCCCACGGTTCGGCGATCAATTTGACCTGAGAGATGATGGGATCCTGGTGAATGACGTCGAAGAAGGCTCCCAGCTTGTCGACTTCGTGCAGTTCGCGCGCCAGTGCACTGGCGAGATCGAAACGGAAACCGTCGACGTGCATCTCGGTCACCCAGTAGCGGAGACTATCCATAATCAGTTGCAGCACGCGGGGATTCATCGCGTTGAGCGTATTGCCGCAGCCGGTGTAATCCATGTAGTAACGGGGATCCTCGCCGACGAGACGATAATACGAGGCGTTGTCGATGCCGCGAAACAGCAGCGTCGGACCCAGATGATTTCCCTCAGCCGTATGGTTGTAAACCACGTCGAGAATGACTTCGATGCCCGCCCGGTGCAGGTTGAGAACCATCGACTTGAATTCGCGAGCTGCGTCCAGCGCGTGCGCGGCCGACGTGTAACCGATCTCCGGGGCAAAAAAAGCGAGCGTGTTGTATCCCCAATAATTCGACAAGCCGCGCTCGATCAGATGCCGGTCGTGTAGAAAATTATGCACCGGCATCAGTTCGACGGCGGTCACGCCAAGGCTCTTCAGATACGCAATCGCGGGGGCCGAGGCGAGCCCGGCATACGTGCCGCGCAGTTCCTCCGGAATTTCTTCATTCCGCTTCGTGAAACCGCGGACGTGCAGCTCGTAAATGATCGATTTGTGCAGCGGAGTGCGCGGCGGTTTGTCGTCTCCCCACGTAAAAGCCGGATCGATCACCGCGCCGAGCGGAGCAAACGCTGCGCTGTCGCGTTCGTCGAACGCCAGGTCGGTCGCGTCGGCGCCGATGGTGTAGCCGAACAGGGAATCGTCCCAACGGGTCGGCCGGGCGATCAGCTTGGCGTACGGATCGAGGAGCAGTTTATTGGCATTGAAGCGATGTCCCCGTTCCGGTTCGAACGGTCCGTGCACGCGGTATCCGTAAAGCTGTCCCGGCGGAACGTCGGGCAGATAAACGTGCCACACCTGATCGGTCTGTTCCACGAGCGGAATTCGTTCGGTTTCCTTCTTGTCGTCGGACGAATCGAACAAACACAACTCCACGCGGGCGGCATGCTCGGAATACAAGGAGAAGTTCACGCCGAAACCGTCCCACGTGGCACCCAAAGGATAAGGTTTTCCCGGCCACACGCGTCGCTGACTGAGCGGAACACCGGTTCGTCGCTCCTGTTCTCTCACGCCCCGGACCCGTTTGCCCCGTCCGATCACGTTTTTTTTCGAATCCGCATTCGTCATATCGTTCTCCACAAGGGCCGCCTCTCATCCTTCTCCCTTCGGGAGAAGGTGGCCGCAGGCCGGATGAGGGTGCCTTTGAAGAGAAGGATGAATTATGAGGGATGAAGGATGAGTCAGAAAAAAGCAATGCAAAGGGTCTTCCTCTGACTCATCCTTCATCCCTCCACCTTCATCCTTTTTCGAAGACACGCTCACCCTGTTCCTCATCGATCCTTGCACAACCTGTGTGCATAGCGTTTTTCGCGAAGATTCAGCAAGACATCGCACGCATAATTTGTATTAGAATCTCATAGACGCAGGTCTTCATTTGATGCCGGTTCGCTTGACGTAGATGCACATCGAATGGCGCGGCAGCGGCAGCGTCGTCTGGCCCGTCGATTCAATTTGCCGGGGAAGCGGGTCGCCCGGCCCGTTCCAACGCGAATCGGCGGAATTCAGAACCAGTTGCCACTTCCCCGGTGTCAGGCGGACGTCTACGGAAGCATTTTCCGCGCCGAAATGAAACGCGCAGAAAATCTCCCGGCCGGCCGACCAGCGTCGAACGGTCATCGCGCGCGACGAAGACGGAACCGCGATCTCCATCTTTTCGCGCTCGGGATACGCCAGCGACGGTTCGCTCGTCCGCAGTTTGATCAGTTGCTGATAGAACTCGCGCATGATGCGGTGTTTCCCCGACTTCTTCAATGCGTGGTTGAGCTTGCATCGCAGAAATGTCGCTTCATCCTGCGGATCGGGCGGCTCGTCCTTCCAGTTGAACTCGGTGAACTCCGCCTTGCGACCGCTGCGCACCGCCTCGATCAACCCTTTATCGAGATGGCTGACGAAATATTGAAACCGCGCCGTCTCCGCATATTCTTCTCCCATGAACAGCATCGGCTGATACGGTGAAAGAAGTATCACGGCGGCGGCGAGCTTGAGTTGTTCGAATGAAACCAGTTCCGTGAGGCGTTCGCCGAACTGCCGGTTTCCGATCTGATCGTGATTCTGCGCACAAACCACCAATTTGACCGGGTCGACGTCGCGCGCAGAGTTGCCATGACGCCGGCCGCGAAAAATCGAATAACCGCCGTTGAGCACGAATCCGTCGCGATACGCCTTCACGACGTCATCAAAGCCGCGGAAGTCGACGAAGAAACCGGAGCGGTCGGCCATCAACTCGGTGCGCAGGGCGTGATGCAGGTCGTCGCACCACTGCCCGTCGATACCGATGCCTCCGGCTTCTTTGGACGAAATCAGGCGCGCGTCGTTCAGGCCGCTTTCGGCGATCGTATAAACGAGGCGATTGAGACGTTCACCCTCGACCCGCACGGCATCGGCCAACTCTTGTAAGAACGGCCTCGCCGAAAAATCGAGAATCGCATGTACGGCATCGAGCCGGAGAGTGTCGATGTGAAATTCGTCGATCCAGTACAGGGCGTTCTCGATGAAAAACCGCCGGACCTCGTCGCTGTAGCGATCGTCGAAATTGATCGCCGCGCCCCAGGTCGTATGATGATGACCGGTGAAGTAATGCCCGAATTCGGGCAGATAATTCCCCTCGGGACCGACGTGGTTGTAAACGACGTCCATCACGACGGCCAATCCGCGGGCATGCGCGGCGTCCACCAGCCGCTTCAGTCCGGCTGGTCCGCCGTACGTGTTCTGCACGGCGAACGGATGCACGCCGTCGTAGCCCCAGTTTCTTCCGCCGGGAAACTGCGCGACCGGCATCAATTCGATCGCGGTGACACCGAGTTCGCGAAGATCGTCGAGGTAATCGATCGCGGCGTCGAACGTTCCTTCGGGCGTGAACGTTCCGACGTGCAGTTCGTAGGTGAGATATTTATGCAGCGAAATGCCGTGCCAGTAGCCGTCGGTCCATTCGAATCGCGAATCGACGACGGCGGAGGGAGCGTGCACGCCGCCGGGCTGATAGCGCGACGCCGGATCGGGCCGATCGCGATCTCCGTCAATGCGATAAAAGTATTCCGTGCCGGGTTCGACACCGTCGACGGTTAATTCGAAGTAACCGCCGTCGCGCCGATTCATCTCGAGTATTCGCTCGGCCGGACCGAGCAGTCTCAGTTCGAGCGTGCGGACTTTCGGCCCCCAAACCAGAAAGCGGCATCGCCGGTCGCCTAGATAGGTCGCCCCGAGAGACGGGGGATAACTCGGATGCGGCGGATTCATTTCGTCTCCCATTGTTCCCTTTTGTGCCGGTTCGACATTTTCCGATCAACGGTTTCCCCTTGAAGAATTCCCCTCGCGCGTCGGGTCACTGTTTCTTTCGCAACATATCGATTTCGCGAAGCGTCTGCTGGACGTACGGATCGTTGGCGAATGTTTCGAACGCTTCACTCCCTTTGCGTCGCCAGTTGGGGAGTTCGTGGCCGGTCCCAGGAATGTTTTGCGGCTCGGTTTCGAGCCACAGGTCTTCGAGATTCACCAGCACCACGCCGGCGTCGCTGGCCGCCAGATAGGCGAGAATGGCCGTCAAGATTGAGACTTCATCCGCCGATGCGTGGGCTTTCAGCCAGCCCTGCTCGTGCAGCCAGTTCGTCAGACGTTCCTTTTTGGATTCCAAATCATCGCGTTCGTCCTGCACCTGATCTTGTGAAATCAGGCCGATCTTTTGCCGCATGGTGATGTCCTCTCCCCGCCACCAGGCGGCGAACATCGGCATATCGTGCGTATTCAGCGACGCGAGCGATCCGGCGGGGACATGGCGCAAGACGCTCGGCGAGACCGTTGCGACGTCGTCGCCCTCGTTCTTCCTTTTTGACGACGAAACAGCCGCCGATCCTGATTCCGCCGCCGCAGACACAGAGGCCGTCTCATATTGCACGACGTACATCTGACGAATGTTATGGCGTTCCATCGCCTCGTTGACCGCCGGCGACACGGTTCCCAGGTTCTCGCCGATGAGCATGGTTTGGCAGCGATGCGATTCGAGGCACAAGAGGGCATAAAACTCATCGGGCCGATACCGGACATAAACCCCTTGGCCCGCCTCCATGTTGTCGGGAATCCAATACAATCGATGCAACTGCATCACATGATCGATGCGCAGCAGACGGGCGAGTCGCAAATGGTGGCTCAAATAATCGCGGACGTGCCGATAACCGTCTTCGCGAATCTTCTGCGGATGCAGCGGCGGGAATCCCCAATTCTGGCCGTTGGTCCACATCAGTTCGGGGGGCGACCCCGCCGAGGCGCCGTTCGCGTAACAGTCGCGCCAGCGCCAGACGTCGTATCCGTCGGGACGCACGCCCAAAGGCAGGTCGAGATACAAGCCCCCGCCGGCCGAATCGGCGAGCGATTCGAGTTGCGTCGTCGCGATCCATTGCGCATAGAGGTGATAACGCTTATTCTGCTCGTCGTAGTCATCGGCGGTCAGCGTGCCGCCGCGAAGTCGATCGGGCCAGTTTTGCCACGGTTCCTTCCGCCGTTCGTACGTCGCCCGATACGCCGCGTAGTCTTCGATGTGGCGGTGCTGCTTGATGAATTGTTCGAACTGGGCGAAACGCTGCGCCGGTTTTTGCTCGAAAAACTCGTCGGCGAGAATTTCCAGGACGCGGCGTTTCAAGGCCATCACGTGCCGGTAATCGACCCACGAGGATCCGCGCAGCTGAAACGCCGGATCGATGACCGCCGACGAGTGCATCAGTTCCGACGCGCGGGGAGAATCCGCAAGTTCGGGAACATCCGCCACGTCGACGTAAAATTCGTTCCACGCCAGCCGGCTGCACGGCGCATACGGACTCGGTTCGTACGGTTGATCGAGAAACGCAGCCAACATCGGCAGCGTCCCCAAGACCGAGCCTCCCCGGTTGGACATCCACTTTGCGAGGTTTTTCAGATCCGTAAAATCTCCCGCCCCCCAGTTGCGTTCGCTTTTCAGAGCATATAACGGCAGAAAACATCCCCAATCGCGGCGCGAGGCATTCCCCGTATAGGCGCGATTCGGAGCCGAAATGATCAGCGCTTCGCTCGATGGCGCGCCCGCGACCTCCAGCGTCAAACGGTGGTAACCGTACGGAAGTTGAATCGGCAACTCGAGGCGGCGACTGACGAAGCGGCCGCAGGGACTCAGACACTGAGCCAACGGCGTGAGATCGATACAGTCTTCGACGCGCGCGGGACAGTCGCACCTGCGGGATTGATCTTCCCATTCGATCGTGCATTCGGCGGCGTTCGCGCTGCTTCGGAGGGGGAGCGTCAGATCGAACCGCAATCCATTCCCCTCCCACGAAATGATCACCGGTTCGATGATCTGCTCCAATTGCGACAGACGCCGATGCTCCAGGAGTTGCGGCACGTCGTCGAGCGAACCGATTTCAACCCCCAGCGCGTGCAAGACCGCGAGCAGCGATTCCTCCGAGGCGTTTTGCCGTCGGCCGAACACGTCTTCAAAGGACGTCAAGACGCCGCACATCTCGGCGAGTTGTTGAAGCGGAGACATCATCATCGTTCCCTCATCCTTCCCAGGCGCCATTTGCTCGTTTTCTTCAGCGATGCGGCAGAATTCGCCTGCAGATCACGTTCCGTCTCCTATTTCGATTCGAGGACTTGCAGAATTCCTTCGAGCGGAACGTGCACCCATTCGGGGCGGTTCTTCAACTCGTTATCGAGTTCATCGACCGCCTTATCGAGCACGTAGGCGTCGAGCAGCGTTTTCAGTTCTTGCCGGTCGGTCGGAAGAAAACTCCCCTTGGCCGCTTCCGCCAAATATCCTTTTAGAAACGAGGCCGAACTCCAGATGTACCAGACGGTCAGCCACGGCCCGACGCTTTGGCTGGAGACTGAGGGAAGCAGAGATTCGCGCAGCGATCCCGTGTTGGCCACGTGCGAGGCGTAATGAAACGAACGGAGCATTCCGGCGACGTCTCGCAGCGGCGACGTCTTGATGCGCCGTTCGCCGATCGAGCGGTCCGACTCTCCTTCGAAATCGAAGATCACGAAATCCTTTCCCGTAAACAACGCCTGTCCCAAGTGGTAATCGCCGTGACACCGCGTGCGGAGGGCGGTGATGCGGAGTTCCGACACCGCGCGGAACCGCGCGAACAGCGAATCCTTTTTCTGCACGAGCCGATCGGCCTGCTCTTCGGTATTTTTCGGGAGGGAGTGGGGGTGTCTGCCCATCCAACCGAGCGTCCTGTGCGCCTGCGCCCGCATCGATTGATATAAGCTGTACTGATACAGCTTCGTGAACGGCTCGGCGACAAACGACTTGCCGGCTCCCGCCGCCAGAGCCAAGTGAACTTCGGCCGTTCTCGTGCCGAGCATTTCGGCCGATTTCAAAAACGAGCCGACGATTTCGCGAGCCTGCGGCGGAAACTCGCGTTCGGCCAATTCGACCAGCGAGACGTTCATCGGCAACAGTTCTTCCGGAGGAGGCCCCGACAGCTCCGATTCGATCTGCTCCAGATATCGGCCGAGTTCATCGAGCGAGTACGTCCATGCGGTCCCTTCGTTCGCCACGAATTCGTGCAGGACCGCAAGGGTGAAAAGATCGCCGGTCTTGTCGGCATATTCGATCGCGCCCGCAAGTTTCGGCACGCACGACAGGCTGGTGGCTTCAGTCAGGCACAGACCGATTTCGAGTTCGGGATTAATCCCCTCCGCGATCTGACGAAATATTTTAAGGACCAGCCGTCCACCCAGAATGGCGGATGAGTTTCGCTGGACGACCCCCAGAACCGAAACGGCCGGCGGCAGATTTAACTCGGGGGCATCTTTGGCCTCGTCCTCTGGGCGGACTCCCACGGGAGACGTGCGGCAACTTTTCAGATGTTCGAAAGCCCCGGTTTTAAGCGCCGTAACCTTTCCCGACGTGCTGAGGATGATTTTCTGGCGCGCGATAACGTCGTACAGATGACACCAGAAATCGTCTTCGTGCGTGGCGTCGCAAAGCGTCGCGGCGGCGCCGTCGTCGGTACGGACAACCGACACAATGCCCGCACCGGGACGGTCGCCGAGAATGTCGGCTTCTTGTTTTCCTTGCGCGAACACCAACGGCAGCGTATAAATCTCGGGCTCTCCTTCAACGAACTCGATGCGGACGATCAAATCCCGCATTGAAGATGTTTCACCGCCGCGTTTACTCTCTTCGCTCTCCGTCGGCGATTCATCGGGTATCGGGATGACGTCGAGCAGCCGCGCCTGCTGAATGATGCGATTCTTACCGGCGAACCAGCGGTTTCGCTTCATATACGACGGCAACGCGGCCGTCAGTTGTGATTGTGATTTCCCCTGGAACAGCGAATCCCAAGATCCCGAAATCCGGCAACTCGGCAATTCGGCATCCAGCGGCTCGGCGTCGTCACCTTCCCAGACGAGATGAAACCAATAAAACGCGAAGGGGCTAAACGTCAGGAAATAGGGCAGCTCGCCGATCGTCGGAAACCGAGTCTGACCGAACAGCTCGACGGGAGTTTGCCCGCGGAACCGCGAGAGATCGAGTTCGGCACATTGTGCGAATCGCGACAGATTCGCGACGACCAGGATGACTTCACCGTCGAACGCGCGCAGAAACGCCAGCACTTTTGAATTTTCGGGCGAGAGAAACTCAATCGACCCGCGCCCGAAAGCGGCATGTCGTTTGCGCAAAGCGACGATCCGTCGCATCCACCACAGCATCGAATGCGGCCCGCTCTGTTCGATCTCCACGTTCCGCGAGGCGAAGTGATAAGGAGGATCGATAATCACCGGCAAATACAGTTGCTGCGGATTGACGCGGGAAAAACCGGCATTGCGATCGTCGTTCCACTGCATCGGCGTGCGGACGCCGTCGCGATCGCCGAGATAGATGTTATCGCCCATGCGGATTTCGTCGCCGTAATAAATAATCGGCGTGCCGATCAGCGACAAGAGCAAGGCATTGATCAATTCCATCTTGCGGCGGTTGTCTCGCAGCAGGGGAGCCAGCCGGCGGCGAATTCCGAGATTGACCCGCGCCCGGGGATCGTCGGCGTATGCGCGGTACATGTAGTCCCGCTCTTCGTCGGTGACCATTTCCAGCGTCAGTTCGTCGTGATTCCGCAGAAAAATCCCCCACTGGCAGTTGTCGGGGATCGGCGGCGTCTGCTCGAGAATGTCGAGAATCGGAAATCGATCTTCCCGTTCGATCGCCATAAACAGCCGCGGCATCACCGGAAAGTGAAAGTTCATGTGGCATTCGTCGCCGTCGCCAAAATACGCGGCGGCGTCTTCGGGCCACTGGTTGGCTTCCGCCAACAGCATTTTGTCGGCGTACTTCTCGCTCACATGGGCTCGCAATTCCTTTAAGAAGGCGTGCGTTTCGGGCAGATTTTCGCAGTTCGTCCCCTCGCGTTCGAACAGATAAGGAACGGCGTCGAGCCGCATGCCGTCGACGCCGCGATCGAACCAGAAGTCGATCGTTTCGAACATGGTATTTCGGACTTCGGGATTGTCGAAATTGAGATCGGGCTGATGATGATAAAATCGATGCCAATAATACGCCTGCGCGACCGGATCCCACGTCCAATTCGACGTCTCGAAGTCCTGAAAAATAATTCGGGCTTCGCGATATTTTTCGTCGGTGTCGCTCCAGACGTAGAAGTCGCGCCAGTATTCGCCCGGTTTGGCCCGCCGCGATTTCTGAAACCATTCGTGCTGATCGGAAGTGTGGTTCATCACCATTTCGGTGATCACCCGCAAATCGCGCCGACGGGCCTCGCGGAGGAACTTTTCGAAATCCTCGACCGTTCCGTACGCCGGGTTGATCCGCCGATAATCGGCAATGTCGTAGCCGTCATCGCGCAAAGGTGAAAGGAAGAACGGCAAGATCCAGATGGCCGTAACGCCGAGATCCTGAATATAGTCGAGTTTTTCGGTGAGCCCCTGAAAATCGCCGATCCCGTCGCCGTTGGCATCGTAAAATGCCCGGACGTGAATCTGATAGATGACGGCATCCTTGAACCACAACGGGTCGGAGGCTGAGACGGGCGGAATGGCAGCCGTGGGTTTCCCGGAGGTTCTGCTGGCCACAATTGTCCTTTCTTGCACAATTCGCGGTGTCACTCGTTTTCCCGCAGTCGGTGTCGTCCCCGCATTCGAGGGAATGCCGAATCGCGACAAAAACCCGTGGATTCAAATCTCCACATTGGTAGTATAAGCGGTGTTTGCGACATCTCTACACCAATTTGCGCGAGAGTCGGACATCGATCTCCACGGTTAACAGTTCAACAGTTCGAGGTCAACCGAAAAAATACGCATCAGGCGACCGGAGAGGCGCGTAGCGTCTTTCAGAGGCTATCCGGAAAGTTGGCTCGGACACAATTCGTGGTATCGAGGCGGTGC
>JBBECD010000114.1:0-27380 GCA_040881995.1 Planctomycetaceae bacterium
CGCCCCAAACTCGCCAGCTTAAAACCAGAAGAAAACAAAAGCTGACATGCACCCAGCCGAGATGCGAAGGGCTCCGCAGCGGAACGCCTTCTTCAGGGCGGCACTGGCGGCTTGTCCCAATCCTGTTCGGCTCGATGATTGCGTTGGCGCGGTGGGCTGACAAGTTGACGGCACGCTTCGCATCTACCCCATGGCGCAAATGTCGTGCCGAACAGGATTGGGCTTGTCCGCCAGTGTGGTTTTCCTCATCGCAAAACACGGCGGACCTGCCGCCGGCGCCGCTATGACGAAGCGCTTCCCGAATCTTTACTGCATAATCAACCGTTTCATCTCGCGCACCGCGGCTTCGAAGCCGACCATGATGGCTCTTGCGACGATACTGTGACCGATGTTGAGTTCGTCGACGTGCGGAATCCGCGCGACGGGAATCACGTTGCGGTACGTCAGGCCGTGACCCATGTGCAACTTTAAACCGGATTGAACCGCGAATTCTCCCGCCCGCTGCAATTGTTCGAATTCCTGCTGTCGGGCCTCATGCGTCGCGGCGTCGGCGTATCGGCCGGTGTGGAGTTCGACCCCCTGGGCTCCCAGTTTTTTTGACGCGGCGATCTGCCGCTCGTCGGCATCGATGAACATGCTGACTTCAATCCCCGCGGCGAGCAGTTGTTCGACGCAGTGTTTGACGCGCGGCAGATTCCCGACGATGTCGAGTCCCCCTTCGGTCGTCACTTCTTCCCGCTTTTCGGGAACCAATGTCACCTGATGGGGGCGGACTTCGAGCGCGATCTTCGTGATCTCCTCCTCGGCGGCCATTTCGAGATTCAGCGGAACCTGCACCGTCTGCCGCAGAACGTGCAGATCGCGGTCCTGAATATGCCGGCGATCTTCGCGAAGATGGACCGTGATGAGATCGGCCCCGCCGAGTTCGGCTAATGCCGCAGCCCAGACGGGATCGGGTTCGACCGTGCGTCGTGCTTGACGAACCGTGGCCACGTGGTCGATGTTCACACCCAGTTTCGCCATTTTTTAGTCCAGAGTTCAGAGTCCAGGGTCGAGAGCCAGAGGGAAGAATCGTTGATTTTCGCTCGATTCACTTGGCATTGGGTGTTGAGCGGCGTTGTTCCATGCTCGCGGTGAGACACGCACGTCTTCGCAGGTGTTCGCGCCATTGTACTTACCATTATAAATGGATTTGGCCTCCGAAGCGATTCTGCACGACCGTGGACTTGCTCTCGTGCGTAAAACGATGGATGCTAGTCGAATATCTTAGTAACTCTAACAAAACCCTCTGGACGACGAAGTTTAAATGAAAAATTGAGCGGGTACGGAAACGCCAACCGGGTTTTGTTAGGGCTTCTTATTTTGCGTCGCGGTGAATTCGCGTTCTTCCCCATTTCTTCCTGGAATAACACTGATGCGTCACCTTCTTGTTCTCCGCACGGCGGCGATGTGTTGCCTGTTGTCACTTGTCGCGATTACGGCCACCGGCAGAGGGGCCGATCCCGCAGTCTTACCCGAGACCAAACCGCTGACCGAAACCGGCGATCTCTCCGCCCTGATGCGGGCCGGGTTTGAGAAGTTCTTCTTGCGCGAACTCGAAGATTCCGTCAGTCGCCGCGCGAAATATTGGAAGCGGAGTTTTCAATCGTACGAAGCGCACGATTTGTCGATCCGGCCGAATCAGGGGCGCTTGCGGAAGATCATCGGTGCGGTCGATCCGATCGCCGACGACGTCGAGTTCGAGTTTGCCGGCAGTTTGACGCAGCCGGCGCTGGTGGCCGAGACGAATCGTTATCAGGTCTATGCCGTTCGCTGGCGGGTGTTCGAATTCGTGTACGGCGAGGGTTTGCTCGTCAAACCGCGTGGAGGAGAGACGGCTCGGCTGGTCGTCGTTCCCGATGCCGATCAGACTCCCGAGATGTTGATGGGAATGTCGCCGGGGCTTGCGGAAGAATCGCAGTTCGCCCGCCGGCTCGCCGAGCAGGGTTGCATGGTACTGATTCCCGTGCTCGTCAATCGTGCGGATACGCTCTCGGGGGAACCCGACATTGCCATGACGAATCAGACTCACCGCGAATGGATTACCCGTCAGGCAATCGAACTCGGCCGGCACATCATCGGCTACGAAGTCCGCAAGATCGAAGCAGCGATCACAGCCATCAAGAACGACGTCGCTCCGGCGCACCCGCTGATCGGCGTCGCCGGTTACGGCGAAGGAGGCTTGCTCGCCCTTTACGCCGCGGCGCTCGATACGCGGATCGACAGCGTTCTGGTCAGCGGATATTTCCAGAACCGCCAGCGGATTTGGGACGAACCGTATTACCGCAATCTTTTCGGAATCCTGCGTGAGTTCGGCGATGCCGAGTTGGCCACGATGATCGCCGACCGGACGCTCGTCATCGAACACAGCGCCGTGCCGACGATCGAAGGTCCGCCGCAGACGGAGGGCCGCCGTCTCGTCGCGGCTCCCGGACGAATTGAGATCCCGGCCATTGAATCGGTGCGCAGCGAAGTCGAACGCGCGAATGAATTGTGCGAGAACGACGGGCTGGAAAGTCCGTCGACCGTGCTTATGACCGGCCCGAACGACGCGCCGATCGGTCCCGGATCGGAACCGGCGTTACTCAACTTCATCAACGGGATGGGACTCGACGTGCAACGGTTGACGCCGCCGGGTGAAATCCCCGCCGATCGCCGCACCGATTTCGATCCCACGCGGCGACAACATCGGCAGGTGCGTGAACTGGTCGACCACAATCAACGGCTGTTGCGCCGATCGCAGCACGTTCGCAAAGAGTATTGGAGCAGCGCAAAACCTGAATCCGCCGAGACTTGGGGGATCGTCAGCGAACGCTATCGCAACGAACTGTGGGACAACATGATCGGCCGGTTGCCGCAACCAACCGTGCCGGCGAATCCGCGGTCGCGAAAGGTTTACGAGAAGGAAAAATGGGTCGGTTATGAAGTGCAGCTCGACGTTTATCCCGAGGTGTTCGCGTGGGGCGTGCTGCTGATTCCGCGCGACCTAAAAGCGGGAGAGAAGCGACCGGTCGTCGTCTGTCAGCATGGACTGGAAGGAACGCCGCACGACGTGATCACCGACGACCCGGAATCGCCGGCGACGAAGACGTATCAGGCCTTCGCCGCCCGGGTGGCGGATCGGGGATTCATTACGTTTGCGCCGCACAATTTTTATCGCGGCGGGAATGAGTTCCGTCAATTGCAGCGGAAGGCTCATCCGCTCAAGCAGACGTTGTTCGCCATCACGACGATTCAGCATCAGCAGATTCTCGATTGGCTCAGCGGTTTGGAGTTCGTCGACCCCGATCGCATCGGGTTTTACGGCCTGTCGTATGGCGGGAATACGGCAATGCGGGTTCCCTCGCTATTAAAGCAGTATGCGTGCGTCATCTGTTCGGGCGACTTCAACGAATGGGCCTTCAAGAACACGACGGTCGATTATCAGCACAGCATGATCTATCACAACGTATATGAAGTCTTCGAATTCGATCTGGCGCATACGTTCAATCACAGCGATCTGGCGGCGTTGATCGCTCCGCGGCCCTTTATGGTTGAACGGGGGCACGATGACGGCGTCGCGCTCGACGAATGGGTCGCCTCGGAATACGCCGCAGTGCGGCGTCTGTACGCCAAGCTGGGCATCCCCGAGCGGACGACGATCGAGTTTTTTAATGGACCGCATCAGATCCATGGCGTGGGGACGTACGAGTTTCTGCACAAACATCTGAACTGGCCTCAGCCCTGACGATGCCCCGATGGCCACACTCGCGTTTCGGAATGCTCTCGAACATCACCCATTTCACCGAGAAACCCAAAAATAGCAAAAAAATGCGACCATCGCGTCGAATGGGAATTCTGGGTGATTTGAGGTCTGTTTACGGCCGTAAATCATGCCGAAAATGTTCGATTTGAGGGCTCATTTTGCGATTTTTCATCGCTGAAGATCAGCCCAACAGCGGTAGCCATAAACACGCTGTTGACAGTCTCCGCGACCCCCTGTAGATTTCGGTGCTTCACCGTTTGGCTGGTAATTCAGGACGCTTGGGAGTCTTGGGAGGCCACAATGGATTTGCTGTCAAGGAGGGCGGCAGTGATTGTGCGAGGATTACTGATGTTCGGCTTCGTCACTGTGACAACCCTCTACGGAAACGGTTGCATGCAATCGGCGGCACTTCCCCCCGCCGATATTTCGCGGGCGCACCGCTCCTGGCGGGTTCCCGACGTGGCCCGCATCAACCCTGCGATCCCCTACTCTCCCACAACGCCCCTACCCGGTTTTCCCTCGATCAATCCCTGGAAGCCGACCGTCGCCGCACGCGACTGGAAATACATCGTGCTGCATCACACGGCCAGTTCGAACGGCAATGTCGAAAGCATTCACGAAACCCATCTACAAAGAAAAGACAGCGACGGAAATCCCTGGCTCGGGATCGGATATCACTTCGTGATCGGCAACGGCAACGGCATGGGCGACGGCGCCATCGAACCGACGTTTCGCTGGAATCAGCAAATGCACGGCGCCCATGCCGGCGATCGCGAATACAACCAGCAGGGGATCGGGATCGTGCTCGTCGGCAACTTCGACGAACAACCTCCCAGTCTCGCACAACTGGCGGCGGTCAAACGGCTCGTGCAGATTCTGAGAACCGAATACCACATTACCGGCGACCGCATCGTCGGTCACGGCAAAGTGAAGGCGACAAACTGTCCGGGCAAATATTTTCCCCTCTACGAAGTCAGTCGATGACGCCCGGACGATTCAGCAGCGTGCGATCATCAAAAAGACGCTGATCGCTTGCAGAACGACAACAGTTTTCTCTCGCGGCGGCATTCGCCGCAGGACGACATCTGAAGGCATACCATCATGAGACGCCCTTATTCATTCTCATTCAACCCCATTTTCGATCGGATGAATTTCACGCCCGGCGCCGGACCGCACCCCTCGGGTCATGCTGACGGTCTAGCGGAACTCGACGAATTACTCGCCGAAGGGGTCGCGATCGGCGACATCCTCTTCGAGCTCGAAAGCGGAGAGGAGCCGATCGAGAATTGGCTTCCCGAGCGGGCCTCGGTTTTCATTCCCGAAAACTACGAACCGAGATACGCCTACCCGCTGATCGTCTGGCTGCATTCGGAGGGGAGCAGCGAACGTCAATTGCTCGATCTGATGCCGCAAATCAGCGACCGCAACTACATCGGCGTTTCGATTCGCGGCGCGCTCCCCGATCCGAACTCGCTGCCGGGGCAATATCGCTGGGGACAGACTCCCGCCCAATGCTTCGCGACGGCGAACGAAATCGAACGCGTCATCCGGCCGATTCAAGAGCGGTATCATATTCATTCCTCGCGGATCTATCTCGCCGGCTTCGGCAACGGCGCGTCGATGGCGCTGCAGGTCGCATTCAGCCATCCCGAACGATTCGCCGGCGTGGCCGCACTCGGCGGGCTTTGGCCGAAGAATTTCACGCCGCTGACGAACTATCGCGAACTGCGCGAGACGCGTGTGCTGTTGGGGACCGGTCGGAACGATACACAGACGTCGGTGAATTCGGTCTCGCGAGCCGCCCATCTGCTGCACGCCGCCGGTTTACAGCCGGTGATCCGCGAGTACAACGCGAGTCACGACCTGACCGCCGAGATGCTGACCGACGTCAACCACTGGGTCATGTCGGGGATTACCTCGGCGTACATCGTGCGATAGGCCTTCTTTATGCGAGGGAGCAGCCGCAACATGATTGATCCTTATGGCTGCCGCCGGGCGAGCAGGCGATTGCGGATTTCGCTCAAATCGCCCTGTTGACTTTCAACCCGTTGCTGGACTTCATCAGCCATTTGATCGCGTTGAGTCAGGTAGTCTTCGATTTCGCTGCGATGTCGCAAGTAGTATGCGATGACGGCGTAAACGTCGGATAGCGCAAGCGTCGAATACCGTTGCACAATCGTCTCGGGCGTTGCGCCGTCTTGGAATGCTCGAATGACTATTTCCAGCAGAACTCGCGAGTATCGCCGACTCGCAATGCACCGGAGGCATCTCGCAGTGGAGGGCTTCGGGTTGTGCGGTGAAAGACATGATTGGGTACTCCGGTTAGACCATCTCTATTATGACAGGTGCGGTTGCAGATCGCCAAGAGCAAGCGCTTCACGTGTGATGGCCTTTGCTCGAAATCGCATCCCGAGAGAAAATCCTCTCGATAGAGAACGCGTAGGAAATCCGCTGCCTCGGATTCAATCGTGCATCTAACCAGGTAGCTGTGCTAAACGATCCCCAACGGCAACAACTCCCCAATCCGCTGCAAAATATCCGTCGGTTCCGCCATTCTGCCGACACCCACTTGTCCGCAGCTTAGCCAACCCGAACCGGGTTCGACGAACAACACGCCATCGTCTCGGAGTTGTTGCACGTTTCGTTGTACAGACGGCTTGGCCCACATGTCGCAGTTCATGGCGGGGGCCATCAGGAGGGGGACGGTGACCGTCAGCGCGAGCGTCGAAAGCAGATCATCGGCGAAACCGTGCGCGACTTTGGCGAGGTAATCGGCGCTCGCAGGGGCGACAACCATTAAATTCGCGTGCCGGGCCAGACCGATGTGTTCGCCCTGGAAATGTTCCTGCGGGTTGAACATCCCGCGGTGCACCGCGCGGCCGGTGAGGGCTTCAAACGTCGTCGCGCCGATGAATTTTTCGGCGGCGGCCGTCATCACGACCGAAACCTGGTAACCGGCCTGCATCAGCTTGCTGGCGAGATCGGCCGATTTATACGCGGCGATACCGCCGGTCACTCCCAGAAGAATTTCGTTTCCAGGCACAGGCTTGCTCGCTCGGAGGGATTTGTGACGCCCCTTCAGGGCTTATCACGCGATAAATGCACGCCACCCCGGGCGTTGCCCGGGGCTAATTTGTGATGCCCCTTTGGGGCGGAAATACCAAATTCAGTCTTCTGACTCGATCAATCACAGATCGTCGAGGTTCGGGCCGGCGTCCCCGGCTTCTTCTTTGGCGACGACCATTTCGCCGCTCTGATCGAGATAGATTTTATCGGTCATGATTTCTTCGACGACGATTTCCATCGGCGTCTTCGTCTGTTGGTCGATCAGCGGGCGGGCGCCGCGGTTGAGCGCGACCAGCCGCTTTTGAATCAACGACGACAACTTAAACCGGCCGCCGACTTTGTTGACGATCAATTCCTCTTTGAAATCATCCAGCATGTTGGCTCTTCTCCCACTCCAGTAAAATGGTCTCGATTTCTCCAATCGCACGGTCCAGATTGTCGTTGATGACTTGATAACGATATCGGTCGGCGGATTTCAGTTCGTTGCGCATCGTCTGCAGACGACGCTGAATAATTTCCTCGGATTCCGTCCCGCGCGTGCGGAGACGGGTTTCGTAATCGGTTTCGGAGACGGTCCTTAAAAAGATCGTGACAGCTTGCGGGTATTGTTGCAAGACCTGCAAGGCTCCCTGCACGTCGATTTCCAGTAATGCCCAGCCCCCCTCCTCGTGAGCTCGAAACAGTTCCGACTTGAGCGTACCGTACCAGTACCCCGATCTATGCACTTCAGCGCACTCCACGAATTCATCGCGGTCGCGGCGGGCTTGAAACTCTTCGGGGCTCAGGAAGTAGTAGTCCTCGCCGTCGACTTCCCCCTTGCGCATCGGTCGAGTGGTCGCGGAAATCGCCTTGATGATTTTGATGCGGGAATCGGACGTCAAGCGATTGACGATCGTCGTCTTGCCGCTGCCGCTGGGGCCGGACAAGATGATGATCGGAATGGCGGTGAGGTCGGGTGGTGTGGCGGATGACATGGATGGCGCCGGCGTTATTCCACGTTTTGCACGTTTTCGCGAATCCGTTCGAGAGCGGCCTTCATCTCCACGACGCAGTACGAAATCGTCACGTCGTTGGCTTTCGAACCAATGGTATTAATCTCCCGAAAAATCTCCTGGCTGAGAAAATCGATCTTTCGGCCCTGCGAATCTTTGTCGTTCAAGAACGATTCGAATTTCTGCAGATGACAACGCAGCCGGCTCAATTCTTCGTTGATGTCGCAGCGGTCGGCGAACAGGCTCACCTCGCGGATGACGTCGGTTTCGGTGACTTTGACCGGGAACTCCTTCAGCATTTCGTTCACGCGGTCGAGCATGCGGTTGCGGTAATCGATAACGATCGTCGACGATTTTTCGGCGATCTGGTCGATGTGACCGGCGATCACGGCGCAGCTCGTCCGTAAATCGTCGGCCGTCGACTTTCCTTCGCGCTGCCGAAACGCCTGCAATTGCGTCATCGCCACTCGTAACGCCTTTTCGCAGGTCGGCCAGATTTCTTCCAGGGTGAGGTCTTCGGTTGTCTGGTCGGTTACGGACCCCGGCAGGGCCGCCAGTTGCGACAGGTCGCGGCCGCTCGAGAGATCGGTGATTTTCAGCGAATGAGCGATCTCCTTCAATTGCCGCCAGTATTCGGTAATCGTTTCGGGATGCAGACGGTACGGCCCCGTCAGACCCAATAGTTCGCTGCGAATCGTGACGTTGACCGTGCCGCGCGTGACGTATTCCCGAATGACTTTGTCGATTTGGTTCTCGAAGGCGGCGAAGTAATCGGGGCAGCGGGTCGAGATCTTCAGGTATCGGTTATTGACCGTCCGGACTTCGATGATGATGCACCGATCTCCCGATTGTTCACGGGCGGCTCCAAATCCCGTCATACTGAGTAGCACAGAAACATCTTTCGTCTAAGAGACTCTAACACAACCGGTTGTGCTTGTTATTTATGTTCCCAATCGGGCTGAAAACCGTGACGCACAGAGGTTGTGTTAGAATCATTAAGGAACTCTAACACAACCAATTGTACTTGTTACTTGGTTTCGGAGGTTCCCTCTTTCGGGGTTTCCGTTTTGGAGGACGGCGGATCCCGCGGCGGGGGGATGGTGAGGCCCCCCTCGCTTGCCGGCGCGCCGGCCTTGTCGCCGGTCTCGGTTCCCGTTTTGGCTGGGGGTTCATCGCCGGGGGCCGGCGTAATTGTCGGCTCTGCGGCGCCGGCATTCACTCCGTCGTTGAACGGAACACCGGACGCGTGCCGGAGAATAATGATGTTGACTCCGGCTAAAGCCACCCAGATGACGGCGAAGACGACGGTAATCTTGGTGAAGACGTCACCGGCCTTGGTGCCGAACGCGCTCTGTCCGCCCGCACCGCCGAACGCTCCGGCCAAGCCGCCGCCGCGTCCGCGCTGCAACAGGATGAGGATGATCATCAAAAAACCTACGATTAACAGCAACGTCATTCCGATAAACGCCATAATTGAAATCCCTTTTCCTTTGATCGAAATCCCTGATCAGCTTTTCGGATCAAATTCCCTGATCGATGCTTCGGCTCGACGCCGGCAATGTTGGTGAAGTGATTGTAACGTAACGTTCAGTTGTTTTTGTATTGGGGGCGTAACGCAACGTTACACGCCGGGGGTGAGATCGCGTGCGGCCTGAATGATGGGCTGGAACTGTTCGAATTTCAGGCTCGCCCCCCCCACCAATGCACCGTCGACGTTGGGCTGTCCCAGCAGTTCGCGCGCATTATCGGATTTGACGCTCCCCCCGTACAGGATGCGGACCTTTTCCGCCAAACCGGGATTGTAATGCATCGACAGCCAATTGCGAAGATAAATATGGGCCGTTTCCGCCTGATCGGGCGTCGCCGTCAGCCCGGTGCCGATCGCCCAGACCGGCTCGTACGCGATGATTAAATGCTTTGATAATGAATCGACATCCTGCCCGGCGAGCGCACCGGACATCTGCCGTTCGAGCACCGCCTCGGTCCGATCGCCCAGTCGCTCCTCTTTGCGTTCGCCCACGCAGAGGATGACATCGAGCCCGGCGGATAACGCCGTCTTCGTCTTTTTCTGGATGATCTCGTCGGTTTCGCCTAAAACGTGCCGACGTTCGCTATGACCGAGAATCACGGCACGACAACCGACGTCGATTAACATCGTCGCGGCGACCTCTCCGGTGAATGCCCCCGGAGGGGCGAAATAACAGTCCTGCGCCCCCAACTGCACGGCGGAGTCGCGCACGATTTCGCCGACAGCCGTGAGATACGGAAAGGGGGGGCAGACCATAACGTCGGCGGTCTTATCGGAACCGACTTCTTTGGCCAAGGCCGCCGCCAGTGCTCGCCCCGAGGCGAGATCCAGGTTCATTTTCCAGTTGCCCGCCACCAGCTTGCGACGCATGCGATTCGATCCCTTTGGTCACGGCTAAAACGAACGATTTCAGCGTTATGGTATTTATTGTAGGAGTACAGGCTTCAGCCTGCCGGCCTTAGCGATTCGAAAAAAGGCCCCGGCGGTTTCGGCGATAAGCAACTTATCGTCGGATGGTAAACGCAATAAGCCGTCGACCGGTTCAAAGCGGGGAAATATTCCCGCACCGCGTTCCGTCGTGGTCCTGGTCTATGGTGACGGCAATTCTATCCGCTGCGGGACGCATTGACGATAGTCACTGCGCCGACATTCCGCCTTATTCGATCGGCTCACTCCGCGGATACGAGCCGAGCACCTCCAGGCGGACGGCGTGCCGTTCCATCTCCGAGATGGCCTTCTTGATCTTGGCCTCTCGGAAATGACCCTCGAAATCGATGAAGAACAAGTATCCCAGTTCCGGCCCCTTCAACGGGAACGATTCGATCCACGTCAGGTTGATCTTGTTTTTCTTGAAGACGCTCAGCGAGTCGGCGAGGGCGCCCGGCTTGTGCGGAATCTGCAGCAACACCGCCGTGCGGTCGATTCCGGTCGGCTGCGCCGCCTCGTCGCCGATGACCGCAAAACGGGTGATATTGTTCGAGTTATCTTCAATGCGCTCGGCCACCGTCTGCAAGCCGTATTGCACGGCGGCCTGCGTGCTGGCGATCGCCGCCGCTCCCGGTTTGTCGCGGGCCAGTTGAGCCGCTGTCGACGTGCTGGTGACTTCGCGCAATTGTGCTTGCGGCATGTTGCGGGCCAGCCATTCGCGGCATTGCGACAATGCTTGCGGTTTGCTGTAAACTTCGACAATTTCGCCGCGCGGAACGCTGGCGAGCAGATGATGATGAATCGCGAGTTGCACTTCGCCGCAAATTCGCAGCGGCAATCGCGTGAACATGTCGAGCGTGTCCACGATCCGGCCGTCGGTGCTGTTCTCGATGGGAACCACGCCGAAATTCGCATGTCCCCGATTGACTTCTTCGAACACCGTGGCGATTGTACTGACAGGGATGAGATCGGCACTATTACCAAAGCGTTCGATAGCAGCCACATGCGAGAAACTGTATGATGGCCCGAGGTAAGCGACGCGGACCGACCGAACTTTGTGGCGCGCGGCACTGAGGATTTCGCGATAGACGCCGCGAATGGCGTGAAACGGCAACGGGCCCGAGTTCATCGTTTCCAATTCCTGCCATAACGCTTCGTCCTGGTGGATATCGAAAACGGCATGATGCGGGTTCGGCTGTTTTTCGATCACTTTGGTCGTGAGTTCAGCCCGCCGGTTTGCGAGTTTAATCAGCTCTTTGTCGATCCGCTTCAGTTCAAGGGTGATCGCCTGTCGAGAGAATTTGGACGTCGCTTTGGGAACTTTTTTGGCGATCGACTTTTTCCGCGCGGGGGTCGGTTTCGACCGCTGAAGCTTGACCGGTTTTTTTTTCATCGGTCCCTTTCAGGCAGAGGGGACTCCGGTATAACTCGTGAACGCAGCATACCTTATGCTACACATATATATGGCGTCGTAAAGGCACTCTCAATTCCGGAACATCATGCCGGTGGGTGAAAGTCATGCCTGAACGAATGAAGTAATTCGAACGTCAGGTTATGCGCAAACCATTCTCTGGCAATCGCATGCCGCGATTCTTCCGATGCCGTTCCCACGATTGATAAAAACACGTTGGATTTGCATATGTTTTGTACTCGTCGTCATTTCGGGTGTCAAGTTGCCGGAGGATCGCTCTTTCTGAATCGCCAAATGTTTCTTGGGGACGGCGAAAAAAATGCTGTTCACGATTGAACGAAAGCGGCAACTGCCGAAATGGCATCCCTCTTTTTTGGTCAATACGAAGCCGAAAGTGCCAAATTGGCAGATTTGACCCCTCCGAGAAAAACCAGCCGACCAATGGTGTTTTGTAACCTTTTATAAATCCATAACTTATGGCAAGGTGCCCGATACGGACGTTCTTGGCACGAGCTTTGCCTTAAAGCATTGGCGGAATCGAGCGGAAAGACTGTCACAGCAAGGCCAAATCACCAAAAAAAAGCGTAATCAATTCGCTTTACCAAGTCAGCGATCAAGACCATTCAACCTGGAGAAGTTTCATGGCGTTAAAAGGAGAAAAAATCGTCGGCATCGACCTGGGAACCACCAACTCCGTCGTCTCGGTGATTGAAGGGGGCGAAGCCAAGGTCATTGCCAATCTCGAAGGGAATCGCATCACCCCCAGCGTCGTCGCCTTTACCGACAAGGGTGACATCCTCGTCGGCGAGCCGGCCAAACGGCAGGCGGTGACCAACCCGACCAAAACCATCTACTCCATCAAACGCTTCATGGGACGCCGTCACAATGAAGTCGAAACCGAAGAGAAGATGGTTCCCTACGACGTGATCGGCGACCCCAGCGATTATGTCAAAGTCAAAGTCGGCGAGAAGATTTACACCCCGCCCGAAATTTCGGCGTTCATTCTGCGCAAACTCAAAGATGCCGCCGAAAGTTATCTCGGCCACAAAGTCAACAAGGCCGTAATCACGGTTCCCGCGTACTTTAACGACGCCCAGCGGCAGGCGACCAAAGACGCCGGTCAGATCGCCGGTCTGGAAGTCGAACGCATCATCAACGAACCGACGGCCGCGGCGTTGGCTTACGGACTCGACAAGAAGACCGAAGAAAAAATCGCCGTGTTCGATCTCGGCGGCGGTACGTTCGATATTTCGATTCTCGAAGTCGGCGACGAACTGATCGAAGTCCTCAGCTCGAACGGCGACGGTCACCTCGGCGGCGACGACTTCGACGAAGAATTGATCAACTTTATCGCGAAGAAGTTCCAAGCCGAAAACGGTATCGACCTCCGTAAAGATCCGATGGCGCTGCAGCGGTTGCGCGAAGCCTCGGAAAAAGCGAAGAAAGAACTCTCTTCGTCGCAGACTACAGACATCAATCTGCCGTTTATTACGGCGGATGCCAGCGGGGCGAAACACTTGCAGATGTCGATCACCCGATCGGAATTCGAGCGGATGATCGACGCGCTCGTCGAACGCTGCCGACAGCCGGTGTTGCAGGCCCTCAAAGACGCCAAACTCGATCCCAAGCAGATCGACGAAGTCGTGCTCGTCGGCGGTTCGACCCGCGTGCCGAAGGTTCAGGAATTCGTCAAACAGCTTTTCGGTCGAGAACCTCACAAGGGAGTGAATCCCGACGAAGTGGTCTCGGTCGGCGCGGCGATTCAAGGCGGAATCATCGGCGGCGAAGTGAAGGACGTCGTCCTCCTGGACGTCACGCCGCTCTCGCTCGGCATTGAAACTGAAGGGGGGATCATGACCGTGCTCGTCGAACGGAACACCACGATTCCGACGACGAAACGCGAAACCTTCTCGACCGCCGCCGACAATCAGACGGCCGTAACCGTTCGCGTGTTTCAGGGGGAACGCGCAATGGCCAACGACAACCGCTTGCTGGGGCAGTTCAATCTCGAAGGAATTCAAGCCCAGCCGCGCGGCATGCCGCAGATTGAAGTCACGTTCGACATCGACGTCAACGGTATTCTTAACGTTTCGGCGAAGGACAAATCGACCGGCAAGGAAACCTCTGTGAAAATCGAACAATCGAGTGGATTGTCCGAAACCGAAATCGAAAAGATGCGGAAGGACGCCGAAGCTCACGCACTGGACGACAAACAGAAACGCGAACTGGCGGAGGCCAAGAACGTGGCATCCCGCATGGTTCACGAAACCGAGAAACAACTCAACGAACATAAAGACAAGCTCGATGAATCGTCGAAAACGGCCATCGAGGCGTCGCTCGGCAAGGTCAACACCGTTTTGCTGCGGGACGATCTTGCCGCGATCAAAAGCGCGACCGAAGAGCTGGCCCAGGCGTCGCAGGCTCTGCTGCGTCATATGCAGGAAGCGGGAACCGGGGCTCCGGAAACCGACGGAGCGGCCGCCGCGTCGGCTCCGAAAGATGACGACGTCATCGATGCCGAATTTGAAAAGAAAGATTGAAGCCCGGCCTGACGGGTTAACATCCATCCCATTCCTGCCAGCCTTAACTCACCACACGGAAGCGACCTGACTTCCGTGTGGTTCCCTTCCCGCATAAAATTCACTTTCAACGACCGATCAAGAACCGTTCGCCTTTTAAGCGATAATCACCTCAAGGCGCGGATGTCGTTCCGCTGTCGCGAGGGGCCGCGCGATCCGACGAACGAACATCAACCGCGGGTGCCCGGCAACGTCAAGGAGAAAGCACATGTCGTTACCCATCGATAAATTGACGGTGAAAGCACAGGAAGCCTTACAAAAGTCGCATCGGCTCGCGGACCAGAACGGAAACCCCGAATTGCAGCCGTTGCATCTGCTCAAGGCGTTGCTTGAGGAAGATCAAGGGATCGTCCGCCCGGTGATCCAGCGTATCGGCGCCAATCTCACCCAACTGCAGTCGCTCGTGAACAGTGAACTCGACAAGCTGCCGAAGGCCACGGGCCAGAGCTTGCAAGTCGCCGCCAATCGCGCGTTTATGCAGTTGTTCGATCAGGCGCAGAAAAATGCCGATCAGATGAAAGACGCCTACCTCTCGACCGAACATCTGATGCTGGCGTTAACGCAAGTCGACAGCCCCGCCAAGCGCCTGCTGGAAATCAACGGCGTCGAAGAAACCGATATCCTCAGCGCGCTCAAAACGGTTCGCGGCGGACAACAGGTGACCGATCAGACCCCCGAAGACAAATATCAGGCCCTTGAAAAATACGGCAAGGATCTCGTTGCGCTCGCTCGTCAGGGGAAAATCGACCCCGTCATCGGGCGAGACGGCGAAATCCGCCGCGTGATTCAGGTTCTCTCGCGCCGCCGCAAGAACAATCCCGTGTTGATCGGCGACGCCGGCGTCGGCAAAACCGCAATCGTCGAAGGCCTCGCGCACCGCATTGTGCTCGGCGACGTTCCGCTCAACCTCAAGGAAAAACGCGTTATCGCACTCGATATGGGCGCGCTCATCGCGGGGGCGAAATACCGCGGCGAGTTTGAAGATCGATTGAAGGCGGTTCTCAACGAAGTCCAGCAGGCCGCGGGGAAAATCGTGTTGTTCATCGACGAGTTGCACACGGTCGTCGGTGCGGGAGCCGCCGAGGGAGCCGTCGATGCGTCGAACCTGCTCAAACCGGCGCTCGCCCGCGGCGAACTCCACTGCGTCGGTGCGACGACGCTTGACGAGTACCGCAAATACATCGAAAAAGACCCCGCGCTCGAACGCCGGTTCCAGCCTGTGCTGGTGAAGGAACCGAACGTCGAAGATACGATTTCCATTCTGCGCGGACTCAAAGAACGTTACGAATCACATCACGGCGTGCGCATCACGGACGACGCCATCGTCGCCGCTGCGATGTTGTCCGACCGTTACATCAACGACCGGTTCTTGCCCGACAAGGCGATCGATCTCGTCGATGAAGCCGCCAGCAAGCTGCGGATGGAAATGGATTCGATGCCGGCGGAAATCGACGAAGCGACCCGCGAACTCGCGCGGCTGCAGATCGAAGCGACGGCATTGGCAAAAGAAAAAAATCCCGAAAGCCGCGAGCGGCTCGGAGATTTGAAAGAACAAATCGCCGAACGTGAAGAATCCGTCAATACGCTGAAGGCCCGCTGGGAAGCCGAGAAAAACTCGCTTTCAAAGCTGCGGCCCTTGAAAGAGGAAATTGAACAACTCCGCACGGCTTACGAGCAGGCGTTCAACACCGCGCAGCGGACCAACTTGAACGCCGATTATGAAAAGGCGTATCAGGCCGAACAAAAACTGCGCGACGCGGAGAAAAGCCTTGTCGAGGTCGAAAAGCGAGTCAGCGAACAGGGAGACGCCGGCGGACAACGGTTGCTTCGCGAGGAAGTGACGTCGGACGATATCGCCAAAGTCGTCAGTGCGTGGACGAACATCCCCGTCACGAAAATGATGCAGGGCGAGCGCGAAAAACTTTTGCAGATGGAAAATCAGATTCACAAGCGGATGATCGATCAGGCCGAAGCGGTGACGGCGGTTTCCAACGCGGTGAGGCGGTCGCGTTCCGGTTTGCAGGATCGCAACCGCCCGGTCGGGTCGTTTATCTTTCTCGGCCCGACGGGCGTCGGCAAGACCGAATTGTGCAAGGCCCTCGCCGAATTTCTGTTCGACGACGAACGCAACATGATCCGCATCGACATGAGCGAATTCATGGAACGGCACAGCGTTTCTCGGTTGATCGGGGCTCCTCCGGGATATGTCGGCTACGATGAAGGAGGCCGGCTGACCGAAGCGGTCCGACGGCAACCGTACTCGGTGATTCTGCTCGATGAAATCGAAAAGGCGCACCGCGACGTCTTCAATATTTTGTTGCAATTGCTCGACGACGGACGGTTGACCGACAGTCATGGCCGGACGGTCGATTTCACAAATACCATCGTAGTGATGACGTCGAACATCGGCAGCCAGACGATCATGGATCTCGCCGGGAAGGAGAACGAAAAGGAAATCCGCAACCGCGTGACCCATGCACTCGAACGCGAATTCTTGCCGGAATTTCTGAACCGCATCGACGAAATCATCGTGTTCCATCCGCTCGGCCAGGAAGAAATTCGCGAAATCGTCGATCTGCAACTCAGTAAGTTGGTCAATCAACTCAGGGCGAATCAATACGAGTTGACGGTCTCCGAGGCGGCCCGCGCGCTCATTGCCGAGGAGGGATACGATCCGGTGTATGGGGCCAGGCCGCTCAAGCGGGTGATTCAACAGCGATTGCAAAATCAACTGGCGAGCGAAATTCTCTCGGGACGATATCCGGAGGGTTGCCAGATCAACGTCGACGTCGAGGAGGGAGAATTCGTCTTCCAGAAATCGGCACCGTGATCATGAAGGGCGACCATGAGATCGGGTGATATGCGCAAGGCCTTGTGAAAGGGCGTAGTTCGACGAGTCGAACGCGCCTTTCGAAGTCTCAGGATGCCCATTTCGCTTGTTCTGGCAAATCACCTATTCGGCGGCCGGTTCGAGAGAGGCGAACGGGCTGATACGGCGAACCTTCGCCGCGATCAGTGCACGGGTATCCGGGTCTTTGCTCGCGGCATATTTCGCGCGAAGTTTTTTGAGTTTGACCCCACGCACGCGTCGGCGTGCAATTTCACGATCTCGTTCCACGCGACCCATAGTCTCTCGCAGCTCCCATTATTCTCAAATTTCGTTTTCAGCAAGGCCTCCCCGCATGAGGAGACGCTCCACTGCTGAACATTGATAAACGAAGCCTGGATTCTATAGGAATCGAATCGACCGGTCAATGATGAGAGACGGCAGGTCGATCGATAATTCGTCCGAAATTTTTCGGTAGTCGCGCAGCCTGCGAACAAATTCCTCTCCCGAAGTGTCAATTTGATGCACGGAGGGCTTGCCCCAAAGGCGAGTCCCCTTTATCTTTCATAATTGCCGAGTTGAATTCAAGAAACGCTCTCTTCGCCGCCGATTGGGAGCGAATGGGTGGTCTGAGTTCAGCAGTTTTTTAAGAAAAGCCCAAGTGGCGGAATTGGCAGACGCGCTAGGTTCAGGACCTAGTTCCCTTAACGGGAGTGCAGGTTCGATTCCTGTCTTGGGCACATTTGTGACAAGGGCTTACGGCTTTCGTCGTAAGCCCTTTTTTTCGTCGACGTACTTTTTCAGTTGCCGTTAAATCAAGCCTGCGTCCCGCGACGTCCAATTCACATCCGCAGTTTCGCCCGGCGTTGGACTTCTTTGATCACCGCTGCGAGCGGCAGATCGGGGGCCATGTCGGACGGGCGTTTGCCGACTCCTTCCAGAATGTTGGTGACGTTCCACTTGTCGTAAAAGTGCGGCGGCAACGCCGGGTCGTGTTTCTGGTACAGCCGCGGAGGAATTTGCGTCCATTCATTCGTCCGCTGATCGAGGCGATTCGAAAAATAAGTTTGCAGCGTGCGGCGTTGAGTGCTGTTCTGTTTCAGCCGGCCGTTGTGAATGGCGCGGGCGTGAAAAACGACGGCGGTTCCCGCGGGGCCGATGCAATCGACGCCGGCATCGGCGGGGATGTCTTTGGGATTGAGATCGATCAGCCGGCGATGCGATTCGGGAATGACCGCGAAACAGTGGTCGGTCGGCGAGACGTCGGAGAGATAATACATGATCGAGACGGCGTCGATCTCGTGGCGGCGGTCGAATTCGCGGACGAGGTCGCGGTGCCAGCCTTTGACTTCGTTCAAGTTCCCAGTCGGATTGCGAAGCATGATGGCGAATTCTTCGAAAGTGATGTTTTCCCCCATAATCGCCCGCAGTACGGGCAACGTTTTCGGATGTTCGATCACCTCGTCGAAATCGGCGGTGTGCGGCAGGAGATTCGTCCCTTCGCAGAACGAATCGCTCAGCGAAATCCAGTCGTCGGGAAAATCGCGCCAATGCCGGTCGACGGCGGCGTTGAGGCGAACGATCTGCCCGGCGTCCAGCGCCCGTTCGATGACCAGATATCCCATCCGATGAAATTCCGCCGCCATTTCGGCAAGTTGGGAAGGCGTCCAGTGCTGATCCATCACAATCGCTCCAATCGTCACAAGCCGCTGTTGTTTTGATGCAGGGGGATGCTGATATGCCTGGCACATCTTACGCGAAGCATGTTACCCGACTTTCATCTGCGTTTTTCCCGGCGATTTTAAACCTTAGAGACTCTAACATAACCGGTTGTGCTTCTCGAAAACGCCTGAACGTTGGCAATAAATCGCGCGGCACAGAGGTTATGTTAGGATTTCTAAATGACAATGTGATCAAATTCTTGAAAAAAGGTCCGCCGCTTATTCCGCCACGGATTCGGTTGATTCCCACAGCGCGTCGCGAATGAATACGAATTCGTTGCAGCCGTGCCCGCCAGAAGTCGTCAGTTCGGCGAGGCGAAAACCTCGATCCATAACGGCGCATCGGCAACGTTCGCGCCGTGCATGGGGACCAATTCACGCGCAGGGGATGTCGATACCGCGTCATCCGGAAGAGTATCGTTCATAAGAGCGGCAAGGACCATGCTGGCGGACGAATCATCACTCTAAAAGTTGGGCTTGATTTTCTTCGGCGATTTTTCCATACCCGAGGCCGTGGGGGCTTTCCCTTTTCCGGATCGGGGAGCCGATGACAAGCCGGGCACTTCCACGATCACCGCACCAACGGGGTTTCCCGTTTCGCCCCATTTGGCCGCCTTCGATCGCCTGTCGACGTTGAAATCTTCGACGCCCCAATCCGCGGCTGACGAATCGGATCGAGTCTGGCCGCGCAAGGCGACGGCGTTTGTCGCGCGGAGCGCCCGCTGCACATGAGACGGACCCCAGAATTGTTCCCAAACTTCCGCAAAATCTTGCGGATTGCCGATCGGTTCGTTGGCAGGCGCTCGGAAATGCTCGACCGCCTCGGCGTAAGCATTCGAGAACTCCCACCAGTCGAGTTGATCGCGCGAGAAATCGGCCGCCGTCCTCAGCAGAACCTGCTGAGTGCCGTCCCCTTTTCGATAATCCTTCGGCGCGGCGAATACCGTTTCCTCCGAATAGAACGTCAAGCGGGCATCGGGGGCCGGCGCTGATCCGGCATGCGAGACCTCGAAAAACGAAAACGAAGGAGTCAGCGTGCACCGCTGGAGATCGACGTAGTTTGGCGAGGGGCCGCCGGGAAGCCGGAACTCCGCAATGCTGCCGGAACTGGAGAAAACGGAATTGCGCCCGAGCAACACTTGGCCGGACAAGTCGGCGTGAATGATCGTTCCGGGACCATACAAAAACGAATCGGTGATGACTCCCGCCGATTGCGGCGAGACTTGAGAACGTCCGTTTTGCAGTCCCGACCAGTAGATCAGGCCCTTCCAGCGGGTTGACGCCGTTTCGGGACCGCGCAGAAAACAACGTCGGAGGGCGAAACTTCCCTGCTCGACGCGGATCATCCAATCGGGAATGACTCCATTTCGTCTGGCGCTCGAGGGATCCACGACAATCACGGCGTCACGAAGTTCGAGCTTGCCGTTGGAGACGAGAATAAACGTCGGATTCAAAATCGACAGTCCCTCCGGGGCGGCGTTCATCTGCGGTATCAACACCGGGGGGACGTCGTCTTTCGCTTGAAATCGAATCGAAACGGAGGTGTTGGCAATCTCGATCGGGCTGCAGAGGCATTTGCCCGCCCCCTCGGCGATGATCGTCGCGCCCTGCGAGAGATCCTGTTCCGCAAGCCAAAGTCCGAGATCGTCTTTGTTGATGTCGACCGTCAGCGTCGCTCCGGATTCGACGTCGAAAAAGTCGGCGGGAACGACCGGCTTTTTCGACCAGGCAACCGCGCGATCGAATTGAGCCGAAGGGGGAACGAACAATTGTTCGATGAAACAGCCTGGCGGTCCCGCCTCGGTTCCCGCCGAGGCATCGGGCGATAAACTTCCGGCATCAAACTCAAACGGAGAGGCATGCGCGAGGTCGTCTATCGGCCGCGTCGGCCACGGCTCGGCGCGAAACGGATCGATCGCGAGCGGCTGTTTCCAGAATTTTTGCCAGTCCTGCTTGTTGCTCAACTGCACATGCGGCATCCCGGAACCGTCCTCTATGCGCACGAGTTCCCGCCATCCGCAAAAAATCGTCCCTTCGGTTTTCCAGTCGAGCCACTGTGTCGATGCCGACGGCGCGGATTTATCTCCCGCCGCCGTTTCGAAACGGCCGGTCGCTTTTAATATCGGTCGATCCGCTTTTTGATCGCGGCTGGAGATCAGCGAATTCACCGTCGCAACCAGCGTTTGCGGAAATCCGGCCGCCGCCCCTTCGAATGTCCAAACGGAATCCGCGACCAGGGTGCTGGAAAGCACGCGGCAATTGCGGCCGGCATTCGCCGCTGCATCCGCCGACGCGCTCGCCGCTCCGTCGCCGGACGCCGACGATTGCTGAAACGAAAATACGGGAGCTGAACCGGTCGTCAGCAGCGAGTTGTTAACGATAATGTCGGAGGCGGGTTGATCGACGGTCAGCCCCGTGAGCGCATTGCCGCGAATCCAGACGCGATTCAATAAGGTCCGCGACTGATTCGCCGGAACGCGGTCCTTCCAGTTTCCCGCGCCGGTCAATCGAATCGCCGAGACTGGTCCGGGACGCGAACCCATCAGCGTAAACGAGCAGTCATGCATCGCCAGATCGCCGGCGTTCACTTCGACCATCGTCAACGCATCGTTCGGGGGGAACTGCTCGGCGATGAGGACGAAATTCAATCCGACAAGATTCAGCGAACCGCCGGAGACGCGGATCAGACTCGCCGTGGTTTCGTCGGCATCGGCCTCGGGACGGAAGACGAGAATGGGTGTAAAGTTTTCGGCGGCTCGCAAGACGATCCGTTTGCGCCCCGATAGATCGATCGCCGGCAGAAAGAACGGCCCCGAGCCCGTCAATTCGATCGTTCCCCCTTCGGGAGGGAGATTCATTAACGCCGCGTGCAGAGAGGGGACCGATTCCGCAACGTGCAACGGTGCGTTTTCTTGCGAGCCTTTGTTCGTCGGACGTGCGGTATTCGTCCCGTTCTCCGATGGCGACGGACCGGTCGAGCGGCCTGGAGCCGAGGGACTTAACGGAGCCGAAACGTATTGGGGAGGCGAACCGGGAGCAATCGTGATATCGGCCGGAGGCCGGGGCGCATACGTGCGCGGCGCGGAACCCGCCGGAAGATTGCCCGTTGGCATCTGACGCGGCGTTGTCGTCCGCGGAAAATCTTCACTGACGGGCGTCCCCGTACCACGATCCCCCGAGACGCCGATTGCCCGCCGAGGAACGTCACCGGCCGGTTGAACGGTGAGCCCCCCCTCGACGGGGAACTCGGCCGACGGAACGCCCGAGTGTGCCAGCATCTCGCTTGTTTGCGACCATTCCGGCAAATGCTCAGATTCGCCCTCGCGGCTGACGATGACGCCCACGACCCGAGGGGCTAACGGCGAGCCCGTCCCGTCCGCCGAGGATATAGAGTTTGAACTCACCCCGCCGACCGTTCCCGGATGAACCTGAATGCCGGGCTGACCGGGAGCGGTGCCGGGACTGGCAGCAAACGGTGAATTCGGATTCACGCCGTTGGGATTGCTGTTCGGCTTCCCCTTGGGGCCTCCTTTCGGATAAGCGCTCTCGCCTTCTTCGCCATCGTCTCCCTGCTGCCAAAACGAAGGATGCGCGGCGGGAGCCGCGCCCTCGTCGATCGATGAAAAACTTTGCGCGGCCAACCAGAACAGTCCGACGACGACGGCGACCAACGCCACGCCCCCCGCGATCTTCACGGTCGAAATGTCGATTTGCTTCGCCTCGGCCAACAACGGGACCGCTTCCATCTTAGGAGGAAGTTCAATCGAAGGTGACGGCGTCGGCCACTTCTTCACCGGTTCCGATTCCCCGTCGGCTCCGGCCAATGCCGCGAGCACGTTGTTCGAGACCGCTCCACGCGTCAACGCCTTGTTGTCGAGATCTTCCAGCAGTTCGGCGGGAGTCTGATACCGATCCTTCGGATTCTTCGCCATCATTTTGCGGATGACGGCGACGACTCCCTCGGGAACCGCTTCGTTTTTCTCGCGCGGATCGGGCGCCGGCTTGGTGGCATGCGCGGCGAGTTTGTTGGTAAGACTTCCCTCCGAAAACGGCGCTTCGCCGGTCAGCATCTGATACCACGAACATCCGAGCGAATAAATGTCGCTGCGGACGTCGGCGGCTTTGCTGTCGCGGGCTTGTTCGGGCGACATGTAATCGACGGTTCCCACGGTCGTCCCTGCGCGGGTGATGCCCGTTTCGGTCGTTTCGTCGATCGACCGCGCCAGACCCATGTCGGTGAGTTTAACGGTGCCGTCGCGTTTGATCAGGAAGTTGGACGGCTTGAGATCGCGGTGGACGATGTTTCGCTCGTAAGCGTGCTCCAGAGCCCGCGTCAACTGACGAATCATTTCGATCGTCCGCTTGACCGGCAAAATCCCGCGCTTGGCGATCAGATTATGGACGTCGGTCCCTTCGACGTATTCGAGCGCCAGATAAAGATATCCGTCCGCTTCCCCCGCTTCGTACACCGTCACGATGTTCTCGTGACGCAACAACGCGGCGGCTTGCCCTTCGGCTTTAAACCGCTTGACGAGCGTCGGGTTCTGCGCCTTTTCCCGCGGCAGAATCTTGAGGGCGACCGTCCGGTTGAGTTCGACGTCGACCGCGAGGTAAACGGCTCCCATCCCCCCCGCGCCGATTTTCTTCTTGATCTCGTATTTGCCGAGTCGATTCTTCTTAAATTCCGAACTCAGAGACGTGCCGGAGCCGCCCGGCGTCTTCTTTTTTTCCGGAATGTTCGATTCGGACGCCATATGAATGCCTTAAGGACGCATCGACCGTCCTCGTCCCCTGGGGAGGGAAATCTACACCGGGGATCCCTGGGCCGCGGGATCCGCAAACGATTCCATCCTGCAATTGACGAGACATTTCTCGGAACGGGAAATTTAATACCAGATGAGAGGAACGCACAGCCGACGTGCGTCATCCCATAGTATATCCCGAACCGACCCCTTGAGTCAAAACGGACTTGCCCAAATCCATTGCCAAATAAGGGAAAAGGGGGAGAAAGGGATGAGGGATGAGTCAGAAGGAGGATGAACGCAACCCTAAACGAAAGCTTCGGAGCGAATGTATAGACGGGAACGATCCTCGCGTGCACCCCGGGCCAGAAGAGACAACCCTAATGGTTGACGCGACTCTCTGACTCATCCCTCATCCTTCATCCCTCATCCTTTAACTCCCGTTCCACTGCAGGCAAACGACCCGGCCGGTCTCCAGGCCGCACAGCAGGCGGTGGCCTAACGGATTCGCGATCACGCGGCGAATTTCGGAGTCCATCGTCGTTCCCCACAACAATTCGCCGTCGCCGTCCAGCCAGAACAGATGCTGTTCGATCGTCGAGGCCGCGATGCGATCCCCCTGATACGACACCGACACGCGATTGATCGTCCCCTCGGTCACCAGCGAAGCCCGATTTTGCCCGTCGGCATCGTAAAGCTGCAATCCGTGATTAAACCCGGCGATCCACACCGCGTCGCCATCCCCCGCGACGCTGAGGTCTCCCACGTTGGACCACGTCTTATCGGCCCATAACTGAGTTCCATCCAACTCGTGACGGCAGATCAGTCCATACTCGGCGGCGGCGACAAATTCCGGAACTTCGACGAGGAATCGGGCCATCGCCAACGGTCGAACCGTCTCAAACCGGCTGACGGTGTTGCGATTGCGATCGAGAATGATGTTGCGGCCATCCGCCAGACAGACGAGCAAATAGTCGCCGCGCGGGTCGAGGGCGATCGTGAGGCAGACGTCGGGCAAATCGATCGACCAGATCGACTCTCCTTTGCGATCGTGCAAACTGACTTGCGTTTCGCCGATAAGCACGGCGAAATTTTCGCCGGTATCCGCAATCGCCAGGGCCCGCACGTCGCGAAACCCATGCGAGACGAATTGAAATCGCCCCATCCGGTCGACGAGAAACAAGCTTCCCGTCTCATCCGCCGCGATTGCTTCGCCCGTTTCGCGCGTCCATTCCAGACCGACCAGCGCCCCTTCCGTCGAGAATGACCATTGAATCTGCGGCGTCTGGCCGCGCCCTCGAAGAAGCCATTCTGGTTGCGCGCCGGTCATGAGGAGGCAATCTGCTTTTGGAGAACTCGAAGACCTTCTTGAATGTCGGGATCGTCGTTCCAATTCTGTCGCGGCAACCCTTTGTAAATCAATCGCTTCTCTTCGGGAGTCGGAACCACGATATCGGGACGCACGCCAATTTTACCGAGCGTGCGGCCATGAGGCGAATAAAACTTCGCCGTCGTCAGCCGAATTCCGCTGCCGCCGCGAATGTCGATAATCGTCTGCACCGACCATTTGCCGTACGTCGGTCGTCCGACGATCGTCCCGCGGTGATAGTCGTTGAGCGCACCGGCGACAATTTCACTCGCCGAGGCACTGTCGCCGTCAACCAAAAGCACGATCGGCACGTTCCACGTCTGTGCGCGGTAGGCCGAGTAATTGCTGTTCGATTCGGGCGTTCGCCCTTTCGTCGAGACGAGCAAGCCGTGGTCGATAAAGCGGTCGAGAACTTCCACGGCGGCATTCAGCAGACCTCCGGGGTTTCCGCGGAGATCCCAGATCAAAGCCCGCATCCCCTCTTGATGCAGAGTCCGCAACGCTTGGTCCAATTCTTTCGCCGAATCGCGCTGAAATCCCGTCATCTGGATGTAGCCGATCCCCGCATCGCGATCGAGCATTTTAACGACGGGAATACTTTTGACATGCACGGCCCGGCGCTGTAACACCAGCGTCTCGGTCTCGTTCGTGTCGGCTCGATGAATCTCCAAAGTCACGCGGCTGTTCGGTTCGCCGCGCAGCAAATTAGCGGCGGCCTCGGTCGAGAGATACCGGCAATCGGTCCCGTCGATGCTCAGAATGTGGTCATCGGGATTCAGTCCCCCTTCTGCGGCGGGACTTTCGGAGAGCACGTTGACCAGCAACAGCCCCTTGCCGATTTCAGCCTTCATCTCGATTCCCAGGCCGACGAATTCGCCTTGAATATTACTGTAAAGATCGCGCAATTTTTCGGGGGTAAGCACGCTGCTGTAATCGTCGAGCACGTTGCAGCCGCCGAAGATGTATTCCATCACGACGGCGCTGCTCGGCAGTCCGGCGGATTGTTCGGAGATTTGGCAAATCTCGTTGACGACCGCTCGGGCTTCGGCCTGATTGGCGACCGGGCGGTTCCAGTATTGTTCCCGCAACGCGCTGCGAATTTTCTTGACGCGATCGGCCGACGCGCCGGGAAGATTCTGTTCGAGGTATTTTGGATTCGCGAGGGCGAGGTACAAACTTTCGGTTCCATGTGCGACGAAGGAGGTCGACGAAATCGGATCGACGTAATTCGAGCGAACCCGCGCGAGCACGTCGTCGAATAGATTCAAGGCGTCGTTCCGCGAGAGTCTTAGCAGTTCCTGTTGGAAGCTGATGTCGGTGTATCGTCGTTCGATCGAAAAATGAATGCGCGAACGCCGCAGGCCGAGCTGCAGTTCCTTGTTCTCGGGCCAGTCTTCGATGGCGG
The DNA here is from genome assembly GCA_040881995.1 of Planctomycetaceae bacterium. Taxonomy (GTDB): domain Bacteria; phylum Planctomycetota; class Planctomycetia; order Planctomycetales; family Planctomycetaceae; genus JAQCEJ01. The sequence continues at coordinate 26,352 of JBBECD010000114.1, forward strand.
TTTCATAGAGTTCGATCGCCCTGGGCCATTCACGCGACCGTTCGAGCGATTCGCCCCGTTCGATCGCCGTCGCGCTATCCAGCGACGCTTGACCGGCACCGGCGGAGCTGCGATTCGCCGCGTACGTGCGACCCTGATGACTCAGATCGCCCCAGCAGAGCACAGCCACCAACAAGGCCGTGATGATCGGACGCCAAATAACGTGTGCAACCGGCATGATTCCCCCTGGTAACTATGAAGGTTGTGGCGGTTTACGTATCCGCGGGCGTTCTTCGCTGCGTGTCAAGATGTTGATGCTCGTTTCGTGTCCTCGCCGACGTTCCGTCGATCGCTTCGCAGGCGACCGAGACGGGCCCGCCGAAAGACGAAACGTTTCGCGAGGTTCCGCACAACGGTTCATGTCGCCATTCGGCTGCACGATGATCTCGGAAGCCGACACGCGCCGATTCAAACAGGCAACAAGTCCGTAGATACATGTTGAATATAAGACACGTTTTGGCAGGGGGCAAAAAAATAGATAGATTCTCTCCCCGCACATCCGGCACAAGCGCTACGACCTACAGGGGGCGCATGAGTGAGAACGATCGCGGCCACTCTGCGCATTGGCGAACCCGTGCCGTGCACACCGATTGAGGAAACCTTCTCGTTCCCCAGCTCCCGCTTCGTCTTTTAGCCCCCGGTCAATGACCGGGGGAATCGACGGTGAATCGTACCCCCGGCGACTCGCCGGGGGCTAAAAGAGAAGAAGAAAGGTTCATCCGCCAATTGCGTATTGAGGTAAGCCCCGCACCAGGGACACTCAATGGCTCTCCGGCCCGAAGGGCCAGCCGGTCCTATAGCCCAGGCCGAAGGCCTGGGAAAACGGCCGCCATCGCCCCCATCAGGCCCAACGGGCCGGCAGATCAATACCAACGACGACTGTCACCGATCTGTTGGCCCGTTGGGCCGAAAAGAAATCGTGGGTGGGACCGCCTACCCGGCCCTGCGGACCGGGCTATACGACCGGCCGGCCCCTTGGGCCTGAAATCA
>JBBECD010000115.1:0-27268 GCA_040881995.1 Planctomycetaceae bacterium
TCAGGCCTCTGGCCTACTGGGGGCTCGATTCCAGGGGCTTCGCCCCTGGCTAGGTAAACGGCTGGCCCTTTGGGCCGGAAGAGAAAATCTGTTTCGTCAATCGAGAGTTGTGACATGATTAACCTGAGACTCAATAACCGAAGGACACCCTCATTCGGGCTTCGTCATTGATTCGACATTCGGATTTCGTCATTCGACATTTCCGTCATTCGGGCAAGAGCTTGCCGTGGGTTTCCGGGGCGAACCAGATGACGACCATGCCGACGAGGTAGACCAGGCTCATGACGCTGCAGGCGAAGGGATATCCGCCGGGGAAATCGAAACCGGCGATGGTCTGGCCTTCGGCGAAGAGTCTCATCAGGTTTCCGGTCTGCAGCGCGCCGATGGCGGCCATGATGCGGCCGAAATTGAAACTGAAACCCTGCCCGGTGGCGCGGACATTCGTCCCGAAAAGCTCGGGCAGATACAACGGCAGCCAGCCATAAAACGAGGCCGTCGCCGCCCCGGCGAAAAAGACCGAAACAAGGAACATGGTGTCGACCGCATCGTTCCCCAGAAAGAACCAAAGAGCCGAGGCCTGCGAAACCAGACAGAGAACGAAATAGGTGATGCGGCGGCCGTAAATCTGCCCCGCGACCGCGGCGACAATCGTGCCAATGATCGCACCGATGGCCGACCAGATTTGCGTCTGCGAGCGAGCGTCGGCCTTTCGGGCATCGATTTCCTTCGCAGGCAGTTCGAGTTTCTTAGCTTCGGCTTCGGCGAGTTGATCGGCCCAGGGAACCGCCCATTGCAGCGAACCCCATGTTCCCAACAAAGCCACGCCGCTGAGTAACGCCCCCAGTAACATATGACCGATCGTTTTTCGCCAGTTCGTCACCAATGTCGGCGCCTGGCGTTTCATGCGTGCCAAATATTGCACGACGGGATACATATAACCGACGGTGGTGATCGAGACCGCCAGCAGGATGCCGCTGATACGGACCATCGTGGCATTGTCTCCCGCCCATTCGAGCGTGTTCATCGAGAAATAGATGATCGACAACGCTGCGACGGCTCCGATGAGCACCCCGAACAGATCGCGCGACGCCCAGTGCGACGTTTTGCCCGCTCCTTTTTCCTGTTCCCACTTGGCCGATTCGGGGACGAACAAGCGGATAAAGAACGTCAGCAGCGCCGGCGTCGCTCCTAATAACATCAATATCCGCCAGCCGGTCTTGTGCCCTTCTTCTCCGATGAAAAATGTCACCCAGCTCGTCGGCAGGCCGGCGTTGAGCATCACTCCTTCAAGCTGCAGGATTTGTTGACCCAGCACCAGGCCGAATAAGGCGATTAACAGAAACCCAACGTTGGCTGCCGCACCGATCAAGCCGGCGAGAAACCCGCGCGAGCGGTCGGGCCAGATTTCCATCACCAGCGCCACGCCCAGCGACCATTCGCCTCCCATCCCGAGTGCCGAGAGGAAGCGGAACGCGACGATCATCGACGGCGAAATCGCCACGCCGCACAAGCCGCTGAAAATGGCATAGGTGAGCACGCTGAGGGTCATGGCCCGCACGCGGCCGACGCGGTCCCCCAGCCAGCCGAACAGCACGCCGCCGCTGGCGGCGCCGATCAAGAATGCCGCGGTCGCGATGCCGATCCACATGCCGATTTCGGCATCGACCATCTGCTGCGCTTCTTGGGCATTCGCCGCGGCCGACGTAATGGTTTCGGTATCGACCAGATCTTTGAGCGAAGGCCGGGCCACCAGCGGAAACAGCCCGATTTCCAGCCCATCGAACATCCAGCCAAGCAATGCGGCCAAGAGCGCCATCCACTTGCCGTCCGATTTCCTGGCGGTCGGTGCGGGAGTCATAAATGCCTCTTTCTCGTCTTCAGAGATGTAGACGGTAGTCGAAAATTGTCAGTTGGTTTTAAATGGTCGCATTCCAAAATTCATAAATTCACGTTTGATTGCTTGCATTCGCCGGCGGTTGCGGCTGGGCGTCGAACAGCGGCGAAACAACTTCACGCGGCGGCGGTTCGGTCAGCAAACTGACGATCACGCTGGAAATCAGCGAGACGCCGAGCCCCCAAATGATCGGGTCGAGATTTGCTAGATAATAAGGCCGAAGTCCTTTAGCGGGACCAAATCCGGGATCGCCGCCAAAGTCGTTAAAACCGAGTATGTAAAGCGCCAACATCGTTGCGGCGCCCCCTAACATGCCGGCCATCGCCCCCTGTTTCGTTGCACGACGCCAAAATGCCACCATGAGTGAAGGGATGCAGAACGTGGCCGCGGCGCTCGATCCACTGAAGACGACGACGGCTTGTAGATAGGGAGGTGGTTCAAGATTCGCGATAACGGCGATCGCACCGACGAGAATCATGACAAAATAGGACAGCCGCTTCATCTCTTGCTGCGTCGCTTGCGGATTGATAAAGCGCTGATAGACGTCGCGAACGAGTCCGGAGGCGATCACCACGAGGTACGAACTGACGGTGGCCATCACGGCTCCGAATGGCGCCGCCAGGATAAGCCCGGCAAGAAATGAACTGACCGGTAGATCCTTGGTCATGTGTAATGCCATGAGAGGGATGATTTCGTCCGACTGACCCGCCGGCAATGCGGGCAGCAATGCCCGTCCGCACATGCATATCATAATCAGCGGAATATAGATGCAGGCGTTGTAAAGACTCAACAAGTAAATCGATCGACGAATGACATCGGTGTTTTCAGAAGCCATTACCCGCACGACGCTCGCGGGAGAACCCATGCCGGCAAAGACCCATATGAAAAACATCGAGAATGCCAGACTCAGCGGAAGATACGGTCGTCCCGTTCCCGTCGGATCGAATCCCGGCCCCGTGGCGATTTCTACTCCGAACCGCGAGACGGCCTCACGGTTGGCGGCCTCCATTCCCCCGGCGGCATTCAGCGACAACACCAGCAGAAACATCACCCCGAAAAACATCATGATGCTCTGGAACAAATCGGTCCAGACGGCCGCGAGAAAGCCGCCGAGCATCGTGTAACCAACCACGGTAACGGTAAAAATTCCCAGCCCGAACAAAAACGCGTAATCGAGAGGCGACGAGACGGCGATCAGCTTCGTCTTGACCTTGTTCCGATCGACTTCATCGGTGATATCGATGAGTGCCGCGTCGATCGCGGCTTCGAGGTCTTCGCGGTCGGCATAAACTTGTCCCACGAGCGGTTGCATCAATGCAGAGACGTCGTTCTCATCGTACTCTTTGGCCGCCTCGGCAATGTGTTCGTCGGTGATCTTGAATGAAGTGAAATCTTCGCTCAGCGCGAGCGTCCCCGAGCCGGGCCACGCGAGTTTCATGACGATCGCACCCGCTTTGAACTGAGCGACCATCATGAACGACATGTAGAACAGAATCAGCAGCGAAGCGATCAATCCCAACCGGGGGCTGTCGAACCGCGCACGAAACAGGTCGGGAACGGTGATCGCACCCGTCCTGCGCGAGATTTGCGCCATCCGCTTGGCGAGAACGCCGAATCCGGTGATCGGCACAACCATGTAACCGGCGATCCAGAGGGCCACCACCCAGCCGTGACTGTATGCCAGCGACGGAAACCCCATGAACGTCCCGCCGCTCTGCACGGTCGCCGTCAATGCCAGCGTCCAGGCCCCCAGCCCGCGATTGCCGAGGAAAAACCCCTTGAGAAACGATCCCTTGCTGACGGCGCGGTTCGCCAAAATTCCGATATAGATCGAGGCCAGCACGAACACCAGCAAAGCCAGCAACGCGCCGAAACCGGGTTGTGGATTCATAAGGCAAGATCCCCGTGTTAGCGGCTGAGTGTATGATGAATGGAAGACCCGAAAGGGCGATCGGTGACGGAGAATAACCCGTCAGATGAAGTCGCTTTGCTCTTCGAGTTCCTCGCCGAGATCTTCATCCCGAACCAGGAACGCGCCGAAAATGATTGAAAAAACAATGCACGAACCCCACGGTATCACGATCCCCCAGAACACCCAATGAGGAAAGCCGAAAACGTATGTCAGTTCGACGTTTTCGGGATGGGATCCGATGTACGTTCCCGTGTCCGTGTGGTGCAGATAACCGAGGTCGTAACTCGCGAGGATCGACCAGAACAACGCAATGATAAATACGACGAACACGATAATCGCTTCCCGGCGCGAACTCACCAACACCGGGTCTTCCTGCACGCCGGAAGAGGGGCCCGAATTGGATGGCCCGGTTTCAAATCGTGACATACGGTAACTCCTCCGGCCGATGAAATTGCGGGAGTCCAGACCTGACGCCCGCTGATGCCCATTGCAAGGGCGAATCTGTCTTACAGCCCAACTGTCGCGGACCAACCATTGTAATGCGGCATCCGCGAGATCGCAAAGTTGCCGGGGCCTTTCGAGCTTTTCTGCAAGAAACTATTTCTCGTGACCTGTATTGATTTTGCCGGTATAACAGATGAATTATGATGAACGGTGGAAATTCAGCCGTTTTCAGCCGTGACCGACGTCGCAGCACCATCAATTTCGATCATCGTCATGCGTGATGAACGAAGGAATAAACGAAACCATGCGTCCCTTTCGTAACCCATCCGTCTCCCCTGCGGCGTGGAAGAGATTCGCATGCCTCGTCTTGGGGATCGCCTGCGCCGTCGGATCATCCGCCGCGTATGCCCAAGAATCCGCTGCACCGACGGTCGAGCAACTGGAATTCTTCGAACTTAAAATCCGGCCGCTGCTCGTCGAGCATTGTCACAAATGTCACGGCCCGGAGAAACACCAGGGGAACCTGCGGCTCGATTTTCTGGGGGCGATCGTCGCCGGAGGGGACAGCGGACCCGCCGCCATTCCCGGCGAACCGGGCGAGAGTCTGCTCATCGAGGCGATCGGTTACGAAGGGGCGGTGCAAATGCCTCCGAGCGGCAAGCTCGAACAGGAAGACATCGATCGGCTCACCCGCTGGGTCGCGATGGGGATGCCCTGGCCGAAGTCCGCGGGCGATGAGAAAAAACCGCTCGTCCCCCGCCAGGGAGGTCTCGCCATCACCGCCGAAGACCGCGGCTTCTGGTCGTTCCAACCGCCAGAGCGCCCGGCTCTCCCCGACGTCGCACAGCGCGACTGGGCGTCGAATTCCATCGATCTGTTCATTCTGCGGAAACTCGAAGAGCAAAAACTTAAGCCGTCCCCCGTCGCCGCGCCGCGCGAACTGGCCCGCCGGTTGTATTTCGATCTCATCGGTCTGCCGCCGACGCCCGAGGAACTCGATGCATTTTTATCGGATGCCGAATCACCCTTGGCGTACGATCGCCTCGCCGACGATTTGCTCGCCCGGCCGCAGTTCGGCGAACGCTGGGGCCGGCATTGGCTCGACCTCGTCCGCTTTGCGCAAACCAACGGCTACGAGCGCGACAACGAAAAGCCCGAGGCGTGGCGGTATCGCGATTACGTCGTCCGCGCCCTCAACGAAGACAAACCGTACGACCAGTTCGTAATCGAACAACTCGCCGGCGATGAAGTCGACCGCATCACCGACGATTCGCTGACGGCGACCGGATTCTATCGGCTCGGCGTCTGGGACGACGAACCCGACGACCGCCTCGAAGCCCGCTTCGAGGAACTCGACGACATTTTGAGTACGACCAGCGCGACGTTCATCGGACTCACCGTCGGCTGCGCCCGCTGCCACGATCACAAGTTCGACCCCATCCCGCAGGAAGATTATTACCGGCTGCTGTCGTTCTTTCAGAACATTTCGCTGTACGGCAGCGAAATCAGTTCGACGCATTTCAAAGATAATCAAGATGGCATCTTCACTCCGCTCGCCTCGCTGAACGAAGCCGAAGCATGGCGCAAGAAGCAGGATGAGTTCTTCGCACAGATCAAACCGCTCGAAGAAAAACTGAACACGCTCAATCAGCAAGACGACGAACAAAAAAAGGCGTCCGCGGAAGAACGCAAATCGCTCGAAAAGCAAATCAACGATCTGAAAGGGGCGGCCAATAACGCGCCGTTTCCGAAAGTTCTGTCGATCCGCGAAAAACCGGCCGAGACCGAGCCGCTTACGATTTTAATCCGCGGCAACCCGCGCAGTCCCGGCAAGAAAGTTGAAGCGAATTATCTGCAAGTCCTCGAACGTGATGCATGGCAGCCCGGCCGCGTCCGACTCCCCGACAGCGATGACGAACGCCGTCGAGCGTTGCACACGCTCGGCGTGGTGCCGACGTCGGGCCGGCGGCGGGCGCTCGCCGAATGGCTGGTCAGCCGCGAGCATCCGCTCACCGCGCGGGTGATTGTCAATCGGCTCTGGCAGCATCATTTTGGAAGAGGGCTGGTGCCGACGCCGAGCGACTTCGGCCACACCGGCGAGCCGCCGTCGCATCCCGAACTGCTCGACTGGCTCGCCTGCGAACTGATGGACAACGGCTGGTCGCTGAAGCACATCCATCGGTTGATTCTCGCATCGAGCACGTACAAACAGTCGTCGCGCATCGAACAGGAGGCCGCTGTCGGCATCGATCCGGGCAACATTCTGCTCTGGCGTCAGAACTTACGCCGGCTGGAAGCCGAAGTGATTCGCGACAGCGTGCTCGCCGTCAGCGGTTCGCTCAATTCGCAGATGACGGGCCGCGGTATATTCCCGCTGCTTTCGCCGGAGGTTCTCTCGACGCAATCGCGTCCGGGGGCCGGTTGGGATCAATCGGACGAACTGCAGCGAGCACGCCGCAGCGTTTACATTTTCGTCAAGCGAACGCTGGGTGTCCCGCTGATGGAAGCCTTCGATGCCCCAACGCCCGACACCCCCGGACCCAGCCGCTCGGTGACGACGATCGCTCCGCAGGCGCTGATGCTGCTCAATAGCGATTTTCTGGATCAGCACGCCGACGACTTCGCCGGTCGGTTGCAACAAGAATGCGGCGACGATCGGCATGCACAAATCGAGCGAGCTTTTTACATCGCGTTGGGACGTCGTCCCAGCGAAGTGGAGTTTACGAAATCCCTGGCGTTCATCGAACGACAACAATCGATGTCGGCGTTTTGCAAGCTGCTGATGAATTTGAATGAATTTGTGTACGTCGATTGAGGTTGCATTGAACCAATTGAAGCGTATCAACGTCGTTTACGTGGTCGGCGCGATGGCATTGGCCTTTGTCGCATTTAATGTTGTTCATGCAATCCACTGTTTTATGACAACGACGCCAGTTAAGAAGACCATTCTGCTCGCGTAAGGTTACCATGAAGATCCTCAGCGCACTTCGCATCAAGTCCGCAGCATTTGTGATTCTCCTGGTCGCACTAGGAATCGGTTGCCTTTTCAGCTTGGTGTATGCCTCTCAATGGACGCGTGACAGCCGCAGAAGCGCCTTGGAAGCGGCCTCCATTTTCCGAAGGGTTGTGCATTCGCTGAAACCACTCGACGGATTACGCAATACCGTCGATGGAAAAGACGAATTTTTGTTTCCGGAGATGAACGGTCCGTTAGAGAGAGTCCACAGCGACGGCGAACTACTTATTTGCCATCGCACGAATTCGCCGTTTGTCTGGTCAACTCTCGACGCAGAAAGGAGACGAATCAAGATCGATCGGCAATTCGACGATTTCGGTCAAAAGAACCCACTATATCGGCCAAAATTCTTTGCGCACTCCGCCAAGAAAGATTGGTTCGGTAAGCGCTGGTTTGTCTTCGATGATGACGTTCGCCTGCTCTCCGATGACCAAGTCAACTGGGAGGACCACACGGCAAAAATACCGTTAAATTAGTATGCGCGATGACGAGGATGGTGGGTCAGCGCGGCCAAAACCCTACTCGACCCATCCCACGACAACACACGTCACGCCGGCTTTTCGTACAGCGCATACGTGCGCAAATGGCGGTCGGAGTGGGCGACGGCGAGTTGCGACTGGTCGGGCGAGAGGCTCATCCCGCGGCCGGCGGCTTTCATTTGGAATTTGAAGAATTCGTGCGGCTCGTCACCTTTCCAGAAGAAGAACCAGCCTCCGCCTCCGCCGCCGGTCAGCCCGGTCCAGAATCCGTTCGGATGATGGGCGACGCCCCATGTGGCCCCTTTGGTCTTGTCCTTCGATTCGAGTTGGACGTCGATTTTGCCGTCGGCGACGTTGACCAGCGCGACGGCGACTTCTCCCACCCCCGCGAAGGCATTCGTGACATTGATGATGCCGCCGAGCGCCAACTGCGCACCGTCGCTCCGCAGGGCAATGCTGCGTGCGCCTCCGATGTCGGCACGAAACGTCGTATCGTATTTGTGAAGTGCCTCGACCGTGGCGACATCGCGCGCTTCGCCGGTGGCGACATTCCACGCCTTCACGAACCCTTTGAGATCGCACGAATACATGGTCGCCGAATCGGGCGAGAAGATGACGTTATAAATGTGCGAAATATGTCCCGCGAAATCGCGGACGAGAGCACCGCTGGCAGCGTCCCACAACTTGACGAGCAAATCGTTGCCGCACGTGGCGATATACGCACCGTTCGGACTGACGGCGAGGGCGCGAATCCAGCCTTGATGAGCCTCGACCACGCGAATCGGCTCGGGCTTCTCGGCGGCGGCGGGCCACCAGATCAGCCGACCATCGTAACCGCCGCTGTAAAGCAGTTCGCCGTCGAGCGAAGAGCCGAAGCTGCGGATCCAACTGTCGTGAGCCGACAACGGCGTGACCGCCTGGCTCGCCGGGTCGTAACGGTGTATGAGGTTGTCTTCGGCACCGAAGAAGACGTACCGCGATTTCGGTTCCCAATGACACGCCGTCAGCGGCCGGTCGTGCTTGTATTCCAGCAGCAGGTGCGTTTTAGCGGGGTCGATGATCGTCGGTGTGGCCTGACTCATGCGAGCAACTCTCCGATGGCTGATTTCGCGGGGTCGGCGATCGGGAACTTGCGTCCGCCGACGTCGAAATCGCCGGTCGAATTCACGCCGACCGCCTGCATGATCGTGTGGAACACGTGCCCGTGGTCGACAGAACGTTCGACGACTTCGGTGCCGTTGGCGTTGGTCTTGCCGATCACGCCGCCGGGTTGAATGCCCGCACCGCCGAGGGCGACGCTCCAGGCGGTTCCCCAGTGATCGCGGCCGTAACGGTCGTTGATCTGCGGCGTGCGGCCGAATTCGCTCATCACACAGACCAGCGTCTCGGCGAGCAAACCTCGCTCGGCGAGATCGGCCAACAGCAGCGAGAACGGGCGATCGAATTCACCGAGTTGCTCGATGTGAAAATCGAAGTTCTCGTGATGCGTGTCGTAATCGGCATGATTGACCTGCACGTACGGCACGCCATGTTCGAGCAGCCGCCGGGCGAGCAGACAGTGTTTGCCAAATTCGCTGGTGCCGTAGCGCTCGAGGTCGGCGGCGGGCTCGCGGGTGATGTCGAACACCTGCCGATGCGTCAGCAGGTCGCGGGCCTGCTCGAACGAAAAATCGTACGCTTCGGTGTCGGCGGTGCGGCGGCGGCCGGCGAAGCGATTGTTGATTTTCTCGCGGAGCGCGTTTCGTTTGACGTCCGCTTCGCTGCTCAACGTCTCGGCTCGCTCGGTGTTCTTCGGCGGCTGGGCGTCGTACATCGTCATGTTGGCGTACTGCGCGCCGAGGTACGCCGCCTTGTGGAACTCCGATTCGACGTTGCGTCCGCCGGGCGAACTGCGGACGAGAATGTGTCCCGGCAGCGTGAATTTATCGGGCGTCAACGTTTTAGCGGCAACCGCGCCGAGGTGCGGATAATCGACGCCCACCAGCCGATTGCGACCGGTCGTCATCTCGGTGACGCCGCGAAAATGATCGCTGTTGTGGGTATCGAGGCTGCGCACGATCGACAACAAATGCATCTGCTGCGCGGTGTAAGGAAGCAGTTCGCAGATATGCGTTCCGGGAACCGACGTCGGAATCGCACGGAACGGTCCGCCGGTATCGGTGTTCGGTTTGGGATCCCACGTTTCGAGCTGACTGACCCCGCCGTGCAGAAAGACGTTCAGAATCCGCTTGTGTCCCGCCTTAAACTGGTCGGCGGACGCGGAGGGCGCGGTGAGAAGTCCCCCCAACCCCAGCGCGGCACCGGCGGTGCCGAGAGCCAGTCCGCCGAGAAACGCACGCCGGCTGATTTCATGTTCGGCTGAATTGCAGGCATAGGGAGATTTCATAGCCGATGTCCTTTGGGCGTTGGCGATCAACGTCAGGGGGAGGTGCCGGCGAACGAGATCGATTATTGCGCGATCCACATCGCGCGGCGGACCATCCATCATATCCAATTTCATGCATGTGGAAAAGGCAATTCCGTCACGGGAGCATTGCTTCACGGACATTTTATCGGTGAACCTGAATTATCGGATGAAAGCCTACTTCGTTTATTCCACCGCGAATTGTGGAAAATCGATTTCGTTCTCGGTACGATGTGACCGTCTTCGATTTGCGGTCCGATGTCCCAGTCCGCAATATTTTCATGCAACTCCAGTTGACCACGCAAATTCTATCGCATGCGGCTGCCACGGCACACCATAACGAGAAAGCGGATCTTATGAACAATAACCGGGCATTGTTTATCGCAAGTTTCATGACGCTGATCGCCGCGGGGGTCGGGTTCGCCGTGCGCGGGGCGATTCTCGGCGACTGGGAAGCACAGTTCGGGTTCACCAAGTCGGAACTCGGTACGATCACCGGCGGCGGCCTTGTCGGGTTCGGCGTCGTGATTCTCCTCTCCAGTCTGTTCATCGATCAACTCGGTTATAAACCGGTGCTCGTGCTGGCGTTTGTGCTGCACGCCCTCTCGGCGATCATCACGCTCGCGGCGACTCCCGTGTTCGAAGCCGCGGGGAAGGACGCCACCTACTGGTGTCTATACATCGGCATGTTCATGTTCGCCGTGGGGAACGGACTGTGCGAAGGGGTGATCAACCCGCTGGTGGCGACGCTGTACCCCAATCAAAAGACGCATTACCTCAACATTCTGCACGCCGGTTGGCCGGGCGGGTTGATCGTCGGCGGGTTGCTGGCTTACGGCGTCGCCGGTCCGGGAGCGCAATTGATGCATCTGCGGTGGGAAATCCCCATGATGTTCTTTCTCATCCCCACGATTTTGTACGGGCTGATTATCCTCAAAGAAAAATTCCCGCTGTCGGACGTCAAAGCGGCCGGTGTTTCGTTCGGCACGATGCTGATGGAGTTCGCCTCGCCGATTCTTCTATTGTTGTTGCTGCTGCACGCGATGGTCGGATACGTCGAACTCGGCACCGACAGTTGGATCACCAACATCATGGAGAACGTCATTCCGGGGAACGCGATTTTGCTGTTCGTGTACACCTCGGGGCTGATGTTCGTGCTAAGATTTTTCGCCGGGCCGATCGTCGAAAAAATCAATCCGATCGGATTGTTGTTCCTGTGCTCGATTCTGGGAGCGATCGGCCTGACGTTGCTCGGCAGCGCGACGTCCGGCATGGCCGTGCTCGCCGCCGCCACCATTTACGGCGTCGGCAAGACGTTTTTATGGCCGACGATGCTCGGCGTGGTGGGCGAGCGTTTCCCCCGCGGCGGGGCGCTGACGATGGGAGCGATCGGCGGTGCCGGTGCTCTTTCAGCGGGTCTGCTGGGGGGACCGATGATCGGTTACAAGCAGGATTATTACGCCTCGCAAAAACTGGAACAGCTTTCTCCCACCACGTATGAACAATACGCCGCGGATTCCAAGAAGAGTTTTCCCTTACTGCCGGAAATCCGCGGGCTCGACGGCGGCAAAGTGGGCCAGATCAAAGAGAAAAAAGCCGCCGACATGACCCTCGAAGATAAACAGGTCGTCGAAGCGACGCTCTACGGCGGCCGGATGGCTCTCAAATGGACGGCCCTGGTTCCCGCGATGATGGCGGTCGGCTATTTGATTCTTTTGCTGTACTTCAAATCGCGCGGGGGATATAAGGCGGAAGTCATCCATAAACACCTGGATGAACTGGAACACCCTGAAGAACTGGAAACGCCTCTGTAGGAATTGTCGAGGGTCCAGAGTCGAGGGTCGAGGGCCAGACAGGAAACTCAGAAGAAAATCTGTTTAGCCGCGACGCGGAGGGTTTCCGCAGCGGAGCGCTTCGGATGCCAACCCCATTATCCGTTTCAATTCAGTGGCAAACGAAAATTTCCAGCGAGGGAACGCATGGCTGATATTCCTGAAAAGGACTGTTGGATCGGATTCGACCTCGGCGGCACGAAAATGCTCGCCGTCGTCTACGATGCGGAATTCAACCCGTTGGGCAAAAAACGGAAGCGGTCCCGCGGCCACGAAGGTCAGGACGCGGGTCTCGAACGCATCCGCAGTACGATTCATCAGGCACTCGCCGAAGCGAACGTAGCGGTCGATCGAGTGTGCGGCATCGGCGTCGGCTGCCCCGGTCCGCTCGATCTCGAAAAAGGGGTGATTCACGACGCCCCCAATCTCGGCTGGACCAACGTGCCGCTCAGGAAAATCCTCGAGGATGAATTTCACGCTCCGGCGATCATCGCCAACGACGTCGATTGCGGCGTGTTCGGGGAATACCGCTTCGGAGCCGCCAAATCGGCGCGGTGCGTGGTCGGCGTGTTTCCCGGAACCGGCATCGGCGGCGGCGCGGTGTATGAAGGCCACATCATCCGCGGGAAAAACACCACCTGCATGGAGATCGGCCATATCAACGTCATCCCCAACGGCCCGATCTGCGGTTGTGGATTGCGCGGCTGTCTCGAAGCGGTCGCCAGCCGATTGGCGATCTCCGCCGCCGCGGCACAGGCGGCATTCCGCGGACAGGCCCCGCATCTGCACTCACTGGTGGGGACCGATTTATCGAAAATCCGCAGCGGCGACATCGCCGCCTCGATCGATGGGGGTGACGAAGTCGTTTTGAGAATCGTTCGCGAAGCGGCGCGGCACATCGGCATGGCGGTTGCCGGCGTGGTTCATCTTTTGGCTCCCGACATGATTCTGCTGGGGGGCGGACTGGTCGAGGCCATGCCCAAACTGTTCGTCGACCAGGTCAGAGACTCCGCCAGAAAAAACGTGATGCCGTCCTATCAGAAAGTCTTCGACGTCGTCGCCGCCAAACTCGGCAACGACGCCACGGTCATGGGAGCCGCCTCATGGGCCAGGGAATGCATCGAGGAGGAATCGCCCGTCACCGTCACCGCCGACGCATAGTCAAACGTTACAGATATGGGAAGAAATCGGTGAGATCTGATGTCGACTGACGGCCCCGCTAAACTGAAAACCGGCGCGACGGATGGGCGAACGGCCTCCGCCGCTGCCGTTATCGATATCGGGACTACGCAAATTCGCATGGCGATCGCCCAGATCGGCAGCGACGGCGAGATTCAGATTCTCGAACGGCTCTCGCAGGCGGTCAATCTCGGGAAAGACACGTTCAGCAAAGGGGTCATTCGCAAGTCGACGATCGAAGAGTGCGTCCGCGTGCTCAAAAGTTATCGCCAATTGCTCGTCGAGTATCAAATTCTGCAGCCGCATCAGATCCGCGTGGTGGCGACGAGCGCCGTCCGCGAAGCCCTCAACCGGCTGGCGTTCATCGACCGCGTTTATATCGCCACGGGAATCGAGATCGAACTGATCGACGAAGCCGAGGTCAACCGCATCACGTATCTCGGCATCAAACCGTTCCTCGAGTCGGAACCCGAACTCAGTTCGGGCTGCACCGTGGTCATCGAAGTCGGCGGCGGAAACACCGAACTCTTGCTCGTGGAAAAAGGGGACGTCGTCTTCTCTCACACGTACAGGCTCGGTTCGCTCCGTCTGCGGGAAATGCTGCAAGCGTATAACACGCCCAAGTCGCAGGCGCGGACGATTCTCGACAGCCAGGTGCAGCGGATCGTCGATCAAATGGTCACGCACATCTCCCAGCAGGGAGGCGTCAAACTGATGACGCTCGGCGGCGACATGCGGTTCGCCGCCTCGTGCCTGATTGCGGACTGGGATTCGAAGCACATGGGGCACATTCCGACGAAGAAGCTCGAACACTTCACCAACCACATTCTCAGTTGGACCGAAGACCAGCTCATTCAGAAATATCATCTCACATTCCCCGACGCCGAGACGCTCGGGCCGTCGCTGCTGGCGTATCTGCTCCTGGCCAAAGCGCTCAACCTCGACGAAGTCCTCGTCACCAACGTGAATCTCCGCGACGGCTTGCTCAAGGAAATGGTGATTCGCGACACCTGGTCGGAAGACTTCACCCGTCAGGTCTCGCGGTCGGCGATCGAACTGGGACGGAAATTCAACTTCGATGAAACGCACGCCCGGCACGTCGCCGAGTTGAGCGTCACATTGTTCGACGCCCTGAAGGACGAGCATCATCTCGAACAGCAATATCGCCGCTTGCTGTACGTGGCGGCTCTGCTGCACGAAATCGGCCAGTATGTCAGCAGCCGCAGTTATCATAAGCATTCGATGTATCTGATCCGCAACAGCGAGATTTTCGGGCTGAGCCGGCATCAGATTCTGCTCGTCGCGCTGGTGGCCCGCTATCACCGCCGTTCGTCTCCCCGGTCGACGCACGAGGGGTATCTGTCGCTCGATCGCGATTCCCGCGTGGCGATCGCCAAAATGGCGGCGTTGCTGCGCGTCGCCGATGCGCTCGACCGTTCGTACAGTCAGCGCGTCAACGACCTTCGCTGCCGCCGAGAAGATTCGCGGCTGGTCATTTCGGTCCCCCGCGTCGAAGACCTGTCGCTCGAACAACTGGCCCTGAAGCAAAAAGGGGCCCTGTTCGAGGAAACCTTCGGCATGACGGTCCTGCTGAGGAAAAGCCGACGGTGACGGCGAGTCCAGGGTCCAGAGTCGAGGGTCCAGGGCCAGACAGGAGATAAGGGCAAAATCCGGTTAGCCGCGACGCGAAGGCTTTGCGCAGCGGAGCGTCATTCGACATTCAGATTTCGAATTCGACATTCGCATTGTCAATTTCTGGCCCTGGACTCTGGACCCTGGACCCTCGCCCCTCGTCTCTGGACGCATCGCGTCCCAGCCGTTACGCTGTCATTCCTGTCTATCGGGTGTCCCTGCTGCTGACGTCTCTCCTCGTGCCGGAGTGCCATGAATCCTGCAGTCTCTCGTTTTATCAATCGCGAATTGAGCTGGTTGGAATTCAATCAGCGCGTGCTGGACGAAGCGTGCGACGAAAGCGTTCCGCTGCTCGAACGGCTCAATTTTCTCGCGATCACCGCCTCGAACCTCGACGAATTCGCGATGGTGCGCGTCGGCAGCCTGCGGATGCTCTCCCAAAAGGGAAGCAACACCCCCGATCCGGCGGGAATGACTCCCGACCAACAACTCGCCGCGGTCAGCGTGCGCATGCACGAAATGGTGAAGAATCAATACTCCCATTTCAACAAGGTACTCGCCCCCGCGTTGGCGGCCGCCGGGATCAAACGGCAGCGCCCCGCCGATTTGCACGATCGGCAGCACAAAGTCGTGCAGCATCAATTCGAGAACGAGATTTATACGGTGCTCACGCCGATCGCCGTCACCTCCGACGAGGACTGCCCCTGGCTGCTCAATCAGACGCTGAACATGGCGGTGCGGCTGAGTCCCGAGTCTCCCGAAGAAAAAACGTTTCGCTTCGCGATTATTCCGTTCGCTCGCTTCGGCTATCGCTTCATCACGGTTCCCTCGGACGGCGGGTACGAATACATGCTGCTCGAAGACGTCGTCGAGATGTTCATTCAGCGGTTTTTTCCCGGCGAGAAGATTCTCGAAACGGCGATGTTTCGCATCACGCGGAACGCCGATTTAAGCATTCGCGACGACCTCGCCGGCGACCTGCTCGCCGAGATGGAAGAAATTCTCGATGCCCGCAAACAGGCCGACTGCGTGCGGCTCGAACTGGCCGAGAAGACCTCCGACGAGTTGCTCGGGTTTCTGCAGCAGCTCTTCACCGTGGCCCAGACCGAAATCTATCGCATCGACGGCCCGCTCGATTTGTCGTCGCAGCGCAGGCTCAACGAGTTGCAGGGATTCGAACACCTGAAGTACGAATCGTGGCCCCCGCGCCGCTCGACGCAGATCGATCCCACCGTGAGCATGTTTGAGATCCTCTCGCGGCAGGATGTGCTGCTTTGCCATCCGTACGAAAGTTTCGAACCGGTCGTCCGGCTGGTTGAAGAGGCCGCCGCCGATCCCGACGTGCTGGCGATCAAACAGATTTTGTACCGCACCAGCAGCAACAGTCCGATCGTCTCCGCGTTAATGCGCGCGGCGCAACAGGGGAAGTACGTCACGGCGATCGTCGAACTCAAGGCGCGCTTCGACGAAGCCCGAAATATCGAATGGGCCAAAAACCTCGAGCAGGCCGAGGTCCAGGTGATCTACGGCGTCAAAGGGCTTAAAACGCACGCGAAACTCTGCGTGATCGTCCGGCGCGAATCGCACGGCATTCAGCGGTACGTCCACTTCGGCACCGGGAATTACAACGAAAATACCGCGAGATTATACAGCGACATCTCGTACTTGACGTCGAACGAAGAACTCGCCGCCGATGCGACGAGCTTCTTTAACGCCATCACCGGCTATTCGCAGCCGCTCACTTTTCGCCGGATCGAAGCCGCTCCGCTCGGACTGCGCGACAAACTGCTGGAGATGATCCGCGGCGAGACCGAACGCAAACGGCACGGCCAGAAGGCGACGATCACGGCCAAATTCAATTCGCTTTCCGACCCGCAGATCATCGAAGCCTTGTACGAAGCGTCTCAAGAGGGAGTGAAAATCCGCCTGAATATTCGCGGCATTTGCTGTCTCAGGCCGGGCGTTCCCGGCCTGAGCGAGAACATCAGCGTGGTCAGCATCATCGACCGCTATCTCGAACATGGCCGCGTGCTGTGGTTCTATCACGGCGGCGACAATCGGGTCTTCATCTCCAGTGCCGACTGGATGTCGCGAAATCTCGATCGGCGGGTCGAATTGCTGGTGCCGATCGACGACCCCGCCTGCCGCGACCGTTTGATTTCGATTCTCGAAGAATATTTTCTCGACACCGTCAAGGCGCATCGCCTGCTGCCGGACGGCCGTTACGAACCGATCAAAGCGGTCGGCCGACGGAAGCGTCACCGGTCCCAGGAATCGCTGTACCAGCAGGTGACCGAAGCGGTCAATCAGGCCGAACAATCGCGAAGAACCGTCTTCGAACCCCACCGCGCGCCGGGTACGGAGCAGTGATGGTGAGTCCAGAGTCGGGTCCAGTGCCAGGGGAAACCCCGGTTAGCCGCGACGCGGAGGCTTTGCGCAGCGGAGCGCTGGCGTTTTAGCCCCCGGCGAGTCGCCGGGGGTCGGTTCGGGAATAAGAATCTATCCGGAAATGTTGGCAGTCCTACGAGATGTTGTGCCCATTGCACCGCCTCGATGCCACGAATTGTGTCCGAGCCAACTTTCCGGATAGCCTCTAAGTCCTCCCGGTCATTGACCGGGGGCTAAAAGACGAAGCGGAGCTTCGAAGACGTGCGTTCCCAAGCGGAGCTTGGGAACGAGGAAGGGTCGTTTTCTGACTCATCCCTCATCCTTCCTCCTTCATCCTTTGATTTCCACCCGTTCGCCCCTCTCGGCGGATTCGTACGCCGCGAGGATCACGCGAATGGCGCGGGTGCCGATTTCGATCGGCATGTCGCTGGGCCGCCGTTGTTCGAGGCAGTCGAGAAAATAACGGAAGTCATCGGGGACGCCGGGCGCGACGATCTGCCAATCCTGTTTCGGCTGCACGCCCATTCGCTCCTGCGTGCTCGACCAGAATCCCATCGGGTCGTCCGGATCTGGCCGCGGCGCGCGCCAAGGCTCGGCGTCGCTGTAAACTTCCAGCCGGGATGAAAATGCGTCTACCGTCGCCGAGCCTTTGTCGCCGACGAGGTGAATCTGCTGTATTCCCGATTGGGGATGACTGTGCCAGCCCGAACGTCCGCATGTGATCGTCGCCTGCAAGCCGTTCGAGAGCGTGACAACCAATGCCGAGAAATCTTCGATATCATTCTGCTGATGTTCCCGGAAAAAATAATTCGCCGTCACCGCATAAACGTCGATCACCCTGGCCCCGGTCAGCCATTCGAAAAAAACCAGCGGATAATAGCCGACGCACAGCAGTTCGCGTTTGACGTCGAAAAACGTAAACCGGGTCGGCGACGATATTTCCCGCCGCGGCCAGGATAAATCCGCGGTCCCCGACTCCCCCTTGGCGAAAAACAATTCGCAATGCAGTCCGAGCAGGTCGCCGACTTTCCCGCTGCGCAGCGTTTCTCGTGCCGATTGAGCCCAAGGCGTTCTCACCAGACTGAACGTTTGCGTGAACACGCCGCTCTCGCGAACCGCAGCCTCGACGCGGTCCAATCCCTCGACGGTGATTGCCGGTTCTTTGTCGGCGTAGATGTGTTTCCCCGCCGCCGCGCAGGCGGCCGTGAGATCGGCACGATTTTCGTCGTCGGCACAGATGCAGACGAAGTCGACGTCGTCGCGGGCGAGCGCTGCCGATAAATCCGTAAAGTACGGGATGCCCAATTCGTCGGCGAGCTGGCGGTCTCGTTTCTGCCGTAGCGCGTTCGCTCCGGGAGTCTCCGCGGTTCCGATCAACCGGCAACGCGGATCGGCGGCAAAGGCCCGCGCATAATTCTCTTGATGCGTCAACTGCCCGCCGAATAACAGCAAGCCAAAGGGAGGGGAATTGGTCATGGCTGATCTCAAATCAAACGACAAGAATGCGAGAGGCGGGACTCGAACCCGCAATCCGTGAGGAACCAGATCCTAAATCTGGCGCGTATGCCAATTCCGCCACTCTCGCGGCCATTTCGACGAAGCCGACATTTTAGCAAGCTCGCCACTCAAGACAAATGGCTGGCATCGCCGGGTTCGCGCCGTCGTCGGTCGCAGGACGTTCGGTTCGGGCGATTCGTGTCCTAATTTGGAAGAGTTCAGCGGGTGGCACGTTCCTGAGCGGCTGTTCGGATGCAATACCGTGCGAAGGGCGTGGTTCTCTTCAGCAATCGACACGCCCGTCGAAGACTCCGGGACGTGCCACCCAAATTAGGACACTACTTTCGGGCGATTCGTTGGCTAACGCACCAGAACGTTGAGGACGAATTTGGACCGTTCCCCTCGTGCGTGTTAACCCTCCCTAAATTATCAACAATGGCCCATATAAGATTTACAACCGAGGTGCTCTTCGGGTACAATTCGGTCAACAGCCGGATGCTGGATTCCTGTGATACCTGCCCCATCGCACGAATTCTCCCGGCTGTTTCCATCGAATCGCCTCTCCCCGTCCCGCTGAGATGCAAGTCGGCACGATGTTGGCAAACCGTTTCGGCTGAGAGGGACGACACACCGATTCGATGCGGCGTTCATTCCCATCAATGGACCACAAATATATACATGCATACAGAAATTATTCGCCTCATCGCGAGAACTTGCTTGACAGTTTTACCCGATTAGGATGTAATTAACGGCTGGATATTTGATCGACGTGTAGAACCGGGTCTGTTTTGACGGTCAGCCAGTCCGGTGGATTTAACCGGCATGGAGGCCGTCGGTGAAAAAGTCCCTGTAATTCCGGCACAACAGAGTCTCGACACGCTTTTTTCAGGAGTTTGATTTCGGGATTCGCTGATGGGTATCCGCATCAAATTTCCAGCGGGTGGTGTCTTCCACCATGGAGTTTGCGGCCGGATCGCGGGCTGTCGAAGCGGCAAACCGGCAGGCATGAAAAATTATTTTTATATTCCGATGCCGACGTCATGCGAAGGCCGCATAATCGACGCGGGCACGACGGAATCGAAGACGTAAACGCCAGAACGCAAAACATTTTACATAAATAGTTTACGTCAAAAAACCACTCCCGAATGGAGTGCAAATGCGGAAGCAGGCATACTCACTCTTGAGGCTCAAATTCTCGCAACTTGATCGCGGGTACTGAGTCCGCTGCATCAAATGCCGATAATTCAAGGGGAGAAGTTTGATTTCTTGATATAAGATTCTAAAATAACCGCTTGAAATGCAGTAAGATAAGTGGGATCGTTGGCGGAAAAGGAACGCCGACTCAAATTCATGCCGTGTCACGCTCAGGGATTGGCGAGATACGGCATTCGACGCACCGTGCATGTGGGACTGCAATGTGTGTTGTTGTGACCTTCTTCAGGTCGTAACCAGGGTTGCGCTATGACGGCTGGGACTGATTATCCACGCGTGGTTATCACCGGTATTGGTATCGTTTCACCAATCGGGATAGGTAAGCACGCCTTTTGGCAAAGTTTAACCGGCGGCAAATCGGGAATCGACTTCCTACAGACGATTCCCGCGAGCGACCTCCCCACCAAACTGGCGGCGGAAATTCGCGACTTTGTGCCGGAAAACTACATTGCCAACAAAAAATTCATCAAAGTGATGACCCGAGACATCCAGCTCGGCGTCGCCGCTGCTTCGTTGGCTATGTCCGACTCGAAGCTGAAAGAGACGGGAACCGATCCCGATCGACTGGGGGTCGTCTTCGGTGCCGGGCGCATTCCGACGACTCCCGGCGAACTCGCGGCCGTCACCCGCGCCTGTCTCGGTGCCGACGCGAATTTCGACCCGCAGCTCTGGGGTACCGAAAGCCTGAATCACATTCATCCGCTCTGGCTGCTGCGGCAATTGCCCAACATGCCGGCGTGTCATGTTTCGATCGAACACGACGCCCGCGGACCGAACAATACCATCACCAACCGCGATTCCTCCGCGATTCTCGCCCTCGCCGAAGGCCGGCGGGTGATCGAACGGGGAGCCGCCGACTACATGATTGTCGGGGCCAGCACGTCGCATCTCAATCCGGTCGATCTCGCCAAAATGGGTCTTTACGAACGGTTGAATCAGCGCTGGACCGATCCGCAGAAAGCGTGTCGGCCGTTCGACCGCGACCGCGACGGCATCATCGTCGGTGAAGGGGCCGCTGCATTTATCCTCGAATCGTACGAGCACGCCCATCGCCGCGGCGCTCCGATCTACGGCGAGATTCTTGGCGTCGGAGCCGGCTGCGATGCCGCGACTTCCGACAGCAGCGACCTCGGCCGCGGCTTATCGGTCGCCGTACAGGCCGCGTTACGCCAGGCCGGTATCGAACCGTCGGAACTGGGACACATCAACGCCCACGGCAAGAGTACGCTCCCCGACGACTGCATCGAGTCGCGAGCCTATCACCGCTCGTTGGGTGACTACGCCGAGAGCATACCCGTGACGGCGATGAAAAGTTATTTCGGCCACTTTGAAGCCGGCTCGGGAGCCGTGGAACTTGCCGGCACGCTGCTGTCGCTGCAAGGGGGCATTCTTCCGCCGACGCTCAACTACGAAACCCCCGACCCGATGTGCCGGTTGAACGTGACCCGCGAAGGCCCGCACAAGCTAAAAACGCGCACGGCGATCAGCGTCAACCGCTCCTCCATCGGCCAAAGCGCCGCCGTCGTCGTCCGGGCGATGTGAAGTCAAGGGATGAAGGATGAATTATGAAGGATGAGTCAGAAGAAATGCAATAAGCGTCTCCCTCTGACTCATCCTTCATAATTCATCCTTCGAATCAAATTCACCCTCACCCGGCTGCGTTGCGGCCACCCTCTCCCCGATGTCTTTCTGTCGAAAGACGGGGCGAGGGTGAATGGTGCCACTTCAAAACTTGCGCTTCCGGCTGGCATTTTTCTGGCCCTGGACCCTGGACTCTGGACCCTCGACTAAACATCGTAGTACATCGCAAACTCCCACGGGTGCGGGCGTTCGCGCAGCGACTGCACTTCGTGCGTCGTCTTGTACCAGATCCACGTTTTGATGACGTCTTCGGTGAAGACGTCGCCGCGAATCAAGAATTCGTGATCCTTTTGCAGCGCGGTGAGCGATTCTTCCAGCGAATGGGGCACTGCGGGGAGATTCACAATTTCTTCGGGGGACAGATCGTACATGTCTTTGTCGAGCGGCGGACCGGGATCGATACGGTTTTGAATGCCGTCGATCGCCGCCATCAGAATCGCCGCCAGGCTGAGATAGGCGTTCGCCGACGAATCGGGGCAGCGAAATTCGAACCGCCGATGCTCGGGGCTCGGATGATGCACGGGAATCCGAATCGCCGCCGACCGGTTGCGATGGCTGTACGTCAAATTGACGGGAGCCTCGAACCCCGGCACGAAGCGCTTGTAACTGTTGGTCGTCGGGCAGCAGAACGCCATCATCGCCGGGGCGTGCTTGAGAATCCCCCCCATCGCGAACAGCGCCAGGTCGCTCAGTCCGCCATATTTGCTTCCCGGGAAGAGCGGCTGTTCGTTCTTCCATAGCGAAAAGTGCAGATGCAGGCCGCTGCCGTTGTCGTTCCAGATTGGCTTGGGCATAAACGTCGCCGTCTTGCCGTGACGCGCCGCCACGTTCTTGACGATGTACTTGTAGCGCAACAGATGTTCGGCGATGGTGACCAGCGAGCCGAACTTCATGTCGATCTCGCATTGCCCCGCCGTGGCGACTTCGTGATGCTGCGCCTCGACCTGCACGCCGCATTCGAGCATGGTAAGCATCATCTCGGTGCGCACGTCCTGCAGCGTATCGGCGGGGGGGACCGGCAGATAGCCTTCCTTCCGCCGAATCTGATATCCGGCGTTCTGCACGCTGCGCGGCTGACCGCGGGTCCATTCCCCTTCGATGCTGTCGATGTGATAAAACGCTTCGTGCTCGCGCATGTCGAAGCGAATGTTGTCGAACAGAAAAAACTCGGCCTTCGGTCCGAAATGCGCGACGTCGGCGAGGCCGGTCGACTTGAGATACGCCTCGGCCTTGCGGGCGACGTTGCGGGGGTCTTTGGGATAGTCGATGCGCGTGATCGGATCCTGAATATTGCAGGTCATTGCCAGCGTCTGCGACATAAACGGATCGACGAAGGCGGTCTCGGCCTGCGGCACGACGAGCATGTCGCTCTCGTTGATCGTCTGCCAGCCCCGGATCGAAGAACCGTCGAAACCGAATCCCTCGTCGAAACTCTTTTCGGTGAGCGTCTGCACCGGGATGGTGAAGTGCTTGAGCGTCCCCGGGAAATCCATAAATCGCAGATCGATCGCGCGAATTTCCCGTTCGCGACACAGCGCCAGAACTTCACGAGGGGTCATCGATACTTGCTCCGAGGGGACGACGAAATGCGAAACTCCCCGCTATCGTAGTCGCCCGTTGTAGCAATCGCCAGTCCGGCCGAATGCAAATGACGAATGTCGAAATCCGAATGGCGGAGGTTCAAATAACGAACGATTCCCTCGCACGCTCGTATGAACAAAGGACGGCCGCTTCGTTATTTGGTCATTCGGATTTCGACATTGATTCGTCATTCTGGCTTCGACATTCGTCATTAACGACCGTACGGCTGGGGGGAGACATCGTACTTCTGTCCGAACACCATGTCTGAGTACGAGCCGTCGGGCATATGGTCGGGGTCGTCGAACCGATAGCGATCGATGACGTCGGGTTTGAGTTCGATGCCCAGACCGGGGGCTTTGCTCAACGTCAAAAGACCGTCGCGGACCTTCAGCGGTTCGACGAGCAGGTCTTCGATGAACGGATTCCCCGTCTGATCGACCTCGACCGTTAAACCGTGCGGCAGCGTTGCGACGACATGAGCGTTCGCCACGACGGCGACCGCGTCGCTCCAACTGTGCGAGGCGACCTTGAGTCCCGCCGTTTTCGCCAGGTCGGCGACCCGCTTGACGATCGTGATTCCCCCGCAACGGCTGGCGTCGGGCTGCACGATGTCGACCGCTTTCGCGCGGATCAATTCGCGAAAACCGTCGAAACCGAATTCGTTCTCCCCCGCGGCGATGCGGACCGGAACATGGCCGCGGAGCGCAGCGTAGTTGTCGATATCCTCCGGCTCGAACGGTTCTTCGAACCAGAAGACTTTGAGTTCGCCGAGCAGATTACTGATCCGCTTCGCTTCCTCAAGATTGTAGCGCATCGAACCGTCGACCATGAAATCGCAATCGGGCCCGATTGCCTGCCGGACGGCTTTGACGAGTTCGACGTCGAGTTCCGGCGACCGCGCCAGTCGCATCTTCATGCGGCGGAAACCATTGGCGACGTGCCGCGCCGCTTCTTCTGCGATCTCTGCGGGCGACTTCCACAATAATGCGCTCGCGTACGCGGGGCAAGAATTTCGCTCGCCGCCGAGCAGTTGCCAGATCGGCTTTCCCGCCGCCTTTCCGCGGAGATCCCACAAAGCGGTATCGATCGCCCCGATGGCGGACATCGCCGCTCCCTTGCGGCCATACCACCTCGTCCAGCGGTGCATTTTTTCCCAGGTGTTTTCGACGTCGGTCGGATCGAACCCTTTCAGCAACGGCCCGACCTGTCCTTCGATGATCGTCTTCAACAGCGCTGGATGACTGTATGCGCTGCCGATGCCGACCATCCCGTTATCGGCGTGCACGCGGACAATCGTCGTCACCCGCGCGGTGCATTTCCCCCCGGCGTAGGTGAATCCGGTATCGCCGGGATATTCGAAGCGGAGGCAGATGGTTTCAACGTGGTCGATTTTCATGTGGTGCTGTTTCTCGGTTTGTTATGTGCTCGCATAGTTTGCGGAATGCCTAAGTTCTAATGCCTAACGAATTCCCAAATCCCAATGTTCAAATGACGAAATTTTGGTATCGACCTCTGAGTCTATCGACCATTGGGGCATTCGTCATTGGGATTTCGTTAGGCATTAGACATTCATCATTAGTCATTCGAAAATCGCGGTGGGTCAGCGCGGCGAAGACGCCGCTCGACGCCACCCTGCAAATCACGCCAAAATCGACTGCACCACTTCACCATGCACGTCGGTCAAACGAAAGTGCCGGCCCTGGTATTTGAACGTCAGCTTCGTGTGATCGATCCCCAGAAGATGCAGCAGCGTCGCCTGGAAGTCGTGGACATGGACCGGATCTTTTGCAACGTTGTAGGCGAAATCATCCGTCTCGCCGTAACTGAAACCCGGCTTGATGCCGCCGCCCGCCATCCAGAGCGAAAAGCAGCGGCCGTGATGGTCGCGGCCGTGGGCCTGTTTGTTGTTGATGTCCCCCTGCCCGAAGACCGTGCGTCCGAATTCGCCTCCCCAGATGACGAGCGTGTCGTCGAGCAAGCCGCGCTGCTTCAAGTCGCGGACAAGCGCCGCCGACGGTTGATCGGTATCCTCGCATTGAATCTTGAGCTGCGTCGGCAAGTTGCCGTGCTGGTCCCAACCGGCGTGAATGAGCTGCACGTACCGCACGCCCTGTTCCGACAGCCGCCGCGCGCGCAGACAGTTCTGCGCGAACGAACCGGGCCGCGTGACATCGGGGCCGTACATGTCGAGAATGTGTTTCGGCTCGGTCGAGAGGTCGGTCAGTTCGGGGACCGACGTTTGCATGCGGTACGCCATTTCGTACTGTGCAATCCGCGTGACGATTTCCGGATCGCCGACCTGCTGGTACTTCAATTCGTTCAGCCGCGCGAGATCATCGAGCATCCTCCGGCGGATTTTCGATGAGAGCCCTTCCGGATTCGAGAGATACAACACCGGGTCGCCGTTCGAGCGGAATTTCACCCCCTGCAACTTCGACGGCAGAAATCCGCTTCCCCAGTAATAATCGTAGAACAACTGCCCGCACGAGGCTTCCTTGTCGCGCGACGTCATCACGCAGAACGACGGCAGGTTTTCGTTCAAACTTCCGAGGCCGTACGACAGCCACGCTCCGATGCTCGGCCGGCCGGGCAATTGGCCGCCGGTGAGAAACAGCGTCACCGCCGGGGCGTGATTAATCGCCTCGGTGTGCATCGACTTGATGACGCAGATTTCGTCGGCGATCGACGCGGTGTACGGCAGAAAATCGCTGATCCACGTGCCGCATACGCCGTGACGATGAAACGGCGCGATCGCCGGCAAGATCGGCTGCTCTTTGCCCTGCGTCATCGTCGTCAGGCGTTGCCCCATCTGCACCGACGCGGGGAGCGGCGTGCCGCGGAGTGCCTTTAATCCCGGTTTGTAATCGAACAAATCGACGTGCGTCGGCGCTCCCGACTGCATCAGGTAAATCACCCGCTTCGCTTTCGGCGGATGATTCGGAAACCCGGCGAGCCCTTCGCCGCTGTGCTGAGTTCCCTGTGCCGAGGCGTGCCGATCTTCGCCCAACAGACTCGCCAGCGCCGCCAGACCGATCCCGTTCGCACTGCGGCCAAAAAACTGCCGGCGGGTCTGCATTAAATTGTGTTCGAACCACGGATGCATTTCGTTACCTCGCTGAAAGCATTCTTCCGCTAATTTAACATGCGGGATTGTTTCAATGCCACTCCGATCCCGCTAAAGTGACGGCTCGCCGACGAGGGAAATCACCGGTCACATCGAAGCCGGGGCAGACTACGTTTGATTCTGCGGACGGAATCTGACATCCTGTAGCGACGAAAACGAAAATCCCATTCCCCACATTTTTCACGACCTTCAACGAGGGAGCATCGCATGACACCTGAAGAAAAAGCCGTTTCACTCGGATTGACCTTTCCCACCAAAGAGCCCGGTTATTTGAATTTGTGCGTCCGCACCGGCAACTTGCTGATTACCTCGGGACATGTGAGCGACCTCAAGGGGAAACTCGGCGCCGGGGTGTCGATCGAACAAGGCTACGCAGCCGCCAAAGATTGTGCGATCAAGATTCTGCAGTCGGTGCATCAGGCGCACGGCACGCTCGACGGACTCAAAGTCCTCAAGCTGCTCGGCTGCGTAAGTTCGACGCTCGAATTCACCGATCAGCACCTGGTCATCAACGGGGCGTCCGATCTCTTGCACGAACTGTACGGCAAGTCGGGAGACGGTTTTCACGCCCGCAGCGCCCTCGGCTTCGCCGCGCTGCCGACCAACGCCGCCGTCGAGATCGAAGCGATTTTCGAGATCAAGCACATTTGATGTTCGGTTCAACGGTTTAGCCTCGTCGCGAAGGGTCTCCGCAGCGGAGCATTTGGCTGCGGTCAAACAGGAGTTTCTCTCTTAAAAATCCGAACATCACCTCTGTGCTTCACGACTTACTGCAAACGTTCAGGCGTTTTCGAGAAGCACAACCGGTTATGTTAGAGTCTCTAAATTCTTTCAAGAAAATGACTTCCGCAGACGATAACTGGAGAGTCTCTGAAGATATTTGCGGAATTCGCGGCGAGAGTCCCTTTCCGGCGCGAACTTTCGCCGCTATAATTCGCTCTCCTTCGCATAGAAGGCCATAACGCGGGGTGGAGCAGCCCGGTAGCTCGCGAGGCTCATAACCTCGAGGTCACAGGTTCGAATCCTGTCCCCG
>JBBECD010000116.1:0-1407 GCA_040881995.1 Planctomycetaceae bacterium
CGCCCCAAACTCGCCAGCTTAAAACCAGAAGAAAACAAAAGCTGACATGCACCCAATCGACCGGTCGGAATTCGAATTGATTGATTGTCGAAATTCAATAAAATGCCCGTATCCCGCAGGGACTTTTTTATACCCGCCGATCAAAAAAAGATGAGTCATTCTGTCTGAAGCCGACCGGACGGTGGCGTGACCGTCTCGCTTCAGATTGATTCTTCATGGTCAAGCAACTCCGTCTGATTTCAATTCTGGTCCTATCACTCGGCCTGTTCCCGGTGAACAGCGGTGTCGCTCAAGAACGCCTTCATCTCAAGAATGGCGAATCGCGGGACGGCATCAGCATCGACGTCGTCGATAACTCGCTGAAATGGATCGATGCCACAGGCGAGATCTCGTCGATTCCGCTGGATTCCATCGCACAGATCGAATACCTCGATGACGCCGGGACGGCGGAGAACGATTCGCTCCCGGCACCGGCCACGGATGAAAACGCGGCTTCGCCGACCTACGTGCTCTCCGATCCGGCTGCGGTTGTCGATCCGGCGGCGAATCCGGCGGACGGACCGCCCGCACCGATTGTGGACGCGAACGGGAATCCGATCGCCGCCGACGGAGCCGGTCCGCAGGACGCCTACTGGGACGAGTTCTACGACTGGACCTGCGAGACGTTTGAGACGTGGACTCAACGGCTCGAACTCGGCGCGCGAATTCTCCGCGGCAACAGCGAGGAGGAGTACGTCAACCTCGGCGGCAAGTTCCAGCACGAGACCGAACGACGATTGACGCAAATCGACTTCAGCGGTCAATACGGACGCAACCGCGGCGTGATCGCATCCAATCGCTGGATTATGAACTCGAACACCGACTTCAACCGCGAGGGAAACTGGATCGTGTATGTCGTCACCAAAAACGAATACGACGAATTTGAAAACCTCGATTATCGAGGCACTCTTTCGAGCGGTCTCGGGTATAAATTCATCAACGAACCGAACAGACGGCTGATTACCCGCGTCGGTCCCGGCGTGACGTATGAAAAATTCATTCACCCCGGCAACGAACGCACGACGCCCGACCTGTTTACCGAACTCGAATCGCTGTGGCCCGTCGGCCCCTCGGCATCGTACGAACATCGCACGACCGCGCACCCCAGCATCGACGACTTCGGTTTGATCCGCATTGTCTCATCGCATGGAGTGCTCTACACGCTCGATGAGAAGGGACGCTGGAAATTCAAAGTCGATTTCCGCTACGAATACAACTCGCAGCCGAACCCCGGAAGGCTTCGCGCCGATTACACGACGAATTTTTCGATCGTATACAGCCGCGGCTGATGAACGAGGGGCAAGGGATGAGGGATGAGTCAGAATGCTGAATGCCTCTGTTTACACCTCTCCCCCCGGGAGAGGTGGG
>JBBECD010000116.1:1417-27267 GCA_040881995.1 Planctomycetaceae bacterium
GGTCGGCTGCGCAGCAGCCGGGTGAGGGCGCCGTGACAGCCTGTCGGATGAGTTCTGATCAATTCTGCATGGGCTTACGCCAACAACTCGTTCACGACTTTTCCGCCGATGTCGGTCAGCCGCTGATCGCGGCCCTGAAAGCGGAACGTCATCCGCTCGTGATCGATCCCCAGGCAATGCAGCACCGTGGCCTGCAAGTCGTGCACGTGCACGCCGTCGGCGACGACGTTGTAACCGAAATCGTCGGTCTGCCCGTGTGCGACGCCCCCTTTGATGCCGCCGCCCGCCAGCCACATCGAAAAGCAGCGCGGGTGATGATCGCGGCCGAACGTCTCTTTCAAATCCCCCTGACAATACGTCGTCCGCCCGAATTCGCCTCCCCAGATGATCAGCGTTTCATCGAGCATGCCGCGCTGCTTGAGGTCGGTGATGAGCGCGGCGATCGGCTGGTCGACCGTTTTGCAATTCTCGGGCATGCGGCCGATGATGTTGCTGTGCATGTCCCAGTCGCGCATGTAAAGCTGCACGAACCGCACGCCCCGTTCGACCATGCGGCGAGCGAGGAGGCAGTTATTCGCGAATGAGACTTCGCCGGGATTCGTGCCGTACATTTCGTGAACGTGTTTCGGCTCGCTGCTGAGGTCCATCAGATCGGGGACGCTGCTCTGCATGCGGTACGCCAGTTCGAATGAATTGATGCGGGCTTCGATCTCCGGATCGCCGACGACGTCGAGCCGGCGCTGATTAAGCTGATTGATGCCGTCGATCAATTCGCCGCGTGTTTGCAGGTCGATCCCTTTCGGATTCGTGAGGAACAGAACGGGATCCCCCTTCGATTGAAACTGCACCCCTTGAT
Organism: Planctomycetaceae bacterium; assembly: GCA_040881995.1. Lineage (GTDB taxonomy): Bacteria > Planctomycetota > Planctomycetia > Planctomycetales > Planctomycetaceae > JAQCEJ01. Next base: position 2,274 of record JBBECD010000116.1, read on the forward strand.
GCCGGCTGGGGAGAAAACCGCTGTGATAATACCGCGTAATCACCGGCTGGCCGGCGTTCCCCGAGAGCAGCACGACGAAGTCGGGGAGGTTTTTATTCTCGCTGCCGAGCCCCCAGGAAAGCCACGAGCCCATGCACGGCCGCCCCGCCCGTCCGGCACCGGTCTGCATCATATTCACCGCAGGATCGTGGTTGATCGGCTCGCTATGAATCGAGCGGATGATCGCCATTTCATCGGCGACCTTCGCCAGATGCGGCAGATGCTCGTTCATCACCTGTCCCGATTCCCCCGCCGTAATGAACTTCATCGGCGAGGCGGCGACGAGCAACTGTTTTTGATTGCGGGTCATCAGCGTGATCCGCTGCTCTCCCTTAACGGACGGCGGGAGTTCTTGCCCGTTGAGTTCTTTGAGTTTCGGCTTCGGATCGAAAATATCGATCTGCGACGGGCCTCCCGCCATGAACAGGTAAATCACCCGCTTGGCCTTCGCCGGAAAATGCGGCCGCCCCATCGCCCCGATGCCGCTGATCGCGCCGGCGGCATCGGCCTCGGCGAACAACTGCGGATTGAGCAAGCCCGTGACGGCCGCGGCGCCGAGTCCCGCCGATGTGCGATTTAAAAATCGTCGCCGCGTCAGTTGATAGTTCAGTTCCAGCGGATTCATGTGCGGTTCATTTCCCGGTGAGATGCGTTTACCGATGTTTTTATAGAACAGCGATCATTCGCGAGTAATTGTTTCATCCAGATTGAGCAGCACGTTGGCGACCGCCGTCCATGTGGCCAGTTGCACGGGGTCGAGATCGTCGGCAACGCGATACGCGCCATGCTTGATGAGCTCCGCCGCGGCCTCGGGAGCGGCGGCATATTTTTCGAACTGCGTGTGGAAGACCTTCAACAGAATCTGCAATTCCTGTTCGTCGGGCGCGCGTGTCAAAGCCGTGCGAAATGCGAACTTGAGTTTGGCCTCCGGCGTGTCGGCGGCCGTCCGCAGAATCCGCTCGCCGAAGACCCGCGCGGCTTCGACGAACGTCGGGTCGTTCAGCGTCACCAATGCTTGCAACGGCGTGTTGGTACGCGGGCGATCGACCGTGCAGGTCTCGCGCGTGGGAGCATCAAAAATCGCGAACGTGGGAAACGTCGTCGTCCGCCGCCAGAACGTATACAGTCCGCGGCGATAGAGATCGTCTCCCTGACTGGTCGCCCAACTCCAGCGGCCTTTTCCGGCGTAAAACCCTTCCGGCTGATAGGGATAGACGCTCGGCCCGCCGACCTCGTCGTTCAGCAACCCGCTGACCGCGAGCGCGGTGTCGCGAATTTCTTCGGCGGTCAGGCGAAAACGGTTTTGCCGTGCGAGCCATCGATTGTACGGATCGATGGCCGCCGCATCGGCACGATACGTCGACGACTGGCGATACGCCGCCGACATCACCATCAGCTTCTGCATCTGCTTGACGTTCCAACCCGTGCGCACGAACTCCGTCGCGAGCCAGTCGAGCAACTCGGGATGCGACGGCAGGTCGCCGCGGACCCCAAAATCTTCCATCGTTCGCACCAGTCCCGCGCCGAAGAACTGTTTCCACAAGCGATTCACGGTGACGCGAGCCGTCAGCGGATGATCGGGACTGGTCAGCCAGTGGGCGAGTCCCAATCGGTTGCGCGGTTGTTCCGGCCCGAGCGGAGGAAAAATCGCCGGCACGTCGGGCGAAACCTGATCTCCCTTTTGCAAAAAGTCGCCGCGAATGAGCACATACGCCGGAACCTTTTCGGCGGGGTCGCGCATAATCATCGTCGTGGGAATGCTCTTGTTGACTCCCGCTTCGCGCGACGTCAGTTCGTCCCGTTGTTTGCGCAGCGCGTCAAACGCATTTTTTTTCGTCGCGTACGCGTGTTCGACGAAGTAATCGTGTAGTTTCTGTTGTTGTTCGTCCGTTCGCGCGTCGTCGTCGATTTTAATGATCTGCAGAATCTCATCGGGAACGCGGCTTTTTTCCAGCTTCAATTCGTACCGTTCCCAATCGGGCTGCGCAAAGAAATGCGTGACGTCTTCGGGCTTCGGCTCCTTATCGGCATCGACGGGAAGCGCCGGAGGCCCCGGAAATTCAGCCGCAACGCTCGCTCTCGTCACTTTCGCGACTTCCGCCTTGATCGTTGCGTTGACTCCTTCGATCTCCGTACGGATCGAATACAACTGCAGCGTCTGTTCCTTCGTCGGCAGAGAAATCATCGGCGGCAGCGGGATGTCGTGACCGGTCGCACCGAGTTCGCCGTCGACGCTGTTGAAGAACGAATAGAATTGATAGAACTCTTTCTGCGAGATCGGGTCGTACTTGTGTTCGTGACATTGAGCGCAGCCGAACGTCAGTCCCATGAAGACGGTTCCGGTCGTGCTCGCCCGTTCGACGGCGTAGACGATGCGAAATTCGTCCGGGTCGGCTCCCCCTTCTTCGTTGTATGTGGTATTGCGGTTGAAGCCGCTGGCCACGATTTGCGATTTGTCGGCGTGCGGCAGCATATCGCCGGCGATTTGCTCGATGGTGAACCGATCGAAGGGCATGTTGGTGTTGAAGGCGTTGATCACCCAGTCGCGATACAACCACATCGATCGGTCGCTGTCGCTTTCGTAGCCGTTGGTGTCGCCGTACCGCGCGACGTCGAGCCATTCGAGCGCCATCCGTTCGCCGTAATGTTGCGAGGCGAGCAGGCGGTCGACCAGCCGTTCATACGCATCGAGCCGATCGTCCTGCAGAAACCGTTCAACGTCGTCAATCGTGGGGGGAAGCCCGGTCAGGTCGAGCGTCAGCCGGCGAATCAGCGTCAACTTGTCGGCTTCGGCGGAGGGTTCGAGGCCGTTGTCTTCAAGCGTCTTCAACACGAACGGGTCGACGTCGTTGCGCGACCAGCGTTCGCGTTTCGTCGTGGGGAGTTCCGGGCGGACGGGCTTCTGATACGCCCAGTGGACCGTGTAATCTCCCCCTTCGGCAACCCATTGCGTCAATACGGCGATCTCTTCGGGAGAGAGCGTGAGCTTCGAATCGGGTGGGGGCATCTGGATCGCGGGATCCTGGCTGCTGATGCGGGAGATCATTTCGCTTTCCGCCGCGTTGCCGGGGATGATCGCCTTTTCGTGGGCCTTCTCAGCGATATCAAGCCGCAGTTCGGCCTGACGCTGTTTTTCGTCGGGACCGTGGCACGCGAAACATTTTCCCGCCAGAATCGGGATCACCTGGCGGCCGAAATCGATTTTCCCCGCCGCCGGTTCGTCGGCGTGAAGCTCTTGACCGAGCAAAATAACCACGCCGAACACGAGCAGACTGCTCGTCGCCGTCTTCAGCAACGTCGCGGTTGCCGCGGGGCATCGGTGAGTGTGAACATCAGCACGCATATCATGCACTCGGTGGGGCTGTGAGACGTCAGGTCGTTCGGAAAATCTAACTGTGACGAAACGTTATACGCACGTCCTGAACGACGGCTGCATAAAGCATCGATCATTCTTGATCCGTCGATTGTAACCGCGCCATCGGCCAACGTCAAAATCACAAACCGTTTTGTCACACGATTTGTAATTAACGGATGCGTGCATCCCTCCTCCGTGCAACAAAAAAAACCGGCAAATGCCGGTTTTTTTCCCCCTTCTCCCAAAACAACTCCGCCGTGTGAGCGGACGAATCGTCATTCCCCAGTGGCAGGATGCCTCTTGCTATCGAGGCCCCGGTAAGCGAAGTTCGTCAACGGTCAGCACGGCGGCCTTGCCGGTACATGAACTAAACACAACCATCTGCCTCCTTTCGATGCCTCGTTGGTGTCGGGCGGTTGGCGAGGCCAACCCGGCTTTTCGGACTTCTGTGTCCTTTCTTCTCTCTCCTATTATTAATACGTTTTTGAGGCGGCCGGCGTTGGGGAAAAACCTGAAAATTGCCTCGAATAAACCGGTTGCTATCGTCATTGCGGCTCCCTCTCGGTAATCTGGCTATGATCGGCCAAACTCTCGATTTCAGAGGCCAAAAATGAAAAGGTGAGCACGATGTCGTCGCCGTATCGGTTCGTATTAACCCGCGCAGTTCTGTTCGTTCTCATCCCGGCCTCGGTCACCCTGAGTGACGATGCACCCGCGAAATCGCTCACCGAGACCGAAAAAATCACCGCGCTCATCGACCACGTCGAGAATCTCGAAAAGACGAAGTTCATCCGTAATGGCAGCGCGTACGACGCGAAGACCGCTGCCGATTTCCTTCGCCGCAAATGGAAATCACGGAAATCCAAAATCAAGACGGCGAACGACTTCATCGAGCAGGTTGCCACCAAGTCGTCAATCTCCGGCAAACCGTATCTCATCCGTTTCGATGACGGCAACGAAACCAAAAGCGGGGAATACTTGCGCGAACAACTCAAGACATTAGAGGATTCACCATGAACGGTCTCCGATTAAAATCCACGTTGGCGTTGTTGTGTGTCGCGGCCCTGGGAGAAATGTTTTGCGGATTTGCCCACGCCCAGAACGATTCGCTCAACGGCATGTGGATCTCGAACGTGAAGCACGGCGACAAGACGATCAACCGCAAACTGAATTTCGACGTCGTTGAAACCGAAAAAACGGGCGAAATTGTTCTCGAAACCGGTCGATTTCAATTCGAAAAAACGGTCCCTCAAAAAAAGCTCAACATTCAAGGTGCATTCAAACACGAAGCCAGCGACGGTGCGGGGGTCATTACGCTCACCCCCGACGACGCCGATCGACGTTTTGGCCGCAAAATATTTATCGACGTCGTCGAACGGCCGCAGCCCGATAAATTGCGCCTCAAATTCACGATCGTGGAGAAGACGATCAGTTGCTCGTGCGTTCTAATTCTCGACTCGGCCGACGCGACCTTCACCCGCGCAAAAAACGCCCCCGCCGCGCAACGCAACGGCGCCAGGCCACGTTTGCACCAGCAGGTTCTTGTCGCCTGGGACGAAGTGATCGTGCCGTTGTTCGTGCGGGGACTGCGCGCGATTCAAGCTCCTGCCGCCGACACGATCGCCGCAAAGCGATAAGGATGCGAATCCGCAGAATTTGAGACGGCGAGCGGGCGATTTCTCGATCGATTACCCAAACGAACCCCAACTCCGGCGACATCAACACGAAGCAATTCTTCACACCTCTCCCTCCGGGAGAGGTCGGCCGCCCCGCCGCCGGGTGAGGGCACCATTTTCGATCGACCTCCGAGCCGAACCCGTCACGGCGACATCGACAGCGCACCCGGCGATGAGGAAATCAAACTCGGGCACGGCATCGACGTCAATGTTCATCAGGTCGCCGAAGTTCTCGGCCGTCCCGCCGGGTGCCAGCTTCAATGCGGAATCTCCGGTGTCGGTTTGCGAGCCGTAAATGAAAGTGAAACAGACTTGACAATTAAAGACAGTGTGTCTATAAGATAAGACGTAACGTCTATTGTGAGAGGAGAGCCAATGAACACGGTTTCTGTTTCTGACGCGGAATTACGAATTCTCCAGTTGCTTTGGGAACGGGGAAAGCTAACTGCTCGGCAAGTCACCCAAGAGCTCTATCCGCGACAAACCGTGTCTGACATCGCCACTGTTCAGAAGCTTGTGCAGCGACTCGAACAAAAGGAATTGGTCGGGCGCGATCGTTCGACATTCGCACATTCTCTTTTTCCTTTGGTCACTCACGACGACTTCGCCGCGCAACGAATGGCAGAGGCCGCCGCCAAATATGCTCACGGCTCGTTAAAACCTCTGCTCATGCATCTGCTCGATTCGGATCAGCTCTCATCGGAAGAACTCGAAGACATTCGCAAAATGTTGGATGTACACCGAAAAAAACGCCGTAAGGAGATTCGCGATGACAACACAACTCATTGAAGTTGGATTGACCAATGCCGCGTTGGCCACACTCATCGCGCTTCTGGTATTGTTCGTTTCGCGTTGGCAGCGGAATGCCCAGATTGAGGCACTACTTTGGATCATCGTACTTGTCAAGTTTTTGACTCCGCCGATCGTGCCTTATTCCATCGAGTTTCATCGAAATGCGGAGATCGATCAGTCGGAACTACCGACATCAACGATCAAACCAGTGTCGTCCGAAAATCCAAGTTCCATTACTCTGGCGACGAATGCTGGGCATCAAGATGCACAACTCACCGTAACCGACGCGACCGTCGGTGTCGAGTCGGCGTACATTCCCACGACTGCGCCTGATACAAATCCCGAAACGAAGCCATTGGCCGGAAATCCGAGAATATCCGTACAAGGTATGCTACAGACTATGGCGTGGCTTTGGATGGGGGGTGCGGTCGTTGCATTCATGTCGCTCATAATCCGCGGCGTCCAGTTCAACTCGCTCATTCAGAAATTGCGTGAAATCCCGCCCGACGCCACGCTTCACGACGTCTTTCGACGAACCTGCGAGACGATGCAATTCCCTTCGACGCCCACCTTGAAAGTTGTGGACGCGGACATCTCACCGCTGGCGTGGACATGGCTGAGACGTACTGTGGTCGTGCTGCCGCAGGCGTTGATTCAAAAACTTTCGCCGGAGCAGCGGTCGATGGTCATCGTGCACGAGTTGGCTCATCTTCGGCGTCGCGACCATTATGTCCGTTGGTTGGAGGCGTTAGTTCAGAGCTTGTATTGGTGGTTTCCAGTCGTCCCTTTCGTCCGGCGGAAGCTTCACGCCGCTCAAGAACAATGCTGCGATGCCTGGGTGATGTGTCATTTTCCCGAAAGGCATGTCGAATATGGCGAGACTCTGGTTGCTGCGGCGAATTGGCTCTCCGGGACGCGACGGAGTTCGGCGCTGGCGATGGAGTTTGGGCGTAACAAAACCCTACGCCGACGGATTCAAGCGATCTTGCAACCGGAAAACACAATGCCACTGACGCACCGCAGTCGCGCGGCAATTCTGTCGGTCGGGCTAATGTTGTTAGTTGTTTCCATTCGTTGGGTCGAAGCCGACGATCAAAAACCAACAAATACTCCACGTCAGGAACAGCAAACGGCAAATCCAATTCGTGAACCCCAAGCGGCCGAACAAAATGAAGAAACGATGGCAACGACAGAGTTGATCGTCACTGACTTGGCGGATCAGCTGGTTGCCGATGGAGAAGTTGTCGTGAGGGGGTATACGTATCGCGACGAATTTTTCGAAAAGAAATTGCCTCTTCAGCAAGGCCGAGCTGCCATCGAATGGAAGAGCGATCGAATTGCCAAGGCAACGCTGGTCATTTCGGCGAGCGGCCACATGAAGCATATTAAGACCTTTATTCGCGACAAAGACCAGCCCTACTTTGTTCCCGACGCCCAGTACAAATTCAACTTGCAGCCCGGCATCAAGATCGGTGGCCAAATCGTGAACGCCGACGGCGAACCGGTCGCCGGCGCCCGCGTCTATGGCTACTTGCCGAACACGAAACCCGACGAAGAGGGCATTGACGTTTTCGAAGAGACGGCGACCACGGACGCCAACGGGATGTGGCACATGTCCGGTGCTCCCGAAGATCTTCGCGGCATGACACTCTCGTTCGTGGAAAGAACCGACGATTTTCCGGGAGAAAAGAGTGCGGTATTGCCCGAACATCATGCCGCGCTCAAGACAATGTCGGACGTACGAACCATGACCGTCGCTCCGAAAGTGCAGGCGACGGTTGTCGACCCCGAGGGAAAGCCGATCGAAGGGGCGATGATCTTGCTCGCGGGCCGGAATCTCTTCGAGGATTATGGTGCAAAGCTGATTCCCAAGACGGACACCAAAGGATCTTTTGAACTCTCCGTTCCGGCCGATTCGCCACAGGTCTTCACGGTTTTTTCCCGCGACTGGGCATTGAAGACCGTCAGAGTCTCGTCTGCCGAAGAATCCCCTCTGACGATTGTGATGCAGAAGGGAGAACGCCTGGTCTTTCGGACGTTGACCGAAGACGGTCGACCGGCAGCCGGCATCCAGTTTCATCCGGAGGCACCGCGCGAGGGACCATTTACAGGCGAGACACCGGTGAATTACCTGCACGCGCTCGACTTCTTGTCGAATCGGAATCTGCTCAACAACACAACCGGCGAATCGGGCGAATTTCTATGGGAAAACGCTCCCCGCGAGAAGCTCGGCTATCAGATCATCTCATCAGCTTATCTCTCGCAGCCGGGCGGAGATTACGGTCCCGAAGGCTCTCCGCATACGATCGTGTTTCGTCCAATCATTCCCCTGAGCATCACGATTGTCGCTGATGAGACTGGCGGTTCGATTGAGGAATATCGAATATACGAGGGGACTCACTTCAAATCGAATCCGGCTGGTTTGTGGCAATGGCATCTGAAACGCCCGTCGAAGGAGATGCAACCGGGCCAATTCGCCACGCACCTCAGGACGCTCGACCGCGAAATTAAGTATCGAATCCAGGCCGACGGTTTTCGTCCCGCCGTTACGCCCGCTTACGACGCAAAGCAACTTCCCAATACTCCTGTTTCGGTCGAAATGAGATTGAAAAAAGACACCGGCTACGAAGGTCTGGTACAGACGCCGACCAAAAAACCAGCGGCTGGCGCGAAAGTCTACACGAAGATTCCTCGGCGAGAAGATTACCGCGGACTTCTCGTCATTAATGGAGCCCTGGATGAATCGACTGCTACGGCCATCACGATCGCCGATGCTGACGGCGTCTTTCGGCTTCAGCCCCATAACGAGCCGTTCGTGTGCTTCGTGTCGCACGAATCGGGATACGCGAATCTCGCTGATCTCGATCTGTGGGAAAAGCCTGAAATCGTTTTAACGCCGTGGTCGGCCGTTGAGGGAGTCTTGCAAACGAAGGGAAAACCGATTGAAGGCGTAGAAATTTCCATGAAAATGGACGATTATTCGAGCCTCCTCGAAGACATGCCGAGCGTCCAACGTTATTTCTCGCAGCAAACCGGCCCCGACGGACGATACCGGTTTGAGCACGTGGTCGCCGGGACTTGGAGAGAGACCATCACGTACGACAAGACGCCTTCCAAATTGGGGCCGACTCATACGCACTATGCCGACTTGAAGATTGTGGCGGGACAAAAGCTGGTGAAACGGTTTGGGGCGAAAGGAATTACGCTCGTCGGGCGGTTTGTGCCTCCCAAAGGAATCGACATCGATTGGCAACGCAGTCTCGTTACATTAACGCAGTGGAAAGATGAAGCGCATCGGCAGTGGCACACGAGACAATATTTGCAAAATCTCCCGAACGGTTCATTCGAATTGTTCAATGTGGAACCCGCCGAATACGAGTTAGAACTTAAGGTGTACCGTAATCACGATCGGTACGAAGAACCGGTGGTGTCGAAGGTGGTCATCATAACGCCCGAAGATTTTGAGAAGAGGGCAGCAGGCGGAATTCTCGACATGGGCATGATCAAAGTCGATGCTGATCCCAACTGATTTTTGAGACACGAATTGACAATTCAGAAGTTTACTCGGAGAAACAAAACCTATCCCATCGGTCGTCGTTTTCTCGTGCGAAGGGCAACGGTGAACGACGACTTATCGCGAATTTAAGACCGTCGACAGATACGGACGACCACACCGCTCCCATTCTCAAACACTCATCTTATTCCCAAACATCGATCCCGCACTTCTCGGCACACGTCTGGTTGCGCACATCGCATCCGCATATGAGCACTCGTTTCAACATCGGTGTTTGTCAATGCGCAAAACTGGCGCAAAACGGTGCTGAAATGGTTGCGAAGGTGTGCGGAGATGCGCGCGAGTGGTTGATTTGGCGCGCGTTTCGCGCGGTTTTCGTGATTACCAAACACGTATTGCGGCGCGGCAGACGGCGAGGGGAGCGTCTCCCGATTCTCTGTTTTCACGCGGATTCGGCTTGATAATCTGATACCGTTTCACGTGAAACGGGGGGCGCAACCAAGTGCCGTATGTTGAGGGCCTGAGCATCGCCGCTGCCGGGCTTACTTGCTTTCCTCGTCCTTCTGTTCCACCATCCCCCACATGTGGCCGCCGACTTCGCCGTGTTGCCAGGTGCCGGCGTAGCGGTCGCCGTAGAACATCACGCGGGCGGTGAAGGTGCCGAGGCCGGGGATCGTGAGATCGGTGAGCGTGATCACCGGGGTGTCGCCGGCCCAGAGGACTTTGAGCGTGATCGGGACTTCGACGTCGTTCTTGCCGTATTTGATGCGGGCGGTGAACGTCCACAAGTCGCCGCGGACTTTTTCGACTTTCTTCAGTTCGTACCGTTCTTCGTGCGGCGTCTTGTCGTCTTTGCCGGTGATCGAAAATGAACCGACCAGCGCGGCACCCGTCAGTTGCTCGGCAAAACGTTTTTCTAATTCTTCCTTCGTCGGCTCGGCTTTCTTTTCTTCGGCTGCCGGCTCCTTTTTCTCATCGGCGGCGTGGCCGCTGAGCATCACCGTGCACAAGCATCCGCTGCAAATCAGTCCCGCGACAATCGCGCGCATTCGAAGTAACATGAGATCTCCTCCGCTGGCTGAAGTCTTGGCAGAATTCGTTTTTTGAAAAATCGGCGAGCATCGAGGGACAGCTCAAACCCGCGACTCGCTATTATATCGGATGCTCGCTCGCCGGCCAACAGACGGCTTCACGGGAGATCGTCGCATCCGATAACCATCACCCAGAAAATGTTTCACTATGACCGACCCTCAACCGAATACTGATGCTTCTCCTCGCGACGCGCGCCCGGCAGGCGTGCCCCCCAACCCGGAACTTCTGGGGCCGGCGTTTCTTCAGTTTTCGCAGATCATCGCGAAACTCCGTTCGCCCGACGGCTGCCCCTGGGACCGCGTGCAGACGCTGGCTTCCATCAAACCGTACACGCTGGAAGAAACATACGAACTGCTCGCGGCGATTGACGCCGACGACAACGCCGCGATTTGCGAAGAGCTCGGCGACGTGCTGTTGCAGGTCGTGCTCGATGCCCAGATCGCCGCCGATGAAGGGCGATTTACGCTCGTCGACGTGATCGAAGGGATCGCCGAAAAAATGGTCCGTCGGCATCCGCACGTGTTCGCCGAGGCAAAAGCCGAGACTCCCGGCGACGTCGTGCAGCATTGGGAGCACGCCAAGCGAAAGGAAAAGGATCGCGAATCGATCTTCAGCGGCTTGCCGCCGGCGCTACCGGCCTTGGCCCGCGCGGCGCGAGTGACGCACAAAGCGGCCCGCGTCGGTTACGATTTTCCCCAGCGCGAAATGCTGTTCGACAAACTGAATGAAGAGCTGCAAGAACTGGCCCGCGAACTTTTCCCCGACGGAAAAATCCCTCATGCACCGGCCGGCGTAAACGCCGACGTCGTCGCCGATGATCCGATCGATGATCCCGCGCAGTTGCGGCGGATCGAAGACGAGCTGGGAGACGTGTTATTCGTGCTGTCGAACATTGCCCGCCGCTGGGGAGTCAATCCGGAGGAAGCCCTGAGACGGAGTACGGAAAAATTCGAATCGCGGGTCCGGTTCATCGAGACATCTCTCGCAACACAGGGACGCGACATGCGACAGGCGACCTTGCAGGAAATGGAGGAACTGTATCAGACGGGAAAGAAGCAGAACCGCTAATCGCGAAAAACAATCACGCCTCGCCGTAAATTCACGCGAAAAAATCGGCCCGATTTGTTACCATCACATGCGATGTCGTCACAAGACGAAAGTCCGCGATCGAGAAGTTGTCGAGGCGATGAACTTTACCCGTCGCGCCGGGTCACGACTGCTGTCATGAAGGAAGAGACGGTATGCCAAAGTCCACAATTTCGCTGATTCTGGGAGGAGGCAAAGGAACGCGATTATTTCCTTTGACCCAGTATCGCTCCAAACCGGCGGTTCCGTTGGCGGGAAAGTACCGCATCATCGATATCCCGATTTCGAATTGCATCAACAGCGGGATGAATCACATTTATCTGCTCACGCAGTTCAACTCGGTGAGTCTGCACCGCCACATCCGCCAGACGTATTCGTTCGACCGCTTCGGCGGCGGATTTGTCGAGATCCTCGCCGCACAGCAGACGATGGATTCGATGACCTGGTATCAGGGAACGGCCGACGCCGTCCGCCAGCATCTGCGGTACATTCAGCAGCACGGCGTCGACACGGTGCTGATACTCTCGGGCGATCAAGTCTATCGCATGAACTACCACAACATGCTCGAGACGCACCGTAAAAGCGGCGCCGACGTCACCATTGCCGCCGTTCCCGTCTCGCGCGACCGGGCGGATGCCTTCGGCATCATGCGGCTCGACGATTCCGGCCGCGTCGAAGGGTTTCTGGAAAAGCCAAAGACCGACGAAGAAATCGATCTCGTCAAAACCGATCCGGCATGGATCGACGCCCATGGCGTCGAAAGCAAAGGCCGCGACTGCCTCGCCAGCATGGGAATTTATCTGTTCAATCGCGATACGCTGGTCGAACTCCTGGAGAAAACTGATTACCGGGACTTCGGCAAAGAGGTCTTCCCGCTGTCGATTCGGGTGCGCAAAGTCCAGGTGCATTTGTTCGACGGGTATTGGGAAGACATCGGTACGATTCGGTCGTACTACGAGGCGAATCTGGAGTTGGCATCGCGCGAGCCGCCATTTCTCTTCGCCGACAAGCAGATGCCGATTTTCACGCAGCCGCTCATTCTTCCGCCGACGCGCAACGAACAGAGTACGATTTCCCACAGCCTGGTGGCGGACGGTTGCCGCATCGATGGCGGGACGTCGATCGAGCGCAGCGTCGTCGGGCTGCGCTCGCAACTCGGACGGAATGTCGCCCTCCGTAAGTCGATTCTAATGGGGGCGGATTATTACGAAGACCCGCCCCATCGTCCCGGTCGCCCGCAGGTCGGCGTCGGCGACGGCTCGGTCATCGAAGGGGCCATCGTCGATAAAAACTGCCGCATCGGCCGGAACGTGAAAGTCATTCCGACGTCGGATGCAATGGAAGACGGCCAGTACGGCGAAGTGATGGTCCGCGACGGCGTGATCGTCGTCCCCAAAGACACCGTTCTTCCGGACGGCTGGTCATTGGCGGAGCAGACAAGAACCGACCTCCCGGAGTTTTGATGGGGACGATCCCTGGGAAAGGTCTTGTTCTCAAGCTCTCGTCTCGCCTCACACCGCTGCCACCGTCGCCAGCCATTGCCACAGCCAATGCGGCACGGCGAACAAGCCGAGGACGGCGGCCGCGCACAGCACCACGCCCACGAATGACGGCACATCGTAGCTGCGGTCGACCGGTTTCGCGGGGGGATCGAGATACATCGTCGCGACCAGCCGGAGATAATACCATGCGCCGATCGCCGCGTTCGCCGCCATGAAACCCGCCAACCAGCGGCCCGATGAGGTTCCCTCGGACCACGCCGCCATGAACAGATTGAGCTTGCCCAGAAATCCGGCGGTCGGCGGCAGTCCCGTGAGGCTGAACAGGAAGATCGCCGTCATCAGCGCCGCCGCCGGATGCGTCTGGCTGAGTCCCGCCAGGTCGCTGACCGTCTCCATCGAACGATCGGCCCGGTTGAGATACACGAGAATCGCGAACACCCCCGCCGTCATCGCGCCGTACACGGCGAGATAAAACAGCACCGCCTGCACGCCGGCCAGGGGAGCCGAGCGGTTCTGTTCGATCGCCAGCCCGACCAGCAGATAACCGGCGTGGGCAATGCTCGAATACGCCAGCAGCCGTTTGATGTTGGTCTGCAACAGTGCGAAGACGTTGCCGACGAGCATGGTAATCGCCGCGATGATCCACAGCGCCGGTGCACCGATCTGCACGAGCACGCCGGCACCGTCGAGCAGTCCGAAAATACGGATGATCGCCGCCACACCGACGATTTTAGGCACGACGGCGAGCAAAGCCGCCCCGAGATAAGACGTCCCTTGAAAGACGTCCGGTGCGTAAAAGTGAAACGGCACGGCGGAGAGGCGAAAACCGAGAGCCGCGACGATGAGCAGCGTCGGGACGACCAACACGACGGGGACGCCGACCGATCCGGCCGATTGCAGCCCCGACTGAATCGCCAGCAGATGCGTGCTGCCGGTCACGCCATACAGGTAACTGAACCCGAACAGCAACAGCGCCGACGAAAACACGCTCAACAGAAAATATTTCGTGACCGCCTCCTGTGCGACGGCGTCTTTGCGCGACAGATACATCAGCACGTACGTCGGTATGCTCACCAGTTCGAGCGCGAGGAACAAATAAACCAGGTCGTTCATGATCGAAACGAGCGAAACCCCGGCGAGCGTAATCAACAGGCAGCCGTGCGTTTCGGCGGCCAGATTGTCGGGGATCTGATTCCAGCTCAGCAGCAACAAAACGATGCCGACGGCGACGGTCAGTCCACGGATAAACCAGACGAGGCCGTCGATTTGAAACGGGCTGTACAGCATATTCGCCGCGCCGGCGGGCGCGCCCGCCGAGTTCCACAGCACGAGCGAAAACAGCAAGGCCGTTAGCGTGAGCCCGGCCCAGCGATGACGTAGCCCCGCCGGTGCCTGACCGTCGCTCGTGACGAGAAACGGCCCGGCGAGAAATTGTACGCACGCCGTCGCGATCAAGACCAGTTCGGGAAGTATGCGCGACACGCTTCCCATGAAAATGTCAACGGACGATATCACGTTCACCACTCCTCACTGCGCCGACAGGTATTTGCGGTATTTGCGTCACGGCCCGTGCGGAGGCCGTGGAATGATGGCTTTGTATTGGATGTTCTTCCCCGACGTGATCGGCAGCGACGACCCGCGATTCGCTTTCGAAAAGCGTGGTGCGGTCGCGGTCGAACTGACGGACGAGACCGTTCACATCGGGCTCGATCGTCCGCATCACCGGTGCGGGATACACGCCGATCCATAAGCAGAGAATCGCCAGCGGAATGACCGCGATCGCTTCGCGAAGCTGAAGATCGGGAACGTGCTCGGTATGCGGCGGTAGATTGACGGGACCGAAAAACCCTCGCTGGAGCAGCGTTAACAGATACCACGCTCCGAGAATCACGCCGGAAGCCCCGATGACCGCATACACGGGATGGACTTCGAACATGCCGAGCAGCGAGAGGAATTCGCCGACGAAACCGTTCAAGCCCGGCACGCCCATGCTGGCGAAGCAGATGAAAACCATCGCGATCGAAATCAGGGGAATTTTTTGCGCTAGGCCGCCGAGTTCGGTCAGTTGCCTCGTGTGATAGCGGTCGTAAATCATGCCGACGAGCAGGAACAAGGCACCGGTCGAGAGTCCGTGATTGAGCATCTGCAGAATGCTGCCGCTGATTCCCGCCGCGTTGAGCGCGAACAACCCCAACATGCAGAACCCGAGGTGGCTGATGCTGCTGTAAGCGACGAGGCGTTTGATGTCGTTCTGTGCGAGAGCCCCGAGGGCTCCGTAAATGATGCCGATCGTCGAGAGCGTCGCAATCAGCGGCACGCCGACCTGAATGCAGGCGTCGGGCAGCAGCGGCAACGCGAGGCGGAGAAATCCAACCGTCCCCAGTTTCAATAACACTCCGGCCAAGAGCACGCTTCCCGCCGTCGGGGCTTCCACGTGCGCGAGCGGCAGCCAGGTGTGAAACGGCACGAGCGGAACTTTAATCATGAACCCCGCCGAGAGAGCCAAAAACAACGTGACTTGCAGCGACACCGGCAAGGGATTCTCCGCCAGCGCCCGCGACAGTTCGGGGAGCGAAAACGGATTCGCCAAATGCAAATGGGTGTAGGCTTGAATGAGCAGCATCACCAATCCCAGAAGCGTGACCAGACTTCCGGCGAGCGTATAGATAAAGAACCGCGTCGCCGCATAACGGCGTTGCGCTCCCCCCCAGATGCCCACGAGAAAGAACAGGGGAATCAGGGTGAACTCGAAGAAGACATAGAACAGCACCAGATCGAAGGCGCAGAACGCGCCGAGCAATCCCGTTTCGAGAATCAGCAGGCAAACGTAGTATTCGGTCACCCGTTCGCGGACCGACTCCCACGAGATGAGAATCGCCGAAACGGTCAGCAACGTCGTCAGCAGCACCATCAGCACGCTGATGCCGTCGAGCCCGAGATAGAATTCGAGTTTGAGCCCCGTGCGTAAGCCGGTCGCCGATGCGTCATCGAGGACGGTTCGCCCTTCGCTGAAATCGAGCCAGGTGTGGCGAAATTCCAGCCGGGGCTGGACGGGGCTGTTTCGCGCCGCCGTATATCCGCCGTCGGCGCGAGTCATCACCGCGGCGTCTTGCGCGGCAAGGGTGAGCGCCAGACCCATTGTTGCCAGCGAAATCCACAGGGCGGTCCAGCGCGACACGGAGGGTTCCGACGATCGGAAAATCATCAGCAACACCGCGCCGACAACCGGCAGAAAAATCATGATCGGAATCAAACTCGACATGCCACGTTCACTTTATAAAAAACGTCGAAGTATTCGTTCAACCGGCCCAGGCCTGCATCATCAACAGCAACATCACGACCAGTCCGCCGAACATCACCAGCAGATACGATTGCACCTGCCCGTTCTGCAACGGCTGCAGTCCCTTGCCGAACCAGAGAGGCAGCGCACCGATGAGATTGAGCAACTGATCGATGACGTAATGGTCGAACAATAGACACAACTGAGCCAACCCGCGCAGCGGCAGCACCAGCAGCGCCAAAAAGATTTCGTCGAAGTAAAACCGCTCTTGCGACCAACGGTACAACGCCCCCATCCGGGCGGCCAGATGATTGACCCGCTCGCGGGATCCCGCATACAACAGATACGCCATCCCGATCCCGCCGAGCGCCACGACGGTGCTGATGAGCATGACGTCCCAATGCAGATGATGCTCTCCCGCCGCCGGCAGCCCCGGCGTTCTCGCGAGATAATGACCGAACAGCGTCGTCGGCCCCACGAGCAACCCGATCACCAGCGAGAAAAACGCCAGCACGCGCAACGGCTGTGCCATCGCGGGGGGCGATTCGTGCGGATGACGTCCCGCTTTGGGCGGAAATCGTTCGGGACCGTGAAACGTTAAAAAGTACGCGCGGAACGTATAAAATGCGGTCAAGAATGCCGTAAATAACGCCACGCCCCACAGCACAAAAAACAGCGTGCCGTATGTTTCATGATGCGTCGCCTGCGACAGCGCCGCGATGATGTCGTCCTTGCTCCAGAATCCCGAGAGCAACGGCACCCCGGCGAGCGCCGACGCACCCGCGAGGAAACACCAATGGGTCGTCGGCATCACCCGCTTCAATCCGCCGAACCGCCGCATGTCGATGACGTCGCCCATCGAATGCATGACGCTCCCCGCGGAGAGAAACAACACCGCTTTGAAGAAGGCATGCGTGAACAGGTGAAACATCGCCCCGGTGACGGCGAATGTCGCGAATTCCGGTCCCGCCGCCGCGCTGCCGAGCGCAAGGAACATGAAACCGAGCTGGCTGACCGTCGAATACGCCAGCACTCGTTTCAGATCGAACTGCGTGAGCGCGGTCAAAGCCGCAATGAGCGCCGTGATGCCGCCGATCGTCGCGATCGTTGCCTGCACGGTCGGAGCATGCATGTAGAGCGGCGTGCAACGGGCGACCATATACACGCCCGCCGTGACCATCGTGGCAGCGTGAATAAGGGCGCTGACGGGAGTCGGTCCTTCCATCGCGTCGGGCAACCAGACGTGGAGCGGAAACTGCGCCGATTTGCCCATCGCCCCCACGAACAGCAAAATCGTGATGCCGTAGATCAATTCGGGACTGTTCGCCGCGACTTTGGCGATGAGATCGGGCCGGCCGAGCACGCCGTCGTAATCGAGCGTGCCGAACGTCGTCCAAATCAGAAAGATGCCGAGCAGAAAACCGAAGTCGCCGATGCGGTTGACGACGAACGCTTTTTTCGCCGCCGCCGCGGCACTCGGCCTCGTGAACCAGAAGCCGATCAGCAGATAACTGCACAGCCCCACCGCTTCCCAGAAGACGAACAGCAGCAGAAAATTGTCCGCCAGCACCAACATGCACATCGAAAACACGAACAGCGAGAACGCCGCGAAAAAGCGGGAATAGCCGGGGTCGCCGTGCATGTAGCCTCCCGCGAATATCGCGACGAGCAAACTGACCAGCGTCACCGTCGTCAGCATGACGGCGGTCATCGCATCGGCGCGGATGTCGATGCCGATCCGCAAATCGCCGACATGCAGCCATTCGTATCCCGCCGAGCGGACGATCGCGGTCAACCCGTCGCCGTCTGCTCCGGACGTCACGTGCCGCTCCGATGCCGGCGTTTCGGACGCGGCGTGCACTTGGTTCTCCGTCGTCGATTCGGGGCTATGGCCCCCTTTCATGCCCGAGAAGAGCACGATCAGCGAAATCAACAGCGACACGGTAATCCCGGCGATGCAGACCTGATGGCTGCGCTCTCCCACCCAGCATTTGCCGAATAGGGCCAACAACGCCGCCGCAATCAGCGGAGCCCCCGGAATCAGCCACAGGCCCGTTTCCATGTATGACTCAAACACGAGTGGCGGTCTCCTGCTTGTTGAATCGAGGGAGACGTCCGGCGGGCGTTAGCCGCGGATCGGCGGTCTCCTCTTCTTCCGCGGGTTCGGCGGTCGCGGACCGTCGCTCGAGGCGGACGTCGCAGAGCGGTTTCGCTTCGCCCAGTTCGCCCCAGACGTCGACGTCCAATGTTTTTCGCCGCTTGTACAATGCCAGAATTAGCACGAGCGCCAACCCCGCTTCGCAGGCGGCGACGGTGAGTATCATGATCGTGAACGACTGCCCCTGATTGTGGCCGTGCTCGTAGTTGAAGGCGACGAGATTGAGTCCCACGCCATGCAGCATCATTTCGGCCGAGAGCATCATCACGATGAGATTGCGACGCGTGAGAAAACCGATCGCCCCCAGCACGAACAGCGCGGCCCCCACGATCAGGTATTTGTCCAGCTCAACCATTACAGCGTTCCTTGTGGCCGGCGCGGAGCCATGGCAATCGCTCCGATGCATGCGACCAGCAGTAAAGTTCCCGCAAACTCGACGGCAAATAAATAATCGCCGAAGAGCGACCGTCCAAGCCCGTGCAGCGAGCCGACCTCACCCTCGGGATGCCGGCTCCAGGCGTTCGCCAATGCGGTCTCGTCTGATTTGAAATAGCGGTGCGTTTGAGCCGGCGGCGCAGCCGCAAGGGGAGCGTCCCCTTTGACATTCGCTGTCTGTTCCGCGGCCGGAGTCTCAATCGGCCCGGCCGATGCGACGGAAATCGCCTCTTTCGGCCAGGAGGTGATTCCCACAATCAGGCTGCCGAACAGCACCATCCCGAACACCGACGTCAACAACGGGTTCGACGACGTCGCGTCATACCCCGCCGTCCCTTCCTGCTGTGCCAGCATCAGCACGAACAGGAACGTCACGATGATCGCCCCGGCGTAAACGATGACCGTCGCCGCCGACAGAAAGGGCGCCGATCGCAGCAAGAACAATCCGCACACGCTGAGCGTCACAACCGCAAACCACAGCGCCGAGTAGGCCGAATTCCGGCTGGTGATCATGCAAATTCCCGCCAGCAGGGCCGCGGTCGCGAAGACGCCGAACAGCACCTCGCCGACGGCGAAGCGCCCGAATCCGATCAGCGAAAACAGACTCCCCCAGACCAACGTCAACGGAAGAACTTTCGCCAATCGCGACGGCGCCCTTCCGCCGCGCGGAAGCATCCACATCAGAGACAAGCCGATCGCGATCACCGGCAGCACGATCGCTAACGGGATATCGGATACGGCGAACACAGCGGTCTGAGGCGATAACATGACATTCAATCCTGAAGAACTCTCACTCACAACCACGCGCGGTTAATCCTGCGAATTCAATGGGGCGTTCCGTTCGATACCGTAAAGCGTTTCAATGCGGCGCATCCCTCTTCGCCGGAGGGGAGATGATCGGCAACGGCGGCGGAACCTTTCCCGGCGGCATGGATAGCACGATTTCCGAGGCCGGGCCGAGCACGCCGCCATGCGTTCTCACGGGATCCTTCGGCGATTTCACCGTTTGATCGAAGATCGACAGCAGCTTTTCCCTGTCGTACAGCATTTCTTCGCGCGTCTGACCGGAGATGTCGAATTCGCTGGTGAGCTCGATCGCATCGCAGGGACACGCTTCTTCGCACATGCCGCAGTAAATGCATTTCAATTCGTCGATCACGAATTTTTCGGGGTATTTGTCGCGGTCTTCCCACGGGGCTTCCGCCGCGTCGATGTAAATGCAATGGGCGGGACACGCCGTCGCGCACATGAAGCATGCCACGCATTTGACGCGGCCTTCATCGTCGCGGTTCAGCCGATGCACCCCTTTAAAGTTGGCCGGCAGGTTCGGTTTGACTTCCGGAAATTCCTGCGTCACCGTCTTCCGGTCGAAAATGTGTCCGACGGTCGTTTTCAGTCCCTGCGCGATCGCTGGCAGAAACGTCGACTCCCAGAAACCCAGCTCGGGCTCCAAAACCCAGCAGATGTCGTTTTCTTTGATGGCCATGTAAAACTCTCTGTTGATGATTCTAACACAACCTCTGTGCGTAACGATTTTCCGCTCAATTTGAGGCATTTTTAACAAGCACAACCGGTTGTGTTAGAGTCTCTGACTCATCGACGGCGTTTTTTCACCGTCGCGTTTATTCTGATGCGCGTCCGATCTTACAAATGTTGCAAATGCGACGCCGGGCGTTTGGGCGATGGCGTCATCGAAATCAGTCCAGCGACGATAACGAGCGCCAGCGACGCCGGCAGCAGCCACCACCAGCTCAACGAGAACTGCCGCACGAACATCGTGCAAATCACATTACACAGCGACAGCGGGATGAAGACCTTCCATGCCAGACCCATCAATTGATCGAACCGAAACCGCGGCAGCGTCCATCTGAGCAGCATGATAAACGTGATGCACGCCAGCACCTTGGTGTGCAGCACCGCGAATTTCACGATCCACGCCCCCGCGTAATTGCTCTGGGGCGTGGCGATCCCCGGGAAATGCCAGCCGCCGAAGAACACGATCGACATCAGAAAACTGACGGTGATCACGTGCGTGTATTCGGCGAGAAAGAACATCGCGAACTTCAACGCGCTGTATTCGGTGTGATAGCCCCCGACCAGTTCCTGCTCGCATTCCGGCAAGTCGAACGGCAGACGGTTCGATTCGGCGAGCGCACTCGTGAAGAAGATCATCGCCGCGAGCGGTTGAAACCAGATATTCCAGCCCCAGACGCCCGCCTCGGCCTGTCGCTGCAAAATCGTTTCGAGATTCAGCGATCCGGTCAGCAACGCGACGCCGAGAATCGACATGCCGAGCGGAATTTCGTAACTCACCACCTGGGCGCTGGCGCGCAGCGACCCGAGGGCGCTGTATTTATTGTTCGACGCCCACCCCCCCAGAATGATGCCGTACACCGCCAGCGACGTCACCGCGAAGATGAAAACAATGCCGATGTCGATTCCCGGAGCAATCATCGCCTGCCACGACGTCGAATCGGCCGACGTCGGACCGACCGGCACGACGGCCAGCGCCAGCATCGTCGTCATCACCGAAATCGTCGGCGACAACAGGTACAATACTTTGTCGACATGCGCCGGGATCACGTCTTCTTTAAGCAGAAACTTCAGTCCGTCGGCGATCGGCTGCAACAGTCCATAGACCCCGACGCGATTGGGGCCGACGCGGTCCTGCATCCATGCGGCGATTTTGCGTTCCAGCCAGATCAGGTACGAACAGGCCCCCAGCACACCGCCGAGAACGACGCCGATCGTGATTAATGTGGTGATGAGTGGATTCATACAAAATGACTCGTTTTTTTCCGGTGCCTTGTCACATGTCTCTATTCGGATGCCGCTGCGTTCACCGTCGCCGCGGCTCTGGCGTCTTTTCCCGGCGTCTCCAACATCACGCCGAACTCTCCCAGCTTGTGGCCCAATGCCTGCAGCGCCGGGATCGTTTCGGCGATTTCGGTTCGCAGCCGGGCGGAGTTGAACAGTCCTCTGCGGCCGGCCAACTCCCATAAAATGCGATTGTCGGGACGGGCTTCTTCGGGCGAGTGCATCGCCCGCTTGATCAATTGCGCCAAACCGGCGTGATTGACGAACGTGCCGTCTCGTTCCGCAAACGATCCGCCGGGCAAGACGTAATGGGCCCGCCGGCTCGCCGCCGATGGAAGCAGGTCTTGCACGATCGTCAATTTCAGCGTCTCAAGCGTCTGTCCCTGTTCCTCGCTGATCCACGGTTCATGAGGATCGCCGCCGACGAGGTACGCGGCGTCGATTTGTCCCGCGGCGACCGCTTTCCAGAAATCGTCCATCGATAAAATCGAGCCCTGGTAATGCCGGATGATCGCCTCGACTCCTGTTCGATTCGGGCACTTTTCGGCGCGGATGGTGAATCGCGTCGGTTCGACGGCGTTGCCGTGCACGTCTTTCGGGTAGCGGTCGTCCTCGCCGGCAATTCGCACCGGGCCGAGATATAAGCGAATTTCTTTCGACAGGCTCTTCAGATGGCTCGCCAGCAGATACGCTTCCTCGACCGTCATCCACGGCGACAGCACGGCGGCGACGGCATGCGGTTTGGAGGTAATCGCCCCTTCGATGGCGGCCCGCACGCCTGAGAAAACAGTCTCCCAGCCGGCCGCTTGCTGTTCTCCTTCGAAACGCATCAGCGGTTGCGTCAGGCGGTCGGCCCGGTTGATGTACTTGTAACCGAATCGCCCTTCATCGCACATGAAATCCCCTTGCGCGAGAGGATTTTGCCGCGGCTTCAGGCGGTAGACGACGTCCTTATTCTGGTCGATGCGAATGCTGCAACCGGTGCTGCAATCGGGACAGACGCTCGCCGCCGATTCGAGCCACCACACGCGTTGCTCGTACAGAAAATCCTTGCTGCAGAGCGCGCCGACCGGACAGAGATCGACGACGTTCCCCGCGAGTTTATTGTTGCACGGTTCGCCGGGGAAGATGTCGATCTCGGAGTGACTGCCGCGATCGATCACCTGCAGCTCGCCGGTGCCGCTGATTTCGCGGGTGAAGCGCACGCAACGGGTGCACATCACACAGCGATCGGTGAACAGCGTAATCTGATCGCCGATGTCGTCTTTATCAGGCCTGAGCACTTTCGGTTCTTGCAGCCGGCTGTAACCGCGGCCGAATTTGTAGCTGTAGTCTTGCAGATAACATTCCCCGGCCTGATCGCAGACCGGACAATCGAGCGGATGATTCAGCAGCAGATATTCGAGCGTCGCCTTCTGGGCGGCGATCACCGCGGCGCTGTTGCTCACGATGACGGTTTCGGGTTTGACCGGCGTCTGGCAGCCGGGGACGAGTTTCGGTCCCATGACGATCGAACCGTCGGGCTTGCGCTCGCCGACTTCGACGAGGCACATGCGGCAACTGGCGACGACCGATAATTCCGGATGCCAGCAATAACGAGGGATTTCGACGTCGGCCCGCTGAGCGGCCTGAATGCAATTCAGACGTTCGTTCGCTTCTATCTCGATTTCGCGTCCGTTGACGATGACTGTTGGCATATGAATTCTGCTCGTTGTTCATTCGTTTGTCGTAGGGTGGGTCAGCGCGACGTTCCGTCGCTTGACCCATCCTACGGTCTAATGTGCCTCTACCAACACGGGCAACTCGCTCTTCATTCCCTTCGCGATGTACTCTTCGAATTCGCCGCGGAATTTTTTGATCGCATTCTTCACCGGCCAGGCGGCGCCGTCCGACAGGCCGCAAATCGTCGTGCCGGGGATGATGCCCATCGAACCGGCGACTTCCAGCAGCAGGTCGAGATCCTGGCTTTTTCCGAAACCGGCGCGAATCCGCTCTAAGATTTTTTGCATCCAGTCGGTCCCTTCGCGGCACGGCGTGCATTGCCCGCACGATTCATGAGCCATGAACCGGCAACAGTTAAAGAGCACGTCGACCATGCTTGTCTGGTCGTCGATGACGACCACCGCCGCCGTCCCGAGACCGAGGCAACCCGCTTTTCCAGGTCCGGCGAAATCGAGCGGCGTGTCGAGTTCGTCGGCGCTGAGGAACCCCATGCTGATCCCGCCCGGTACAACCGCCTTCGCGGTGCGGCCTTTCCAGACGCCTCCCCCCTGCTCTTCGATGAGCTGCCGCGCGGTCACGCCGAGCGGCAGTTCGTAACAGCCCGGCTTGTTCACGTGCCCACTGATGCAATACAGTTTCGGACCGAGACTGCCGACGTCCCGCGGATTATTCGGATCGGGCTGCACGCCGATCGAGCGGAACCACTCGACGCCCCGCCTTAAAATGTGCGTCACGCAGGCGAGCGTCTCGATGTTGTTGACGATCGTCGGCTTGCGGAAAAGGCCCTCGATCGCAGGGAACGGCGGCTTGATCCGCGGCCAGGCCCGTTTGCCTTCGAGGCTTTCGATCAAACCGGTCTCTTCACCGCAAATGTAGGCCCCGGCTCCCCGATGCAGATAAACATCGAGGCTGAAATCGGTCCCCAAAATGTTTTTGCCGAGCAGGTTCGCGGCGTAACACTCGTCGATGGCCCGTCGCAGCACGCGGTAGCTTTTGCCGAATTCGTAACGCAGATAGATATAAGCGGTCTGAGCTTTAATGGCGTGACAGGCGATGGCAATCCCTTCGATGATCTGGTGCGGATCGCCTTCCATGATGACGCGATTGTTGAACGTCCCCGGTTCGCTCTCATCGGCGTTGACGCAGAGATAAATCGGCCCGGGATGATCTTTCGGTAAAAACGTCCATTTCAGACCGCAGGGAAATCCGGCACCGCCGCGGCCTCGCAAACCCGAGGCTTTGACGACGTCGGTCACTTCGGCGGGAGCCATCGACAGTGCCTTTTTCAGCCCTTCATAGCCTCCTTCCGTCTGATACGACGCGAGCGAGGTCGCATCGGGCTTACCGAGACGCGCCATCAACACAGGTTCAAACTCGGCCACGATGTATTCCTTTTCTCGTTCCCAATCGCCGCTTGGGAACGCAAGTCTTCGAAGCTCTTTGCGTTAGAGTCTCTTACTCCCTCTCCCCTCGGCTGCACTTTACGAGATCAGCCGGTGAGAGAGGTCAGTAATTTCAGTAACTTT
>JBBECD010000117.1:0-86154 GCA_040881995.1 Planctomycetaceae bacterium
TGACGATTCGGATGAATTGTTGAAGTTTATCACAGTTGCTCGCGGTTGTCAGCCGTGAGTGTGAGACGAAGTCTTTCTTCATTCTCATTCTATCCCCAACCCCGAACCCGTCGTTCAACGACGAAGTATCTTCACGCCCATTTTTGCTAACGCCGCAGCGATAACTCCCGCTGCCGGGCTCAACAGAATAAACCTCCAGGCCTTCTTGAAAAGGTCTGCTTCGCGAAGAAACACGTCAAGTTCCACAAATCGCACATTATCGTAGGCGTGTTCTAAGGTGATAAAGCCGTAGACCTGCGAGGCAACGACGCCGATTGAGAAAACGATAATTGCCCACTTTATCGGGTCTGAGGTTTTGATGGGTGCGAACATCACTCGAGATTGAGGTTCCTCTGCCATCTCGACCAGATGTGACTCAGGCCGCGTTCGGGCAAACCGACGAGTGACAACTGCCACCATCGCTGCCGCAGCCGCACTAATGACGCCGAGCAGCGGCGCGACACAATAAATCATTGAGACGGCTAATAAGACGGACATTGCGCACGACGCTTCACCGATCGGGAGCGATGCGACGTAGTCATAATGACGTTTGATGAGCGAGATGCCATAGAGTACCGGGCACAATGATCCGGCAAAGAAACCGATGAACGCTGCATTTGTCCTATATCGGCGGCTAATGGCGACTATAGTCGCGGCGACTGCCGCACCAATCCCGCCGAGGATCGGTCCGATGAAGAATATCAGCATGAACCCCGCCCCGCGATGCCACTCTGTATCGCCCGTCTTGAGCAGATACAGGCCGTCAAACACAGGCACGATTGCCCCGACGACGAAACCGAACAGCGTCGCTTTCGTCAACGATGGCGAACTTCCCACAGATGCATTATCGCGACCAGAGTCGGCAGATGATCGAAGATCGTTCTCACGCGCCATCGTCGCCACCATTTTGAGGGGGACTTAATCATTTCCTATAGCATATCATGTCGACTCGCGATTGTCAGCGGTCATTTCGGGGAGATATCCCTCTGCCGTCCAGCCGCGCAGCAGATTGTACTGACGGATCAATCGTTGCAAAGCTTCGCTGCTGAGCGACGCCCCCTGACTGGCCCCTTCCGGTAGCGCTTCGCTCAAGAATCGCTTGGGAAGCGTGTCTTCAGCGGGCGTCCAGCCTTGGCGGATGTTGTATAACTTTTTCGCCCTCACGATCCGCTCGGCGGTTTTTTTCAGTTCTTCCGCCGTGACGTCCCAGCCCGTAATGAGTTCGAGCATCTCGGCCATTGACGCCATGCGGTCGTCGAACACGCCGCGCAGAAATTTGCAGAGAATCAGCGAATCCATCACGGCGGCTTCGTTTTCGGTCTCGATCGCCCCGCGGACGGATTCTTCGCTGGCGTGCATGCGGTCGACCTCTTCCGAAAAATCGATCTGATACGCCCCCGAGCGATTGTGATCGGCCCCGCGCGAACCGACGGCGAAACCGAGGGCCATCGCCTGCAACGCCCGCGGCTCGTAGCCGGGAATTTCGAGTCCCTTCACATGCGGCGCGAAATCTTCGCTCCCCTGCCCCAGTTCTTGAGAGGCGAACCGCGTCCCGTTCGCCAGCAGATCGCCCCAGCCGTTTCGCGCGGAGATGTCATTCAACATCGCCTTTAACGCTTCGCCGCTGCCGAATCGTAACTCGTCTAACGGCAGAATGCCTTTCTCGGCACATTCCATCGCGAAGGCGACCGTCGCCCCGGCGCTGATGGTGTCCATGCCCAGGTCGTCACACAACTGCGACGCCGCCAGCACCATTTCGGGATCGGTGATGCCGCAGAGCGGGCCGAGGGCGAAGAGGTTTTCGTACTCCATGCGGACGTTCTGTTTGCCGGGAAGCTGAAACAGATGCTCGCAACCGATCGTGCACGCCGCACACGAGTTTCGCACGTGACCGAACGACTCGGCGAGCGCTTCGGTGGCAAAGCCTTCCAGCCCCGCGAGCGTTCCGGTCTGAAAGTTGCGAGTCGGCAGGGTGCCGAGTCGATTGAACGTCAGCAAATTCCCGAGCGTGCCGAGTTCGCGGTACTTCGCCGTTGCGGGGCCGAACGATTTTTTCGAGAGTTCGCGGCTGTAGGCCGTCAGTCGTTCGTGATGGGCATACGGCGTGATGCGGTCGCCGCGGACGGCGATCGCCTTCAGTTTTTTCGCCCCCATGACGGCCCCCATCCCGCCGCGACCGGCGTGCCGGCCTTCGTGCGAGACAGTCGCGAAGCGGACGAGATTCTCTCCCGCCGGCCCGATCGAGGCGATGCGAAACCCCGCACCGAGTTTTTTCTGCAGCGATGCACCAGCTTGCCGGCTGCTCATGCCCCATTCATCGTTTGCCGCTTCGAAGCGAACACGATCGGGTTCGATAACGACGCACGTCGGCGACGCGGCGGACCCGACGATCACGATCGCATCGTACCCGGTCTTCTTCCCGGCGATGGCGAAATGCGATGAGGAGAGCGAATCGTTGATCCGATTCGTCAACGGCGACTGACCGACGACGGCAAATTTTGCAGACGTCGTCAACGGACTCCCCACCAGCGGACTGAAGACGAAAATCAACGGCGAATCGGGACCGAGCGGTTCCTGATGGTCGGTCGAATGTGCATGCAGCAGCCGCGTCCCCAAGCCCACGCCGCCAATGGTCTCGCGCAGCACGTCTTCCGACAGCGCATGGACGCTGCGGCTGCGAGTCGAGAGATCGATCAGCAGATATCGGCTGTGGTAACCGTACAAGGGGATGCTTTCGTTGGGGTGTGTTGAGCGGTTGTCCTATTATAGGCGTAAGCGCTCTCGATCCCAAGCACTGCCTGGTCTTGTAGGGTGGCGTCGAGCGACGGAACGTCGCGCTGACCCACCGTCCTGAGATCCTCACTCCGTCGCGTCTGCGTTGATATCCCACACCAGAATCGTGCGATCGAAACTTGCCGTCGCCATCAGTGGGTCAACCGGCGAGAAGGCGATGCCGTAGATCGTGTTGTCGTGGCCGGTGTAGGTCGCGAGGCGTTCGCCCGTCGCGGCGTTCCAGAGCATCAAGCGCGAGTCGGCTCCGCCGGAGACGACGTGCCGGCCGTCGGGCGAATACGCCGCCGATTTGACCCCCTGGGTGTGGCCGGTCGCCGTATATTTCGTTTCGCCGGTTTCGACGTCCCAAAAGCGGAGGGACTGGTCGGCACTGGCCGAGACGAGCGTTTTTCCATCCGGCGAGAACATGATCGCCTCGACCGCCCCGGTGTGGCCGTTGAGGGTGCGGACCTGCGAGCCGTCGGCGACGTTCCACAAAATGATTTTCTGATCGTGACTCGCCGTCGCGACGATTTTACTGTCGGGCGAAAAATGGACGGCGTAGATCGTCCCTTGATGAGCCGCGAGATTCCTCTTCATCGCACCCGAGTTGGCATCCCACAATTTGACGACATTGTCGTACCCGCCGGAAGCGACGGTCGCGCCGTCGGCGGACCAGTCGACGCAGGTCAGATACACGCCGTGTCCCGAGAGCGCCTGCTGCATGGCTCCCGACGACGTCTCCCACAGCCGCACGACCTGATCGAGTCCCGATGACGCGATGCGGTCTCCTTTGGGAGAAAACGCCGCGCCGGAGACGCCGTCGCCGTGGCCTTTGAGCGTCATTGTTTCTTCGCCGGTCGCCACGTCCCAGAGTTTGAGCGTGTTATCGAGCGAGCCGGTGACAAGCAGCTTACCTTCGGGATGAAAGTCGGCACAAAAGACGGCGTTGGGATGTTTCATCCGCATCGCGGTGCGCGGGCTGAGGGAGATGGTGTTGTTCATGTGTCGGACTCCTGAACGTGACTCTTCTCATTCTAAAGGATCAGCGCGGTGGTTGGCAGTGTTAAATGTCGAATGTCGAAATCCGAATGTCGAATCAAATCCGAATGTCCAAATGACGAAACCTTCCTCGAAACAAATCGGTCATTCGACATTCGTCATTCCCGGCCAAACCGGCCTGCCCGGTACGGCCGGGGGTCGATATGCGGCGGTTTTCCTTCAACCAACTCGCGAAGCAATCGACCGGTCGCGGGGGCCATCGACAGGCCGAGCATGTTGTGGCCGGCGGCGATCCAGACGTTCTTGAAGTGCGGTACGCGATCGATGATCGGCAGGCTGTCGTACGTCATCGGCCGCCAGCCGAACCATTCTTCGTCGGCAATTGCGGGGATCGGCGTGTGCAGATACGGCTTCGCCCCGTCTCGCAGCAATTGCAGTCGCGATGGTGAAAGGCTCGTGTCGTAGCCGGCGAACTCCATGATCGAACCGAGACGAAACCCCGACCGCCACGGCGTCGCCGCGACCTTGTGCTCGGGAAAAATCATCGGCACGCGCGGCGAACGTTCCGGCCGAGGGACGGTCAGCGAGTACCCTTTTCCCGGTTGAATCGGTAATCGAATCTTGAGGGCATCGCTCAACATCGGCGTCCACGCCCCGGTCGCAATCAGGAATTGATCGCCGGTGAATTCGCCGTTATTTTTCGTCACAATGCCGGCGACCTCGCCACTCGCGCCGCCGACGAACTGCTGAAATTCACGCTGTTCGATCATCCGTACGCCGCGGGCTAATAACGATTTTCGCCACTCTGCGATCAGGCGGTCGGAGCGAACATGAGCATCGTCGGGATAATACCAGCCGCCGGCGAGACCCGGTTTGAGCGTTGGTTCGAAGCCGACGAGTTCATCGCCGGTGAATCGTTGGGCCGACATCTGAAAATGTTCGGTGAGCAGCCGGTCGATCGCCGCATAGGCTTCCATCTCGCGCTGATGCCGATAGACGAAGAGCAAGCCCTGTGTTTCCCAGTCGCAGTCGAAGACCTCGCGTTCCATCAGTTCGTGGTATAACGTCATCGACGATTGCAATAACGCGTGACATCCCGCCGCCGAGGCGAGCAGATCGCGCTCATTACACCGCCTGGCGAACTGCCAGAACCACGACATCAGCGCCAGATCGAACCGCGGCTTGACGCGAAACGGCGAATTTCGCTGAAACAACGACTTCATCGCTTTGCCGATCGCCCCCGGCTCGGCGAGCGGCAACACGTGACTGGGACAAACCAGACCGCAGTTGCCGTGCGAGCAACCGTGCCCGATTTCGCCCTTATCGACGACGGTTGCCTGCCAGCCGGCTCGCGAGAACTCATCGGCGCACGCCAGACCGATGATGCCTCCGCCGATGATGACGATTCGCCGTTGTGACATGGTTGCATCGTCTTTCGAGCTCATGATTCAAGCGGAGGAATGTCAGGGCGAATGCCGAAGCGAAAGGGATCGCGCGGATCGAGATGCAAGGTCGCCTCGCCGGTGATAAACGCCTCGCCGGTGATGCGGGGAACGATCGCATGGCATTGCTCGTTCTCCCAGCGATAGGCCGCTTCGAACAGCGTGCCGAGGATGCTCTCTTGCCGCCAGACCTCGCCGGGCTGAAGTTTACCGTCTGCCGCCAGACAGGCCAGTTTCGCACTCGTGCCGGTGCCGCAAGGCGAACGATCGTACGCCCCGCCGGGACAGAGCACGAAATTGCGGCTGTGGTTCTCGGCGTTCATCGGCGGTCCAAACAGATCGATATGATCGATCTCGGCGCCATCGGCACCGGTGATGTGCAGACACTCAAGCTCGCGGCGAATGCGCCGGCAGGCTTCGGTCAACTCATTAACGCGAGAGAATTTCAATTCTTCGTCATGCTGATGAACGAGATAAAACCAGTTGCCCCCCCACGCGACGTCGCCGACGATGCGACCGACCCCCGGCACGTCGATCGCGACGTCTTTCCGGAAACGGTAACTCGGCACGTTCTCGAGCGTGACCTTGTTGTTGTCGTGCAGCGTGAACGGGACAATGCCGACGGGTGTTTCGAGAACATGCTCTCCCGGCGTGATGCGGCCGAGATGCACGAGCGTGACCGCGACGCCGATCGTGCCGTGACCGCACATTCCCAGATAACCGACGTTATTAAAAAAGATCACGCCGGCGATGCAGCGCGAGTCGACCGGTTCGCATAACCAGCCGCCGACCAGCACGTCCGACCCGCGCGGTTCGTGCACGACCGCTGCGCGAATGTGATCGAAATGGGAGCGAACGATCTCCCGCCGCCCGGCCAACGGACCGAATTCGAGCGGCGGTCCCCCGGCAACAATCACGCGCGTCGGTTCACCGGCGGTATGCGAATCGACGACGGAAATCGACATGAGAATCCCACACAAAAGATCGATTGTCACAGCAATTCGTCAATCACTCGCCCCATGCAGATCGGCCAGGGCCGTTGTAACTGGTCGTGGATGATCGATTCGGGATCGATCCCCAGGCAATGATACATCGTGGCATGGATGTCGACGGGATCGACAAGCTGAGAGACCGGATACGCCGCGATATTATCGGATTCTCCCAGCACGATGCCGCCGCGAACGCCGCCCCCGGCGAGCAACGCGCTGGAACAATCACCCCAATGATCGCGTCCGGCGTTGCCGTTGATTTTCGGCGTGCGACCGAATTCGCCCAGACAGATGATTAACGTCTGGTCGAGCAAGCCGCGCTCGTCGAGGTCGTCCATCAGAGCCGAGAGACCCTGATCGAGCATCGGCAGCAGTTCCGACTTTAGCGCCTCGAAGTTGTTGGAGTGCGTGTCCCAACCGTCGCAGATCGTCATCTCGTTGAAGTGAACGGCGATCATCGGCACTTCCGCCTCGGCGAGACGGCGGGCGAGCAGCATTGTCCGTCCAAAGCGATGTGAACCATAACGTTCGCGCACGGCGGCGGGTTCGTCGTCGAGCGAAAATACCGGCTGACCTTGAAAATGGGCCGCTCCCGTCAGCATGACCGCCTGCTGCTTGAGCGTATCCGAAACGTGCGCCGCCGCCGATGACGTCAGCCGATGGTCGAGCAGCGATAAGAGCTGCGTCCGTTTCTCGAATCGTGCGGCGGAGACTTCCGGGGGAAGCGTCAGCGCGGGGATGGCATCCGACGAACCGGGAACGCCGTTGATCGCCAGCGCTTCGAACTGCGGGCCGAGAAAACCGGCTCCCCCGCCGCGTAACGGCGAGCGGGCGCGCTTGAATTCACCGCTGAGGCTGCTGCGAATCGCAACTTCGGGAATCGCGATGTAATGCGGCAAGACTTGAGACGGGGGCATCAATTTGGCGAGGACCGCTCCCAGGTGCGGGGCATCGGTGCGCTGCGGGGGACGGATATCGTTATCGGCGAGCGGCTGAGCCGTCTCGCGACCGGTCAGCGTGTAATAAATCATCGGCGTGTGATTGCTGTTGCGGCGGCTGACCGAGCGGATCAGACTGAATCGCTCGGCTCCCTTCGCGAGTTGCGGCAGAAGTTCGCAGATCTCCATTCCCGGCACCGCCGTGGCGGTCGGTTGAAACGGTCCGCGGACTTCCGCCGCCGCGGCCGGCTTGAGGTCGAACATATCCTGATGCGGCGGTCCGCCGAGCAGGTAGACCAGGACGACCGATTTCGCTTTTCTTCCGGCGGGGCGGGATGCCGCGCGATCGCGGGTCGCGGCGGTCAGTCGAGCGGTCATCCACGGCGACAACGACGTCCCTGCGACCGCCAGACCGGCACCGCACCGCAACAGGTGCCGGCGGCCATCAGCATAGCGAAAGGAATCGATCGGGTCGGGTCGCATCGTGACGCTCATCGAAAGTACGAGATCCGAACTAAAGAACGAGACCTGTATTTATATCTCGTCATCTCGGCACCTGCCAGCCCTCCCGCTGCATTCATCAGGCCGAACGTCCAAAGGACGCGGTAGTCGACGTCCTTGCGAAGCTGCCACAGTCGCAACGATGTTCCCGTGAGGTGGGGAATCGATACGATGGCTACGGCGAGTTTGGCACCGGTTCGATACGTGAGCAGGGGTGTCAAAGTGCTGCCGATGCCGAACCCCGTCACCGAAGCGATGGCTCCGCCGACCGCTGCCACCAATGCTGTGATGATTTCGAAGAGCACGGGTTGAATCTTTCCTTCAGGTATCGTCAACTTTGATTCGACCGATGATCTGCGGATCGATGGTCGCGCGATAATTGGCAGAAATTAATTCCGAAGGCCGACGGACGTTGGCAATTACTTCGGCCATTCGGCCTGCGGATCGAAATTGATGGTCGGTTCGGCAGGCCGGTCCGGAATCCTCGGGCGAAGATACGGCTTGTCGGATGCCTTGTGGCAGGAATAACAGCTCTCCATAGTGAAGCGATAGGCGGCCACAAACTTCTCATGATCTTTGGTGTCAATCGCCTCGCGCAGTTGTTTTAGAGGGCTATTTTCGACGGCTTCGAGAATGTTCTGCAGCTTGACCTCTTGCCCGGCGTTGTCCTTTCGCACAGGAATGATGCGCACGGCCCAGCGCATGTGCGAGCGTGTTTCATTCCAATAAAACTCCGCCAGCGGCCAGTTCTGTGCGTCAGCGGCGAACCACATGTTATTGAAGTGGTAGGCGACGCTGGCCATCGCATGGGCCTGGTCCGGCGCCTTGTCATTTAGTTGCGCGATATCCGATCTCACATCCTGAAGTGAATCGTCGCGCGCTCGGTTCTGTGGGGCGTCTCGCGCTTCTGTCACCTGGCGTTGACTTGTACTCGTGGCATAGATGGTGCAGACCACGCCGAGGGCAAACGTAACGGCCGATGAGGCGTACTTTCGCATGATGCACATTCCTTTATTCATTGCGGAAATGAATGGGCGGTTAATTGCACTATAATGAATCGGTCGCTGGCGCTCCGTTAGCGGGGGATTAGAACTCGCTAATCCCCCCACCCCGCAGGTTCGCCGGACGTTACGGCTGGAAGAAGGGAATCTGCACGCGGAAAATGGAACCTTCCCCGACCGTGCTTTCTACTTCCACTTGGCCCCCCATCGCCGTCACCACGCTCTGCACGATGCTCAACCCAAGCCCCGAACCGTCGCCGGCGTTACTCCCCTTGTTGACCCGGTAGAATCGGTCAAAGATCCGCGGCAGGTGCTCTGGTGGAATGCCGGTGCCGCGATCCTCTACGGTAACGACGGCATGCGAGTCTCGGCGTGCCAGCGTCACCTGGATGCCGCCTTCCTCGGGCGTGTACTTGATGGCGTTGTCCAGCAGGTTATGGAAGACCTGTCGTAATCGGTCGGGGTCGGCGACGACTTCGGCTTCGCAGTCGACGTGCGTCGTCAGTTCTTGATGCTTCGCGTTGGCGAGGGGACGCAGAGATTTCACGGCTTCAAGCAACAGCGGTGCGAGGGGCACCTGCGTTTGCCGGCCCTGAACAACGCCTGCATCTTCGCGAGAGAGCGTCAAAAGCTGTGCCGTCATCATGGCCAGTCGATTGCATTCTTCCAGAATGCTTTCAAAACGCCGGCGGGCGTTTTGGTGATCGCGCGGCGAGTCGGCCCCTAATTCGGCTTCGCTGCGAATGACGGCGATCGGCGTCCGCAGTTCGTGTGATGCATCGGCGGTAAATCGACGCACTTCATCGAACGAACGCTCGAGCCGGGCGATCATCGAGTTGATGGTCTGCGCCAGCAGGCCGAGTTCGTCCGACGCATTGTGGACCGGCAAACGCCGGTCGAGACGCGCCGCCGTGATTTCGCCGGTGAGTTGACGAAGATGTTCGACCGGCGCCAAGGCTTTATAAGCGAGAAAGTAGGCGAGTGACGCGGCCAAGATTAACGTCAGAGGAATCGTGATCAGCAGCGTCTTCATAACGAGTCCCAGTTCCTCATCAATGTGCTCCAGCTCCGCCAGCAGCATCAGCGTGTAAGCTCCACCCGACATAGGGACAACCGCAGTCAGACGTCGCATACGTTCCCCATCGGAGAGCACGAGGCTGTCGAATCGAGGCTGCGGCGTGGGCGCCGGCGTAACGTCGATAGGCGGGAGGTGCGCCAAATCTTCAGACTGAGCGATCGTCTTGCCGTCGTCGTCGCGGATGACTCCCGAGATTTCCACATGTTTGCCAAATTTCGCTACCCAGTGTTGAAATCGGGCGGCGGGGTCTGGCGAATTCGTCAGACGGTCGTCGTTCGTGAGTTCGCGATAGCGCGTCGTCAGGGCGCGATCGATTTGATCGTAATGCGTCTGTCGCAACAGGCTATAAACGAGAATTCCAAAGGCGATCAGCACGATGGCGAAGGCGATCGTGTTCCACACCGTCATTCGCCATCGAATGCTCACGTTTCTCATTGGTGATCCCTCACGCTGTAGCCGACCCCTCGAACCGTGAGAATCAGCGGCCGCACGCCGGTCAGTTCGACTTTCTTTCGCAGTGCGTTGACGCAAACGTCGATGACGTTGGTCAGCGGTCCTTGCGGTTCCTTCCAGACGTCGCGTGTGAGCATTTCACGCGTGACGTTGCTGTTTTTGTGTCGCAACAGGTACTCCAACAACTCGAACTCGCGCATGCTGAGTTCAATCTCAATGCCCTTGCGCACGACTTTTCGGGTGAGCAAATCCATTTCGATGTCTGAACAGTGAAGCAGCCGATCTTGCCCCGAGTGGCCGCGACGCAGCAGAGCCCGCACCCGCGCCAGCAGTTCCGCATGCGCAAACGGCTTCACCAGGTAGTCGTCCGCACCCGAGTCGAGTCCGGCGACGCGATCGTCAATCGAATCGCGAGCCGTGAGCACGAGGACGGGCTTTTCGAAACCGGATTCGCGAAGGTCGCCTAAAATCTGTAATCCATCCCGCCCGGGAAGCGTCAAATCCAGAATGATCACGTCGCACGGCTGGGTGGTCGCCGAATAATAACCCTCTTCGCCTGTGCCGGCCGCGACGACTTCATATCCCTCCTGCTCCAACAGTTGTTGCAGGTTGCGTCGGAGTTTAAGCTGGTCTTCAATGACGATGACTCGAAACATGGCGAAGTCTTTGCCAAAGGACTGCTGAGCCGTAGAGTCATTTCCCGGCCTCAATGATTTCGACCGGTTGCCCTTGTTGCAGCACATCAGCCCGGGTAATTACGATCGATTCATCCCCGGTCAATCCGGAGACGACTTCGACCTCATCGCCACTGCGCAAGCCGAGTACGATCGGTCGTCGTTCAATCTTTCCCGATTCGACGCAACAGCAAGAGGTCTGTGGTCCGTCGCGGAAAATCGCAGTGATCGGCAACGTAAGGACGTCGCTGCGCTCGTCGAGAAGAATCGTGACGGTCGCGAACATCCCCGGGCGAAGAAGTTCTTCATCGTTGAGAACGTCGATTTCGGTTCGGAGCGAGCGATTGGCATTATCGAGCGACCAGCTCGTGCGCGTCACCGCGGCTTCGATTTCCTGTTTGCGCAGCGACTGAACGCGCACAATCGCCGTATCGCCTTTATCCACCAACGGAGCTTCCATCTCGGGGACGTCGACGGAAATACGGACTTTATCGCTCCGCGCGACGACCAGAAGCGGCTGCGTCGAGCCTCCACTCGCGGGGTGCACGAAATGGCCGGTGTCAATGCTGCGGCGTGTGACGACGCCATCGAAGGGAGCTTTGATTTCCGCATAAGCCAGCATGGTTTTTGTTTGTTTCAAGTTCGCTTCGGCGACGCGATGCCGGGCCTGGGCCGCCACCAGATCGGCTTGTGACTTGGAGACGTTCGCCTGAGCTTCGTGGAATCCCGCTTCTGCGGACTCGACATGGGCGGTTGCTTCGGCGCGGGCCGCTTCCGCCGAGCGAAAATGGTTTAGTGCCTCATCGGCGAGTTTCGGCGTGACCGATCCCTTGTCGGCGAGTTCCCTGATGCGTTCGTATTCCGACTTCCAGCGTTCGTAGTCACCGTCGGTGCGACCGATCCCCGCCTCGGCCTGACTCACGCGGGCTTTCGCCGTGAGGGTAGCCGCCTCCGACGCTTGCACCGCGGCTTCGGCCTGCTGCACTTCGGCCGCGGCTTGAGCGACCAGCGCTTCTTTCTGCACTTGCTCGTCCTGCATCTCGGGAATCCAGAGTTGAATCAGCTTCTGCCCCTTCTCGACCGAGTCGCCGATGTCGACGAAAACTTCTTCGACATAGCCGGTGACTTTCGGATACAACGGCGTTTCTTCAAAGGCTTCAACACGCCCCGGTTGCGAGGTGTGAAGCGTTAATGTTTTCCGTTCCGGCTGGCTTGCGCTGACGCGATCGACGGAATCGGACGGGGCCGACTTCGCCGGAGCGGTTGTGTCCGCGACCGATGAGTCGTTGCATCCGGTTGCCGAGATGAGTGCGCTGCATGCAACGATGCTAGCCGCGAGTGAGCGAATGAATTTCATGTGACGTCTCCCGTCTCAACCGCGACCGGCGTCGTCGCGATCAATGGACGATAGTGGATACTCTCTGGATCGGAAGGGTCGAGCGACGCCGACACGGAACCGGCCCGCGACTGAAACAGTGCAAAAACGCTGGGAAGCACGAACAGCGTGGCGATGGTCGCGGCGATCAATCCGCCGATGACCGCCCGGCCCAATGGTGCATTTTGTTGTCCCGCCTCGCCGAATGCCAGCGCCATCGGCAACATTCCGGCAATCATGGCGCAACTGGTCATCAAGATCGCCCGAAGACGACTGCCGGCACCCTGAACCGCGGCGTCTCGTGCGGTTAGCGCGTCGCGGCGGCGTTGCTCGGCAAATGTGACCAGCAGAATCGCATTCGCCATCGCTACCCCTATAGACATGATCGAGCCGATAAAGGACTGAATGTTGAGCGCGGTGCCGGTCAGCCAGAGCATCGTCACGACGCCCGCCACGACCGCCGGTGCAGTCGAGACCGTCGTCAACGCCAACCGCAGCGATTGAAAATTCGCCGTGAGCAACAGAAAGACCGCAACCACGGCGATACCGAGTCCGATCGTCAACCCCGACTGCATTTCGCGCATGGGGGGAATCTGACCGCGAATTTCCACTTGAATTCCCGCGGGAGGATCGCCCGCCCGGGCCAGCGCGCGGGAGACGTCGGTCGAGACGGTTCCCAGGTCCGCCGCGGCGATATTCGCCGTAAGCGTGATCTGCCGGCGCATGTTGTAGCGGTCGTATTGACCGGGCATCGTTCCCGGTTCGAGACTGGCGACGTCGCGAATCAATACCTGGCCCCGTTCAGTCTTTTTCAAGGGAATTCTCCCCAACTGTTCGATCGACCCGACCGTTTCGGTATCGTACGGACTGCGAACCACGGGACGAGGAATCTCCACCTGTACCTGGTACGCGATGCCGCTCTTAGGATCGGCCCAGTAATTGGGGACGACGAATCGGCTGGACGACGTCGCCGTGACCAGAGCACGAGAGACGTCGACGGGCATCAGGCCGGCGAGACCGGCCTTTTCGCGGTCGACGTTCACTTGAACCGTGGGATAGTCCAACGATTGTCCGATCTGCAGGTCGCGCAGTGAGGCGATTTGACCGAGTTCCGTGCGAATCTTCTCGGCAAAGTCGCGGTTCTGTTGAAAGTTGGGGCCGCTGATCACCACTTCCACAGGGGTCGGCGAACCAAAACTCATGACTTCGTTGACAATGTCCGAGGGTTCGAACGAGAACCGCACGTCCGGCATCGCAGCGGAGAGCCGTGTGCGGACGCGTTCCTTCAGGACATCATCAGAGATGCCGATGTGGTCATTCAAGTCGACGTACAAAATCACTTCCTCGGGGCCGCGCGACCATTGATAAACCGCATTCACCGGGAAGTTCGAGGGAATCATGCCGACGTAGCCAAGCGTCAGATCGACATTCTCGGCACCGACTTCTTCCTGGATGTGTTGCAGTGCGTCCTTGGCCAGTTGTTCGGTTTTTTGGATATGCGTTCCATCAGGCGCACGCATTCGCAGGCGGAATTGCGCCGCATCGACGACGGGAAAGATGCCGCGTCCCAGTTGCGGCCCTAGTATTCCGATCACGCCGACGCTGCCGACCAGATAAACGAGAATCACCAGCCAGCGCACGCTCATCAGTCCTTCGAGCACGGTTTCGTAAGCGCTGCGCACGCGATCGAAGAAACCAGGGCCGCGACGTTCGCTTTGATGCTTCATCAGCCACATCGAAAGGACCGGAACGAAGGTGCTCGACAAAATGTACGAGGCGGTCATCGCGAAGCCGACGGAGAGCGACAGCGGCACGAACAGCGCCCTTGCGGCTCCCTCCATGAAAAACGACGAAACGAATACCGCCAGAATGCACAGCATCGCCAATAAACGCGGTATGGCCGTCTCCGCCGAACCGTCGCGCACGGCTTCGGCCAGCGGCTTGCCGCGGTGCAAGTGCGCGTGAATGTTCTCGATGGCGACGGTCGCCTCGTCGACGAGAATACCGATGGCGAGGGCGAGTCCGCCGAGGGTCATCAGGTTGACCGTCTGCCCGGTGATCCATAACGCCAGGACCGAACACATCAAAGCCAATGGGATGTTCAACACGACGATGAGCGAACTTCTCCAATCCCGCAGGAAAAACAGAATCATCAAGCCGACCAGCAATGCCCCCAGAACTCCCTCGGTCACGACCCCCTCGACGGCGCGCGTCACATAGGGAGACTGGTCGAACTCAAAGCGCACATCGATTCCTTCCCCCTCGTCGCCGAGTGTCTCTTTCATGCGTGGCAGTGCGTTCTTGATATTGTTAATGACGCTCAACGTCGACGCATCGGCTCGCTTCGTCGCCAGGATGTAGACGGCGCGCCGTCCATTGACCAGGGCGTAGCCCGAGGGGGCATCCGACGAGTCCTGGACGTAACCGACGTCGCGGAGATAGACCGGGTGTTCGCCCATGCGAATGGGAATGGTCCCGAGTTCCAACGGATTTTTCACGACGGAATTTACGGGAACAATCGGATATTTGTCCCCGATGGGAATGTTTCCCGACGGGCTGATCGAATTCCCGCGCACCAATGCGGTGATGGCTTCGTCCGGCGACATGCCGTACGACTGCAACCGTTGGGGGTCCATCGTAATGACGATGGTTCGCGCACTGCCGCCGAATGGAGGCGGAGCGGAGACTCCGGGCAGACTCGAAAACATCGGACGAATGCGAAACAATGCCAAATCCTGAATCTCGGCGATGCTTCGCGTTTCGCTGGAGAGCACGAGATAACCGACCGGCACGCTGCCGGTGTCAAACCGCATCACGAACGGTGAGACCGTTCCCGGCGGCATGAAGGCCTGCGAACGATTGACATAGTTAATTGTCTCGGCCATCGCCTGCGCCATGTCGGTGCCGGGATGGAAGTACAATTTCATCAAGGCAACCCCCTGCACATTGCGGGACTCGACATGATGGATGCCGCTGATGTACAGGAAGTGGTACTCGTAGTAATTGGTGAGGAAGCCTTCCATCTGGGCGGGATCCATGCCGCCGTACGGTTGGCAGACGTAAATCACCGGGAGGTTCAAACTGGGGAAGATGTCAACTTCCATCCCTTTGGGCAGACCTTCCGGGTAGGGGAGTCCCAGTTGCTCAGCGGTGGAAGGGCCAATCGCCAGCAGACTCCCCAGCGCGACGGCGAGAATGATCACCATCACCGTCCACGGACGCCGCAGTGCAGACAAAATAAGCTGCATGGGTAGACTATTCCTCGTAATTGTTCGGACAGAGCATTGCGCGACGTGCCGATTTCCCACCCCTAACCTTAGCCGATGACCGGGCTTGATTCAATTCGTTAAGCATTAGAAGTGATTAATTCAGGAATTCATTTCTCGTGCAGTTTCCTGGAAGGCCAGGCCGACTCCTTGTCGTGTAATCTACTCAGGACACATGACTTACATCGCACGTCCGACGACGCGGCTTCCCCCTCTCCGGCTCATGTGAAGAAGATCTAGACGAGCCGGGCGGCAAATTCGTTAAATCTGGAAAAATCGATACGCCGATCTTAAGAAGACATGTGGTTCTCCAAGTTTCGCTGCAGGGCGACACACTCGGGGCCGAGCGATCGGATTTTGTCAGGGAGTCTGCCAGATGTTTGGCGATGTGTTGAAGAGTCAGCCGCTGAAATTCGTCGTGATGTCGGGCATCACAGTCGCCATCGCCGGCTGCGCGTCGACGGAGCATCAGCCTCGCGTCTCCGCGCCGACTCTTCGCGTCGAAGATGTTGTACCCGGGGCGGTCAATCAATTCTCGGCGTCTCACCGCACTCCGGAACGTAATGCGTTCAAATCGGATTCGCCCATCACCCCTGTCAACGAAGGCGGTCCAGCCGCTAACTCTCCCATGCCGCCGGTATCCACCGCTGAAAACGTCTCCCCGCCACATCCTGAGACATCCGTCGATTTCACCGACGACGAAAACCTTCAACCGTCCGAACCCTCCGGTCCCGCACCTATTGACCTCGCCACCGCGCTCGAGGTTATCGCCGGACAAAACCCGCGGATCGGATTCGCACAAGAACGCATTGAAGAAGCGCAGGCTCAACTTCAATCGGCTGAGGTTCTCTGGGTTCCTTCGATCCGTGCCGGTGCGAACTACAATAAGCACGAAGGACGCATCCAGAACGTCGAGGGGAACATCATCGAAACCAGCCGCGGCTCCATTTATACGGGGCTCGGTGCGCAGGCCGTCGGTGCGGGTTCGCCCGCCGTGCCGGGACTGGTGATGAACTTTC
The DNA here is from genome assembly GCA_040881995.1 of Planctomycetaceae bacterium. Taxonomy (GTDB): domain Bacteria; phylum Planctomycetota; class Planctomycetia; order Planctomycetales; family Planctomycetaceae; genus JAQCEJ01. The sequence goes on from JBBECD010000117.1 coordinate 16,550, forward strand.
ACTTGAAAGACGCGATCTTCCAGCCGCGCATCGCGCAGCAGGCGCTTTGCGCCCGTGAGCACGCCAATCAGGCCGTGATGAACGACGTCTTGCTGGAAACAGCCGTCGCGTATATGGACCTGCTTGAGGCCCTCCAGATTCAGGCGGTTGCCGAGGAAACGCTGGCGAACGCTCAACGTCTGGCCGAGTTAACGCAATCGTTTGCTCAATCGGGACAAGGACTCGCCGCCGATGCCGACCGCGCACAGACCGAGTTGTCGGTACGTCAGGTCGAATTACGACGCGCCGACGAAAATTCTCGCGTCGCTTTGGTGCGCTTGACGCGTCTGTTGAGCCAGGATCAGACGCAAGTGCTCATCCCGCGCGAATCTTCTCTCTCGCCGATCGAATTGGTCGCGACCGAAACCGAACTCAGGGACTTGATCTCGGTCGGCCTGACCAATCGACCTGAACTGACCGAATCGCAGTTCCTCGTTCGAGAAGCCGTGCAGCGTTTGCGCCGGGAACAATATAGTCCGCTGGTGCCCAGCGTGCTGCTGGGGCTGAGTTACGGAGGAAACGGCGGCGGACTCGGCAGCAACATCAATCGCTTTGGCGACCGACTCGATTTCGACGCGGCAGCGTACTGGGAAATACGAAATTTCGGCTACGGCGAACAGGCGGCTCGCGACCAGTCGCGATCTCAATTGGAGCAAGCCCGCTGGCGTCAGGTTCAAGTGATGGACCAGGTCGCTGGTGACGTCGCCGAGTCTCATGCGCAGGTATACGCTCGCAAAGAACAAATCGAACTGGCGCAAAACGGAATCACCGCGGCAAGGGAATCGTATCGCCGCAATTCAGAACGCATCACCGACGGCCAGGGCCTGCCGATCGAAACATTGCAGTCCCTTCAGGCGCTCGACCAGGCCCAACGTCAATACGTGCGCGCCGTCGCCGATTATAATCGCGCTCAGTTCCGTTTGCACCGCGACCTGGGCTGGCCGATTGAATCGCCCTGATATCCACTCGATCACGATGTTCGTCCCGCACGGGTCAGCCATGTGCCGAATTTTTCGTAGATGTAGTCGATGTGCTCGACGTCGTAGATTGGCTGTTGGCCGTCGCGGGCGTGGGCTCCTAGATAGTCCAGACCTTCGAATCGGTATTGGGCGAGTGCCGAGGTGACGGTGGCGATCGAGCCGCGGCCCATGACGGCGTCGCCGGTCTTGAGATCGTCGATGATGAAGCGATCGACTCCGGTTGTGGTCGAGACGACGACCTGGTTGAATCCGGAGAGCCGATAATCGAAACCGCTTCCCTGCCAGCGGGCGTTGTTGAGCGTGCCGGTGAAGAGTTCGTGCCCCGCGGTGTCGTAAAGTTTCGCGCGGTCGAGTCCGCCCGCATGCGAAGACGCTGCGACGGAGGTGAATCCCGACGCATAGTTATAAAACGTCGCACCGCTCATCAGGGCATACGTCGCGGTTCCCGTGAAGGAATCCTTGTCCGCGGAATCAAACATCTGCACGCGATCGACGCCGCCGTTGTGGGACCAGGCATCGGCACGGTCGAAGCCGTTGAGATAATAGTAATACCCCGGACCATTCATCTGCACGTACGCCGGGTCCATCGTCAGTTGATCGCTGCCGGCCGAATCGTACAATTTCGCCCGGTCGTAACCGGTCGTCATGTAGGCGGAGACCCGTTCGAACCCGCTGACGGCCTGATAAAAAGTGTTCCCGGTCATGACCGCATACTGCGGATAACCGACGAACGTTTCATCACCCGAAGAATCGTAGAAGCGGGCGCGGTCGTCTCCTTGATCGGCAAAAACGGCGACGCGATAAAATCCGAGCACCTGATGTTTGAAGTCGCTGCCGACCCACAACGCCGAATCGGGGGTGCCGACATATGCATCGTTGCCGGGGGAATCGTAGAGTTCCGCGCGGTCGGTTCCGCCGCCGCTTTTGAGCGTGATGAGTTCGATTCCGTCGCCGAGCAGGCGAACCTGCGGTCCGGTCCAGTCGACCGTTTTGCCTCGGAGCACCGCCGATTCATCCGCCGCGGTTCCTTGAATCGTCAATTCATCCGCCCCGCCTCCGGCGTCGAGCATCACTACCGTCGGCTGTCCGTTGAGCACGACGCGATCGGAGATGCCGTTGCAGGTCACGAGCAAATCACCCTCGAAAAACCGAATCAGAAACTTTTCGTCGGCATCGGAACCCCGCAGCGTGAGTGTGCTCCCTTGCCGCGAAACCATGGGGGTGATCTGCACCGTCGCCGAGTCGGAGAGGCCGGTGTTGTCGGTGACTTTTACGGTGAATACCATGTCGGACGACGCGGCGTAGAGTCCCGCGAGCGACGAATTGACCGTCACCCACCCGGTATTCGGATCGATCGAGAACTGTGAAGCGAGTGCCGAAGTTCCTGCATTGTCGACGAGCGAGTAAGTGAGATGTGAGCCGGCATCGGGGTCGATGCCGCGGAGTTGTCCAATTTTCGTTCCCGCCGGCGTGTTCCCGAGCAGATAGAACACGGTGTCGTTCAATACGGGGGCTTCATTCACATTGGTAAGTTGGACCGTGATGGTCGCGTTGTCCGTGAGCCCGCCGGCGTCGGTGACGGCCACGTTCAATTGAAACGACGGTCGCGTTTCGTAGTCGAACCGGGCGGAATTATTCACCCGCAGTACGCCTGAAATTTGGTCGAGACTGAAAGCATTCGATGCGTTTCCGCTGACGATCGTGTATTTCAAACCGTTGCTGCCGTTGGGGTCGTTCGCGGCGAGCGTTGCAATGACCGTGGCGTTGGGGCTGTTCTCGGCCACGGTGAAGGTGCGGTCATCGAGCACCGGCGGGAGATTCTGCGATCCCGCCTGCAGTCGATATGAACCGAGATTATCGGGCGACGTGATCTGCACATAAATTGTTCCGGTTCGATCGGCGGTCCAATTCCATTTACCGGCCGTACCGACGGGTGTCGAGAACGTCCCCAGGTGCGAGCCGCCGGTGCGGTCGTACAGACGCAATCGGACCGAGTCGAGCGTGACGGCTTGCATTGAGAATTCAATCACCTCGCCGGCTTGCACGCTGAGACGAAACCAATCTTGATCGTCGCTGTTTTCGATGCGTCCGGCGGTTTCGACGTTGGACGTCAGCAAGGTGGCGACGGTGTCGCGGTTGCCGTGATCGTCGGCCGCGAAGACCGGCGCGCCGACGGCACGGGCGGCGTTAAGCCGTCCTCCGGAGGAAGTGAGTCCTTCGAGACTCGACAACGGGTCGACCGTTCCCATCACTTGTTCGAGGACTTGTTCGTAATTCCACTCGGGATGCAGTCCCCAGACCAACGCGGCGACTCCCGCGACGTGCGGTGCGGCCATCGATGTCCCGCTGCCGATCGCATAGCCTCCCCCGCGGAACGTGCTGACGATGCTTACGCCCGGAGCTGCGAGATCGACCGCAGACTGGCTATAATTGGAGAAGGAAGCCATCTGATCGTTGCGGTCGGTCGCCGCGACCGAGAGGATGTTGTCGAGATCGAGCGCCGCGGGAAACGAGGGAGATGATTCGACGAGCACGCCGTTGTTCCCCGCCGCGGCGACAAACAGATGCCCGGCGTCCTTCGCGCGGCTGATCGCCTGGAAAAGCGCCGTGGAGTAGCCGCCGCCCGACCAACTGTTATTCGAGATTTGTGCGCCATTGGCAACGGCGTAGTCGATCGCGCGCACCGCGTCGCTGACGAATCCCGATCCTTGCGCGTCGAGAAACTTCAGCGGCATCAATGTCACGTTCCACGCCACGCCCGCAATGCCGCGCCAGTTGTTGCCGATCGCGCCGATCGTTCCCGCGACGTGGCTGCCGTGGCCGTTGTCGTCCATGGGGTCGGCGTCGTTATTGGCGAAGTCGTATCCGCGAATGTCGTCGATATAGCCGTTGCCGTCGTCGTCGACGCCGTTGCCCGCGATTTCATCGGCGTTGATCCAGATGTTGGCGGCGAGATCGGGATGAGTATAATCGATGCCGCTGTCGATAACGGCGACGATGATGCTGCGATTGCCGGTCGTCGTCTGCCACGCTTCGAAGGCGTCGATATCGGCGTCGAACGTGCCGCCGTTTTGTCCGGTGTTGTTGAGTCCCCACATGTCGGTCCAGAAGGTATCGGTGGGAAGGGGGACGGCGTCGAGCGTCAACTGATAATCGGGTTCCGCCTGCATCACGTATGTCGAATCGCGATACCAGGCAAGCGCCTGATCGACGGAAATTCCGGCTTGCAGATCGACGGCATAGACCTGCAGGGCGGCCATCTCGGTGAAGTCGGTTGAAAATTGCGACAGCAACCGGTCGATTTCGGCGGTCGGCGTCTCGTCGCGAAACTGCAACAGTACGCGCGAGTCGGCATAGGCGTCGACGTCGATGCTCAGCGATGCGTCGTTCAGAAACGCCGTGACGTCATTCGCGGGAACGACGGAACTCGCCGACAGCGTCAGCCGCGCTTCCAGCGTTTCCACGATCGCTGGGACGGCGGCCTGCATGACATTGGCAACGGCCGATCGCCTCCGCGCGGCGTTCGAGCGGGAATGTGGAGCGAACGGAGAACCTTGCAAAAATGATTGTCGAGACGATGCCTGCGTCGTGAGTCGGCCGATCCAACTCCAGATCCCCATATCTAAACCTCACTCGGCCCCGAGTCTGCGAATTGTCTGAATGGATTCAAACTCCAAGACGATGATCTCCGTCCCGGTTTCAAGAGTCCCCGCCGAGATCGCCCACAACTCTTGAACTGCCGTTGACCGCTAACGACGGGGAGACCGCTCACGACGGTCGTGCCGTCATTAACAGTCGTCAGGAGCGTAGCAGGTAGAGAAACGATTCCGGTTGTATCGCTCGCTCGCCCGCAAGATACGTCGGGAAACAAGGTGCGATTGTTATAATCGCTACAATCGTACGCACCCGGCGACCGCCGAAGTTCCCGAGCGACGGACAAACGGAGAAAAAATGCAGCTCAAAGGCGAAAACGAAAATCGCCGCCGCGCGCCCGACACCTTCGATTTTGCGATTTTGTGATTCGTGCAAATCGATCGGCATCGGATGAATTTCTTTAAGTTTTCCGGACGTCGGATCATAGAACAAAATGGCGGTGAAATTCGCTCGGTTTGCAGGCATCCCTTCTCGTTTTCGCACCCGCCGATTTCGGCATTCAAAACTTTTCCTTGAGGTGCGGCCTCGTTGAAATCGGCAGTCTGCAGAAAAACGTCATAATTCGCAAAATCGTCTCTATCGATCGCGTCGGAAGATTCGATACTTAGATCACCGGGAAGAGCGACGGGATCGGATGAAGCGTTGTTTGAGGAAGCGAGTAAGTCGGCTCTGATTGAGAGTGCACGATGGGAATTTGCGATGGATGCCATTCCGGATGTTGCCGGGCTTTTGCCGTCCCCATCACCGGAGCCGACATCATCCGCCTGGAATCGGCACTGAACCTCTCCTTTTGGGACTTCGGCTGCCGCTGGGCCGATGCCGACGGTCACATCGCGCGTCAACATGCTCCTCATTTTCATTTCGCGGACGAACCCGAAACGCCGTTCGTCATTTGCTTGCGGCATGAGGAAAGTCAACTGTTCCCCGGCGTCACGGGATGCGGCTTTCTGCAGGAAAGTCCCGCGGATAAGGACCATCCGTTGGGCATGGCGCACTGCGGCGTGTATGACCATCGCCCCATGAGTTGCCGCGCCTTTCCCGTGCGGATGAACGAAACGTCCGAATTGGCCGTGCTCTACGACATTCCCACGTCGGGTCGAGCCGACCGGCATCCGCAATACACGCTCTGTCCGCGCCCGTGGAAAACGAGCGACGTCGATCCGATCGAACAGGTTCAGGATTTGGTCGTGTGCGAATTCGAAATGAGCTTCTTCCGCAAGTTGGCCGCGATCTGGAATCGCGTCCCCCAGGAATGGGAAGCGTTTCCCCAATTCATTCAAAACGTCTATTCCCGCCGCGTCGTCGACAGGCAGACCGGAACGGTGGCGATTCCGCTGAGCCGGTTTTCGGATTCGAAGGATACGACGATCGAAGTCCCCGTCGCAAAACCGATCACGCGGGCGGCGTAGGACGTGCCAGCCGGCAAGCCTCCCGGGACACGAGTGACTTCGCCTCATTCTCAAGAACGGTGACGTCGCGCGCACAAAACGGCTGAGCAACCTCGGAAGCGATTTTCAAGAAATCGTTTTGCACACGGCATTTGCAGGGAAAATATCCCCGCCCGCCGGCCTCCGCAGGCGTCGCCCCGCCTCCTTCCCAATATCAGGAAACCCGCTGTTCACGCCGTTGAACATATTGCCGGAATGCCAATACAGCGATACATTTCCAGTAACCGGCGGGTCGATCGCTGCAATCGGGCTCTGCGATGCCGCCGCAGGGAGGGGCGGGCCGGGACAGCGAAATTTATCGGACTTTGATACAATGGGGGCTGTTTCCCGGCAGCGATCAGGATGACCGCGGATTCCCATCCGCCGGATCAGCCGCTTTGTCCTCTAACACTCGAGATAGGGAGCTATTGATGAAAATGTTTTGTCGAATGAAATCGTTCATTCCGTTGCTGATGTTGAGCGCTGCCGTGGCGCTCGCCTCGCAGACAGCGCGGGGAGAAGACGGCTACGGCGACATTACGGGCACCTTTGTTCTGACCGGAACGGTACCCGAGGTGAAAGTGCTGGTTGCAAAGGGGGACAAGGCGGCCAAAGATGCGACGGTTTGCGCGAAGGATGGCGTTCTGGCGGAAGACGTGGTCGTCAATCCCGACAACAACGGGGTTGCCAACGTTTTTATCTATCTCCCTAAAGCCAAAAAGATTAACCCGGGGCTTAAAGAGAGTGCAGTCAAAGAAGTCGTCTTCGATCAAAAGGGGTGCCGGTTTATTCCTCACGCGTTATTCGTGCGGACCGATCAGACGGTGGTCGTGAAATCGGATGACGCGATTGGTCACAATACCCGCACAAATCCCCTTCGAAATATGAGTGCGAATTATCTGATTCCAGCGGGCGACCGCGTAGGGATTAAGTACCAAAACAAACTCCCCGAAAAACTGCCAATTACGGTCGAGTGCTCGATTCATCCTTGGATGAAAGCCTATTGGCTGATTCTCGATCACCCATACGCTGCCGTTTCGGACGACCAGGGAGTTTTCACGATCAGCGGACTCCCCGCCGGCGACCACGAATTCATCATCTGGCAGGAGAGCATCGGTTACGTCGAACGCAAATTCAAAGTCACCGTCAAAGCCGGCAAGACGACCGATCTTGGAACCATCGATATTCCGGCTTCCAAAATTAAATAATTCGTCCCTTACCAAATAATTCTAACACAACTTCTGTGCGTAGCGACTTTTTGCTGGAATTCGAGGCATTTTTCACAGGCACAACCGGTTGTGTTAGAGTCTCTAAAAACCAACGGCGAAGCGCGACCACAGGGACCGCGCTTCGCCTTTTGTGTTTTTCTTTGTGTCCCGTTCGGTTCACATCATATCCACTCGTCGCCAGGCGATCGGCCGTATGTTCCATGAAACAGCAGATCGGTTATTTTTTACAACTGCTCGTGATGGGATTTCTCCCGCTGCTGATCATCTGGCAGTTGAATTTCGGCTTCCGCCTGATTCTGATGCCCGCATTGACCATCGTCGCGATTGTCGTCTTCGCGATCGGACATAAGCTGCGAGAGTCGTGATCCGCGGACGATTGGTCCCGCTATTTCGTTCATCAGGGGGCCAGTTCGATCTCGACGCGGTGCACGATGGGATATCGATCGCCGTTGTCGGAGATCAGCTCGACGCGATGTTGCAGCACACGGTCGTTCTTGCCGAGCGGGAAGGAACCGTCGTTTGCCGTTTGCCACGATGCAAATTTGATGGCGTCTGTTGAAATCGCCGACCGAATGGCGATTTTGACATCCGCCCCTTCCGGCATCGTTGCCTCGACGTCGACGACGCCCTGCGTCAGCGGTTTGTCGGCATTCCATTTCATGACCCGCGACAGGTAACTCTGCTGGTATTTTCGATCATAAATGTGCCCCACGTCGCTGGCCCATATCAGGTGCGGGCCGTTCGTGGGTAACTTTTGAATCATCGGATCGCTGAACCGCCGGCCGTCGTTATAAAAAATCCGCGACTGCGTACGGTGATCGCCGTGCCGGGTATGGCTGTTGACGGCGAGATCGATCAGTCCGTCACCGTTGAAATCACCCGCCATCGAATCGTTGACCGAATCGCTGAACAACGTCGTCCGCTTGCGCGTGCGGAACCCGGTCTTGTCTCCCCAGTAGATGTGACACGCGAGGTCTTCGCGCGTCAGTTCCCCGCTGTGCTGCGGCGAGAACAAATCGAGAAAACCGTCGCCATCGAAATCGGCGATCGTGCGTCCCAGCGGCGAAAAACCGGGAAGCCATTGGGCGTCCCAATGCCGAAATCCTTTTTCGTTCCCCCAGAAAATGATCAGCCCCATGTCGCGATGCCCCGACTTGGGATCGTCGTAACTCCCGACAACAAGATCGAGCCAACCGTCGGCGTTGAAGTCGGCGGCATCGGCCCCGAGCGGTCCCGAAACTTTCAAACGCTGTTCGCGTTTGACGTCGTACCCGTCTTTGCTTCCCCAGAGAATGCGCACCACATGATCCCTGCGCGTGGTCACGATGATATCGAGCCATTGATCTTTATTCAGATCGGCGACGAGATGTTCCTGCGCATAACCTCCCAGGGTGAGAGCGACGCGATGGTCGTCGGTGAAGCCGTCGTCACTTCCGTAATAGATAAAAATCTGCTCGTCCTCGCCGCCGTGTTCGGCTGCGAACGGTTCGAGCACGAGATCGAGACGGCCGTCGCGGTTCAAATCGGCGACGCTGCTCGTGCCGAGAAAATGCTCGTGCAGCACCGACCGCTTCGTCGACTTGACGAGTCCTTCTTTCCCCCCCCAGAGGATGTTCGCCCCCAACGTCGGGTCGGAATGCGCGGCGTGTCCCGCATGACCGGAGTTCATGATCAGCAGTTCGGTGAAACCGTCGGCATCGAGATCGGCGGCACTCGCTTCATATCCGCTGTGAAATGGAATCTTCCAGAAGTTGTCGGGCGAGAAGCCTGCTCTACCTCCCCAGAACAAATGCAACGGCACCGCTTCATCCAGTTCGCCGCCGATGCTATTGCAGAAGACGGCCCGCGCGGGCATGTTGAAATTATCGGTAGGCGCGATGACGACGTCGAGCGCTCCGGACGTGCGAAAACCTGTTGCTCCTTTTTCGAATGTGCGATCCCCTTTGCCGAAATAGATCGCCGATTCGCCATTGAATGTTTCTTTGCCTTGATGAACGGCAACCACGAGATCGAGGTTCTCGTTACCGTCGATAAGTTTGTCCATATTCCCTGCGGCGGTGGCGACAGCGAACGGAACATTGAGCGTGGTTTCCTCCTCTTTGTTGAAACCGGCATCACTCCCCCACAGGATATGAATCTGATCCTCAGCCTTCTCCCCCGCACCGGCCTGTTCGCCACCCGCCGCGCGGGCTTGATCGAACTGCGTCAGCACGACGTCATTCGATTGATCGCCGTCCAGATCGGCAACCGTCACATGCGTCGCCGGATAGGCCGGCACCGTGACGGACTCTTTAAATCGTCGGTCCCCCGCCGAGGGGACGACATAGAACATTGCCCCTGACGTGCCGACGACGAGATCGGGCTGATTGTCGCCGGTGACATCTCCAGTCGTCAGCGTCGTTCCATTCGCATTCGGCAACGCGATCTGCGATTGAAACGAACTCCATGAGTCCGGTTTGGATTGCGTGCTCCAGAAAATCGTGATGTTGCCGTCTGCTTGTAATACGATCAGATCGTTGGGGTCATTGTCCTCGAATTCACTATCATACTGAACATCGTCGTCATCCAGATCAGCGGCGGCGATCGCGATCGCCGACGGCAAGCCGATCTCGGCGTATTCGGTGACGGAGTAACCCTGTTCGTTCCCCCAATAGATGCGGACGATCCGTCCTTCGGGCTGTTCGATACGCCAACGGTTCGCACTCAGAACGGCGATATCCGCCCAGCCGTCGGCATTTACGTCGACAATGCGAACCATCGCGGCTCCGTTCGTCGGCAATGGCGTATTGATCCGCTCGGGCAGCCAGCCTTCGGGACCGCCATATGCGACCATCACGAAGCGGCGGTCGTGATGCACGCCGATCGGATTGGGGCAGAAGACAATATCGGTGTAACCGTCTTGATTGAGATCACCCAGGTCGGCTTGCTGCGAACCTTCGACCATGATGTCGGCACTTTGCGCTTCGCGATTTTCGCCGATCGATCCCGCCGTCGCCGGCAGCATCTGATAGGTGTTGTGCGTGCAGTTGAAAATGACGTCCAGAAAACCGTCGTCGTTGAGATCGTACCGATTGATGGTGCGGAGCGAGCCGTCGCGCGAGACGTACAGATTATTGCCGCCGTCGTCGGACGTCCCTTGAGAGAAATCGGCGTAACTGTCGTCGACGAGGCGGACGGCGTCCTCCGCCAGGAGAGATTCTATCCCGATGAAAAAAACCAGTCCCAAGACCAAAAATCGCCGAAATCCGGCAGCCTTCAACGCGAACGACATTTCAATCTCCTTGCGGTGGAGCCGATGTGTTATAATTGACATTCGAGCCGGTCCGATAATCGGTCCAATTCACCAATTTAGCCGGTTGGTGCTCGAAATCCAGTTGAAGACCGCGTTGAATTCAAATATATTGAAACAAATAACGATTTACTGATGAGACGCGTTCGAAGGTTCCAATGCCGGGAATGATATTATGGCGAAACCGCTGCCACCTCATCGTCGGGGATGCCGACCCGAAGATCATCCCAAAATCGGGCGGCGGGAACTGCTGCAGATCGGCGGCATCTCGCTGCTCGGAGCCGGTCTCGGCGATCTTGCCCGTTTGGAAGCGAGTCAGCAGAACCGCTTGGGAACCGCCAACGGCCCGGCGAAGAACGTGATCTTCATTTTTCAGTCCGGCGGCCCGTCGCAGCATGAAACCTTCGACCCCAAGCCCGAAGCTTCGGAAAAAGTCCGCGGCGAATACGGTACGATTCAAACCAGTAATCCCGACTTGACGGTCTGCGAGCACATGCCGAAACTCGCTCAGCGGGCTCACATGTATTCGATCGTCCGCAGCATGTATCACCCGGCCGATCGCCGGTTCCGCAACGAACACAGCGCGTCGATGTACATGGTGAATGCGGGAATGAATTATCTTCCTCCCGGCGAGACGACGGGAACCATCGGCGTGCAAAAGGCGCGCAATCTGGAATGGCCGTCGATCGGTTCGATGGTGGCGTACGCCGCCCCTCCTCTGCCCGGCATGGGCTTGCCGCCGGTGATTCAAGTTCCGCGAACCCGCATCAACGCCGGGGAGTTTTACGTCCCCGGCACCGCTCCGGGAATGTTGGGTCCGAAATACGCCCATTGGCGGGTCAATCTGGCGCGCCCCTGCCGCGCTCCCGATCCCGCCGGGTCGTGTCCGAATTGTTTCAGTCACGACCAGCCCGACGATGCCGATCGTCAGCCGGGCAAGCTGCCCCATTCGTGGTACGACAACAGCAGTTGCCGCAATCCCGATTTCACGCTCCCCGATTTGGGGAACGGGACCGAAATCGCGATCGAGCGGATCGAACATCGCGGCCGGCTGCTCGCACAACTGGAAGACATGCGCCGCGACCTCGATGCGCATCGCGTCGTGGAAAATTACGACGCGTATCAGAAACAAGCCTTGATGATGATTCTGTCGCAGCGCGGCAAGAACAACCCGTTCGATCTGACGCAGGAAAGCGACGGGATGCGCGACCAGTACGGACGCGAAGAATGGGGGCAATCGTTTCTCGTCGCCCGCCGGTTGCTCGAAGCGGGCGTCCGCATGGTGCAGGTCAACCTGCGCGGCTGGGATACGCATCAAAACGCATTTCGCGATTTGAAAGGCAAACTGCTGCCGTCGATCGATCATTGCTTAAGCGGTTTTCTCGACGACATGCACGAGCGGGGACTGCTCTCCGAGACGCTGATCGTGATGTGCGGCGAGATGGGCCGCACGCCGATCATTTCGCCGATCGCCGTCGGCGGGATTAACGCGGCGGGGGTGCCGTTCACCGACGGCCGGCATCACTGGGGCGACGTGTTCCCCTGCTTTTTCGCCGGTGCGGGAATCGTCCCCGGCCGGGTGATCGGCAAGACCGATCCGCAAGGGGGCGCGCCGATCTCCGACGGCCACACGCCCGCCGACATGGCGGCGACCATCTTCTCGCAGTTGGGGATCGATTCCGACGCCGAGTTCCACGATGCGGAAGGCCGCCCCTTCCGCATCTTCCAGGGACATCCGATTGCGTCGTTGACGTGAGTCGCGGACATGTCGATTGCCATTTCAACGCTGGCGAGTAACGGAGCCGCGATGCTTATCCGCCACTTTTGAGTTCGATGGGGATTGTGCTGCCGGCCGCTTCCACCGTCACTTTGATATCGGTCGTCGCCGGTGAAGTATACTTGGCAGGAATTCCAGCCATTTCCTCTACCGGGGCTGCAGCCGTTTTATCGGGTACGGCGTCGTCGGCCGGGGGACGAACGACGGTCACTTTGTACGAGCCGGGAATGGCTCCGTCGCCCGGACGAAATGTCTGTAAAGAATAGTTTCCCGAGTCATCCGTCGTGCCGGAAGCGGATCGTTTCTCGGCATCGTCGGGGATAAACTGCACCGTGACGCCGCTGAGCGGCGCCCCGTCCAGTTTGACCGTCCCGGTTGTAGGAACGGTCTCGGGCAGGTCGGCACCGCCGCCACAACCGATGTTCGTCAGAATCAGGCCGATGAGGGCGAACTGAAATCCGTAAAATCTTCTCAAAGAACACATGGATGCCAATCCTTGTCATTTCGGGTGGGATGCGGGATTCATTTGCTCGGAAGGTCGCCGAATTCAACGTCAAAAAACAAAAAAGCCGATCTCCGTCATTGGTGCACGGAGACCGGCTCAATTTCAACTTAACAATGTTCATCCTCCGTACGGCCGACGAATTCGCATTTGAAACCGCACGTCTGCAAAGACCTATGAACTGCAACATTCGGGGCCATTTGATTTCGCTGCCTTTTCTGGATCGAACAGCAAAATATACCACAGCAAGTTTGAAACAGGTTATGAACTTCCCGGTCAGATGTCATCGGATTGCGAACACCGATTAGTATTCGCCAATGACTTCATCACCGGCGATCGTTCCCAAGCCGCCGAAGACGGAAGCGTTGATGTTTTCGGAAATGAACCGCGCCGCGCCGTCGGTCATGAGGAACTGAGCTCCCCCTTCGTGATAGCTGCGGAAACTCGAGGCACTGCCCCAACTGTGGGTGGCGCCGGGCCAATTGATCAAGCCGGCGGTCGAAGCGTGCGTCCAACCCCCCATCAGCGAGTTCGTCACGGCGCCGACGCCGTTTCGCGAAAACGTGATCTCACCGATGGCGATGGTGTTGGATGTGCCGTCGATGACGTTCTTGATTGCTTTTCGTCCCTTGTTCTGGGCGAATAAACCCTTGGTACGGGAGGTCGGCGATTCATCTTCGCGGAAGTGATAGCCGATGAACTGACACAACGGCAATCCCGTCAATCCGGTCAATCCATTCGTGGGATAGCTGAACGCAGCGCAGTCGCCGGACGTGTTGGGGCCCGTGCAACCGGCATAGCTGCTGATGGACGCCACATTCGGAGAAATGACTTCCGTATCCCACGGCCAAGAATAGTTGGTCACCATGTCGGCGGCTTCGCTGGGACAATAGAAGACCGGCTTTCCGGCAGCATACGTGGCTGCCAAATTGGTCTCAATTTCCGTAATATTGATCGCCCGACAATCCCTCCCCAAATATGGTGAGACCGAATTATAGGCGGGCGTCTGATCGAGGTACGGGAACAAGTAGATCGGCCAGCTCCCGTATACCCGATAGCAGCCGCCTGGATCGGTATAGCCTGTCGTGCCATACCCGTTATAGCCATACGGAAAGACGGTGTAAGCATCGTGATAGTTGTGCAATGCCACGCCAAGTTGTTTCAAGTTGTTCTTGCATTGGGTGCGGCGGGCGGCTTCGCGCGCCTGCTGCACGGCGGGAAGCAAGAGCGCGATCAGGACGGCGATGATGGCAATGACCACCAGCAATTCAATGAGTGTGAAGCCTTTTCTACGCAACGACGAGGTCATGAGTGTTCCTTTCGGGACGAATGAAGTGAAAAACCGTCAACAACGAACTGCACGTGTGGAACCGGGCTGAGCGCACTTCCGAGCGGAAATTTTTAGAAGTTCAACTTGCGATTATGCAATTGTCAACCGCCAATGTCAATATTCACGGCGCGGTCTTCTCGAAAGGGGGATGGCGACGACCGATGCGTGTCGCACGGGCAATCGTGATTAACCCCCGAAGCAAGCGAAAAATGAGGGAAATTTGCGGGAATTCGCACGGAGATCGTCGTCGACGCTTCCTTATGTTCATGTATACGAATGCTCTAAAAATTAATTTGCGCCCCCTCGAAAAAATTCGCGATTTTGGATTTTTTCGACGTGTGTCAACGGAATAAAAACAATGCTCCCCTTCCTGCCGATTTAATGATTCTAACACAACCTTCTGTGGGTAGCGATTTCCCGGTCAATTTGAGGTGTTTTTAACAGGCACAACCGGTTGTGTCAGAGTCTCTAAGAAATCCTAACTAACCTCTGTGTCTCACGATTTATTGCAGACGTTCAGGCGTTTTCGAGAAGCACAACCGGTCATGTCAGAGTCTCTAAGATCGTCAATCAGACGTGGATTATTGCCGGCTCGTTGAGTACGATGGCGAAATCGAGAGGAATTGGTGTCATGGCTGTCGGTCAGACAACATCTGTCAGTAACTCAGCATCGCCCGCCGCCGTCGAAATAGCGGCGGAGGGGGGGAAGATCTCTTCGGTGTGGATTGCGCGCCCCTGGATCGATCTCTCATTTTTTGTGGCGACGCCGCTGTTGATTATTCCGCTCGTCAACGCCGCGATGGCCCGCTGGTCGATCGACCAGATCGCCCTGTATGTAGCGGCATTCGGGGCCACCGGCCATCATCTTCCGGGCATGCTGCGGGCGTACGGCGATCGCGAACTGTTCGAGCGTTTTCGCGTGCGGTTTCTGATCGCACCGGTTTTTCTCCTTACGCTCTGCGTCTCCTTCGCCTACTGGCACTTGCGCGGGTTGGTTCTTATCGGCGTGACTTGGGGGACGTGGCATAGCCTGATGCAGGTCTACGGGTTTCTGAGAATCTATGACGGTAAAGTGAAATCGACCGATCGCATCACCGCCAATCTCGACTTTTACATGTGCCTGTGCTGGTTCATTGCGGGTTTTCTGAACTCCCCCGGCAGGCTTCAGGGCTGGTTCGAAATGTTTTACACGGCGGGAGGTCCGGCGGTCACCGCGGCGACGCTTTCGCGAATCGCGCTGACGGTGAACGTCGCCACGTTTCTCGTCACCGTCGGCTTTGTGCTGAATCTCGTGCGCCGCTGGGGCGAAGGGAGACCCCCCAGTGCGATCAAGCTGGGATCGATGGCGATCAGCTTCGGTTTCTGGTGGTATGCGATGGTGCTCGTCGATAATCCCCTGTTGGGGGTGGCCTTATTCGAGATTTTTCACGATGTGCAATACCTCGCCATCGTTTGGATTTTCAATCGGGGCCGAGTGGATAAGGCCGAACGCGTCGGATCCTTCACGGGGTTTCTGTTCCGTCGCAGCGGTGCCATGGTGGGGCTGTATGTCGCTCTGGTGGTCGGTTACGGCATCGTGGGAATGGTCCCGGAAATGACCGATCTGAACAACCTGCGGCCGGCGATCTTCGGCTTTTTGCTCGCGTCGGGACTGTTGCACTTTTACTACGACGGCTTCATCTGGAAGTTTCGCGAACAATCGGCGCGGCGGGCTCTTAATCTCGCCGACGGTCAGACCGAAACGGCTCGAAACGAGCGATTTCCGTCGTGGGTGCGGCACGGCGCGAAGTGGGTCTTTTTCGTCATCCCCGTCATCTGGCTCGGCACGGCTCAGGTGCGCAATCCGCTCACGCGGCTCGAACAGTTGCAGAATCTCGCGATCGCCGTGCCGGAAAGCTGGAACGCCCATTACATGCTCGCGAAGGAGTTTCAGGAGAACGGGCGTCTCGAAGAATCGATACCGGAGTTGGAACACGCGGTGCGATTGAATCCCGAGCAGATTACGCTGCACATCGAACTGGGGGACGCCTATATGCGCACCAACGCCTTCGACAAGGCGTTGCCCCACTTGCAAAAAGCCCACGAACTCGATCCGCGCCATGACGCCGTCTTGAGGGGGATCTGCGAAATTCTTATGCAGAAACAGCGGTTCAAAGACGCCGAGACTCCGTTGAAGGAACTGGTGGCGCGGACGCCCGGCGATGCGCTGGCGCATCGTTGGCTGGGGACCGTTCTGGCCGAACGAGGGTTGACCGGTGAAGCGGCCGCACGCTTTGAAGCGTCGCTGAGTCTCGACCCTTCCGTGGCGGTCACACATAACAATCTCGGTCTGATGCGTCTGCGACAAGGACTGCTCGACGATGCCGCCGCCGAATTCGACGCCGCCTTGACGATCGACGCCGATTATGCCGAGGCTCACAACAACCGCGGCGTCGTCGCGGCTCAACGGCGCGACTTTCGCCGGGCGATCGAACATTACCGTCGCACGGTCGAATTGGACGCCAGTCACGTGCGGGCGCGAAACAGTCTGGCGTGGAATCTGGCGACGTGTCCCGACGATGAACTCCGCAACGGCCGCGAAGCGCTTCAACTCGCGCAATCGCTGACGTCGGGACAAGGAGAGCACGATCTGGGAATTCTACTCACGCTCGCCGCCGCCTATGCGGAGACGGGAGAATTTGAAGCGGCCGAACAAACCGCCGCACGCGGCCTGCAATTGGCACAGGCGCTAGGAAATCGCGGGATGGCCGCGCTGACGTCGGCCTGTCTCGAATTGTACCGAAAGGGCCGGCCGTATCGCGATCGAGGCGGAATGTGAGCGGTCGCTGTATCGGTTGTGTATTTCACGGGTGGTTGAACCTCATCAGCGCCGAGTACGCGCGCCCGTGTCCGGGATCGAGTTGAAGGCATTTCTCAAAGAACGATTTGGCTTCGTCCGGCTTGTCGCGCAGCAGTGCGATTCGTCCCAGATAATAAGCCGTCGGCGCGAAACTCGGCTCTCGTTCGTAAGACGCCTGCAGCTCCGCCTCGGCTTGTTCGATCTTATCGATCCGATAAAAACCGACGCCGCGCGCGAACGACGCCATCGCTTCCAGCCGCGCGGCGCGATCGTTCTCTCCCCGCCGCCGATACGCCGCGGCGAGATGGGCGCAGTTGGACGGGCGCAGCGCGATGCCGACGGATCGTTCCCACGTCTCGATGGCCTCGTCCCAATCGCCCAGCGCCATGTGTGCGGAGGCGAGTTGATCGAGAACCGCTGCCGATGCACCTCCTTGTCGAATGCTGCGGTGACAGACGTCGATCGACTTCGCGGGGCGGTTGAGGCGTAGGTTGAGCGCCGCGACTTTGACGGCGAGCGGTTCGGAAAAATCGTAGGTCAGCACGCGTTCGAACGCCGCTTCCGCCTCTTCGAGCCGATTCGCCTTTTCTTTTGCGTCCGCTTCAACCAGCAGCCGCGCCGCACCGTATTGTTGACGTGCTTGCCGATAAAAGGCGACCGTTCGCCCCACGGTCAAGCGGTTCGGGTCGCGTTCGATCCGCTCGCGAAACTTGCGGACGTTTTCTTCATCCCCCAGCGCGCGGCTCAGTCGACCGGCGAGCTGGTCGATTTCCATCACGCCGAGCCCGAGGCGGAGCAGTTCGTCGACGAGCGGTTCGGCTTCGTCCGCGCGATCGGCGCGTATCAGCAGCTTCGCTGCTTGAAACTTTGCGGGAACGAATTCGAGAACCTCGCGAAAAGCCAGTTCCGCCTGTTCCGGCCGTTCTTCGCGAAGCAGGTTGCGTCCGATGCGATACCAGACTTCTGCGCGCAATTCGGAACCGGCCTCGTCCGCGAGGGAGCGAAAGATCTCGATGGCTTCCGAGGTCCGTCCCAATCGTTCGAGGGAAATACCACGTCCCAGCCGAACCTCCGTCACGTTCAAACCATTCATTTCGGCGTGCCGATAACAGGCTTCGGCCTGCCGGTACGAACCGTGAACCAGATATGTCTCGCCGAGCCTGTTCCAATCGTCGAGATGGTCGGGGGAGAGCCGCCACGACACGTCTTCGAGATTTTCAGCCGTCAGTCGATCGACGATCGCCGCGTTAAACACCGGAAATGCCGGACGGCCGGCGCGATAAACGACCGCGCCGAGGCACGCGATCGCTTCCACAACGACGACGATTTGCAGAATGCGCAGGCTTCGCATCACGGCTGCTCCCCGCCGTTGATCCATGCGTCGATTCGCCCGTTGGCGGTGCGCGGATGCATGACGTTGAGTCGGCCCGTGACGATATCCGCGATTCCGTCGCCGTTGACGTCGCCGCACGCCACGGTGACGAGCTGCGCCGGTTCGAGTGCAATGCGCCACGGCGTGAACGATTGACGGCCGTCGTTCTCCAGCCAGATCAGACTCGCTCCTTCCGGATGCGTCTGCGCATTCAGCATGCTTACCAGCGCGACGTCCTGATCGCCGTCGCCATCGAGGTCGGCGACGTCCGCGGCATACGTTCCGCCGAACCGGGCGATCCGCCGCGCGTCGAACGTCCAGTTTCCTTTGTTCTCCAACCATAAACACCCATGATAAGGCTGTGGCGAAGCAAATTGATCTTCGAGATCGTCGCCCACGGGAAGAATGAGATCGACGTCGCCGTCGCCGTCGAGATCGGCTTTGACGAGCCCCGCGCTGCCGATATCAAAATTGAACGTAAAGAACAGCCGCCTCGCGCGAAATTCTCCTCCCCCGAGATTCTCGAATCCCCAGACTTCTTCTTCCTCTTGCGAGACAATTCCCACGATGTCGAGGTCGCCGTCGCCGTCGTAATCGGCGACGGGAACGTGAATCGTTCCGGGTGCAGAAAGAAGTTCGCGGTCTCGAAAACGGCCGTCGCCCAGATTTTCCATCCACAGAATCGATCCGCGCGCGTAACCGAAGACGGCCACCGCGAGATCCCAGTCGCCGTCACCGTCGAGATCGGCAGGTTGTACGTCGGCGACGCGCTGCACGTCGTCGAGCAGAATGCGTTTTTCGAAGGTGACGTCGTCGCCGCTGTTTTCGAGCAGAACGACCCGCCCCACCACGCCGTCATCGGGAGCGATATTTCCCAGCACGGCGACGACGACGTCGCGGTCGCCATCGCGATCGATATCGACGCATGACGCGTGCGCCGGCGCCGCCAGATCGTCGGCCAGCGTTTGCGGCGTCCATCGTCCGGCCGCGTCGCGGCGATACAAAATCACAGAATTCGTCTGGGCATCGCACGCGAGAATTTCGTTTCGGCCGTCGTCGTCGAAATCGAGAATCTTGACGTTCGTAATCCGCGGCGCATATTCGAGCGGCTCGGCAATCGTCTCCCGGGAAAACGTGCGCGCCGACGGCGCAAAGACGATTCCCTGCTCGTCGATTTCCAATTGCGAAACCGTTCCGAGCGCCGGCACATAAGGCCAGACGACGGCCGTCCCGACCGGAATGCCGACCGCAAGCAGACTCCAAAGTAACAGTCTTATCGATTCGCGCGACATGAGGAAATCTTCAGAAATGGATCGCCGAGAAGTCGTTCATCGTCGTTCAAGGAAAAGAGCCGGGGAGCGACTCGATTGGCATTTCGGCGAATCATATTTAAGAATCAACCGCCCGTCTGCTCGGCGGTTTTCATCGCGGCCGTGACCGTTTGCGGGGCCGGCAATGGCGCCGACGCCGCGGGGCGGGTCCACCAGCCGTAGGCCCGCTGGGCGATCAAACCGAAATCGTCGAAATAGGAGTACAACACCGGAATGGCCAACAACGTCAACAGCAGCGACAACGTCTGTCCGCCGACGGCGAGCACGGCGATCGAGCGGCGTTCTTCGGCGCCCGGGCCGGTGGCGATCAACAGCGGCAGAAGACCGACGACGAACGACAGCGTCGTCATCAGAATCGGGCGCAGCCGGTCGCGGTTCGCCTGAATGATCGCCTCTTCGCGTTCGATCCCCTGCGCGCGCAGCGCATTGGTGTGATCGACCTGCAGAATAGATGCCTTCTTGACCACGCCGAACAACACCAGAATTCCGAGCGCGGAATAGAGATTTAACGTCTCGCCTCCCCAGTAGAGGCTGATCAGCCCGAACGGGACGGCGAGCGGCAGCGACATCAAGATCACGAGGGGATGCGTCAGGTGCTCGTACTGAGCCGCCAACACGATGTACATGAAGATGAACGACATGACGAACGTCCAGCCGAAGTCTTGCAGCGTCCGCTCCAATTCGCGGCCGCCGCCGAGAATCTGCGTGTTGAATCCCGGCGGGATGCCGATTTCTTCGGCGGCCCGATGCATCGCCGCCATTCCGTCACCCAGGGAAAAACCTCCCGCCAGATTGGCGCGAACGGCGACCATCCGCTGCCGGTTCAAGCGGTCGATGCGCGACGCGGCCTCGTCGTATTCGAATCGCACGACGTTATTGATCGGCGTCAGCACGACGTCGTTTCCGCCGCCGGGCTCGGCGGACGAGTCCCCCGGCGACGCGCCCGAACTGGTGCGGACGTAAAGCTGCGAGATCGACGCCACGTCGCTGCGGTCGACGCCGATCAGCCGTAGTTCGACATCGTAGGCGTCGTCGACCGTGCGGTCGCGATAGCGGGAAACGCGGTCGTCCCCGCCCACGGCCACGCGCAGCGTATCGGCGATTTCGCGGACGTCGACACCCAGGGCGGCGGCGCGGTCCCGATCGATGCGGACCAGCAACTCGGGATTGTCGATCTGCAACGTCGAAAAAACGTCGACTATTCCCGGACTGGCTTTGGCCTTCTCGACGAGCTGCGTGCTGAATGCCAAGAGTCCTTCCATATCGGGTCCGGTGATTGAAAAATCGATATCGACGGGGGCTCCCTGGCGCATGGACGTCAGATTTCGCACGCGGACGTTCAGATCGGGAATCTGATTCAGCCGTTGGCGGACCGCCGCCATTTTTTCGCGCTGCGTGTAGTTTCCTCGAAATGCTTCCTGGGGTTCGCCTTTCATTGCGGCGTGAAACAGTCTCGTGAGCGAAAACGACCTCTCCTTACTGTCTTGCAGGCGGATAAAGATCGAAGCCTGGTTGACGTCACCGAAACCCCGCGTTCCGACCGTTGTCAGAACGGTCGTGATCCCCGTAATTTCCGATAACTCCGCTTCGACGCGATCGATCGCTTCGCGCATGGCCAACAGATTGGCGCCCTGTTTGCCTTCAATCTGAACTTCGAATTCCGATTCGTCGACGTTCAGCGGAATGTAGTCCTGCTTCACCAGTGAATACAGCGGCCAATTGCTGGCCACAACGGCGAGCGACAGCAGCAGCACCACCCAGCGATGCCGCATCGATTTTCTGAGCATCCACAGGTAGCCGACTTCCATCCGGTGATAAAACCCTCGCCGCGATTTCGGGCCGTTGCCTCCCTGGGCTCCGTCGCCGGCCGACATTCCCGGTTTCAACAGCCGGCTGCACATCATCGGCGTGAGCGTAAAACTGATAAACATCGACACCAGAATCGCGAACGTCGCCGTGATTCCGAACTGGAATAACATGCGTCCCGTCACGCTGGAGAGAAACGACACCGGCAGAAACACGATGACCAGCGACAGCGTCGTGGCGAGCACGGCGAGGCCGATTTCCTTCGTTCCCACAATGGCCGCCTGAAACGGATCCATCCCTTTCTCTTCGATGCAATGAAAGACGTTTTCCAGGACGACGATCGCGTCGTCGATGACGACCCCGACCATCAGCACCAGCGCCAGCATGGTCACGTTGTTCAGCGTGAAGTCGAACCAGCGCATAAATGCAAACGTCGCAATAATCGACGCGGGAATCGCGACGGCGGCGATCAAGGTCGACCGCCACGATTTCATGAAGATCAACACCGTGATCGACGCGAGGATGCTGCCGGAAATCAGGTGACTTTCAATCTCATGCAGCGCCGACACGATATAGCGAGACTGGTCCTGAATGACCGAAATCTCGACGTCGTCCGGCATCAGTTCGCGGCACCGCGGAAGCAGCGATTTCACTCCGTCGATCACCGCGACCGTATTCTCCCCCGATTGACGCTGCACCTGCAGCACCACGGCCGGCTTGCCGTTCAACCGGGCCAGCGTCCGCACCTCTTTTGTGGCATCGTGCACTTCGCCGAGATCGCTGAGCCGGACCGCCGTTCCGCCGATCGTCTTCACCACGAGATCGTCGAATTCGCGGGAATGGTCGACACGTCCCAGCGTGCGCAGCGCCCGCTCGCGAAACTGCTGCTGCATGCGCCCGCCGGGAACTTCGGCGTTCTGATCGACCAGCGCATCGCGCACCTGCAGAATCGATAACTGGTACGCGGCCAGTCGCCGCGCGTCGATGTCGACGCTGACCGCGCGATCGGCGGCCCCGGCGATCCAGACCGCTCCCACGCCGTGCGACGATTCGATGACGTTTTTAACGTAGCGGTCGGCCAGCACGAAAAGTTCTCGCGACGAGCGCGGGCCCGACACCGCCAGCGTCATAATCGGCGAAGAATCGAGATCCTGCTTCTGGATGACCGGCGGATCGATCCCCGGCGGAAGCCGCCGCATGACGCTGGACACGGCGTCGCGAACGTCTTGCGAGGCCGCGTCGATGCTGCGGCTGAGTTGAAAGGTGATCAACACAAACGAGCGCCCGTCTCGCGAAATCGAACGCAGTTCCTCGATTCCCGCGACGGTCGCCACGGCGTCTTCAATGATCGCACTGACCTCCGACTCCACCTCGGCAGCCGCCGCGCCGGGATAGGTCGTGCTCACATAAATCGTGGGCATATCCATATTGGGAAATCGATCGACGCCCAGCGAGGGAAACGCGGCGATGCCGGCAACCACGAGCGCCATGATCAGCATCACGGCGAACACCGGACGTTTGACGCAAACTTCAGCGAGCCAATACACTGTTCCGATTCTCCATCAGCAAAATCGTCAAACTTCGAGACATGGGATGGGGCGACGTTATTCCGAGACGACGGTGTCCGTCGCCGGTTTTCCGGTCGCGGATTCACCGGCGACGCCTGCATCGGCGGCACCTTCCCGAACGACGCCGACGCCGTCGTCGACGCTAGCCCCTTCTTTCGCCGCCCCATCGTCCGCCGGATTGGTCGCCTGTATTTCGAGAGGCGGCGACGAGGCGGATTCGTCCGTCACGGGATGAGCGTCGATAAAGGCCTCGCGGCCCCGCGCGCCTTCGACGAGAATGACGTCCCCTTCATTCAGCCCGCGCAAAATTTCGACGCCGTCGCGCCGGCGTTCCCCGGTCAGAATTTCCTGTTCCGTCGCCTTGCCGTCGACCACTTTCCAGACCTTTTCGGTTCCGGCGAATTCGACGACCGCCGTGCCGGGGATCACCATCGCCTCCGCCTCGGGATCGATGAACACCTCCGCCTCGGCGAAGAGACCCGCGCGCAACCGGCGATCTTTGTTTTCCACGTCGGCTTCAAAAGTGAGCGAGCGATTCATCGGATTGAGAGCCGGACTGATGCGGGCCACCGTCGCGATCCGCGGCTCCTCGAGCGACTCGATTTTCAACGAGATCTTTTGTCCGACGGCGAGTCCCTGTGCCTGACGTTCGGCCATAGCGCCGCGAAAACGAAGCGGGTCGGTGCGCACGACGGTCGCCACAGGATTTCCGACTTGGACGTATGCGCCGGGAGCGACGTCGCGCTGTTGCACCTGGCCGTCGAACGGCATGGGGATGACGACGTCGTGCAACTGTTGACGAGCCAGCGACAACTCCGCCTGACGGATGCCGATGAGGGCGATTTTTTCCCGTGTGTTATTGAGCGCGGAGGCATAGCGCGCCTGGGCGACCCGTTCGGCGGCGGCGAATTGTTCGACTTCCGCCTGCGTGACCGCTTTCTGCAATTGCAGGCGTTTGATGCGTTCGAGGTTCGCCTTCGCTTC
The DNA here is from genome assembly GCA_040881995.1 of Planctomycetaceae bacterium. Taxonomy (GTDB): domain Bacteria; phylum Planctomycetota; class Planctomycetia; order Planctomycetales; family Planctomycetaceae; genus JAQCEJ01. The sequence continues at coordinate 40,677 of JBBECD010000117.1, forward strand.
GTCCCACAGGGCGAGTTGTTCCTGCACGGGAGGCGAATTTTCGGCTTTCAGCGATTCGATGAGATCATCGGCGGCCAGCCCGACGGCCGAACGCGACTGCGTTAGTTGTGCTTCCGCTTGAACGACGCGCAAACGGAATTCTTCCTCGTCCAGCGTGATCAGCGGACTGCCGCTCATCACGAAATCACCCAGGTCGACGTGCACCTGAGCGACGCGGCCGGCGACTTTCGAACCGACGACCGCTCTTTCGTCGGCGGCGAGGTTTCCCTGGCTGCGTACGATTTTGGGCCAGGGGCGCTGAGCGACCGTCGTCACGTCGGCTTCGATCGTCGGTATCGTTTCCTCTCCCGGTTTGGCAACCGTGGCGGAGGAAGAATCACAACCGGCCAGCAGAGGGATCGACATCAACGCCAGCGACAACCCCGCGAGGAACTGCCTCGACGGCACAAAGGCCGATGTGTCTGAGTGTGACATCATGAACGGTTCTTTCGAGATCGATCAAGCGGAGTCGCATTGAAAACACGGGGCGTGAGGGACGGCGTAAAGCCGCTTGTGAAACCGCGTCAAAATTAGGGGGGCGTGATGAAACGAGTGCGATAACCCGGAGACCTGTATTATCTCATTCCGCGAGGGATAATGGAAGCGGAAAAGCAGATGTGAAAAAGACATCGGGCCGTTTCGCTTGACGAGTTCCCTTCCGTTCAAGCTATTTCTTCGGAACGGTTTCATCTTCCGCTCGACGATAAACTCCCAACGACCAGCCCGAAAGCCCGGCGTACGGAAACGCCTTCATGAGGTCGTAGCGAGTTCCTTCGATCGGTGAAATGACTTGCTCAGCTTGCCAATCGATTTCGAAATGGTGCAACAATAACCATTCGGGACTTCCGTTCGGCGATCGGCCGTCGCTCAGAAAAATTGGCCGCGGGCTTTTCAGATAATTCTGGTAAAACGTGATCATCAGCCGATGTCGGAAATCGTTGTCGGAGGCGATCACGACGCGATCGTCTTGCGTTTGCTGCTGGATCATTTCCAGCGCCGCAAGATAGTTGCCGCGCCCCGCGTCACATAGCCGGGCGACGTGCACCGCGTTCCCGATGAACATCACCGCCGTTATCGCGACGGCGAACCCTCGCCGCACGCCGCTCGATTGATAGAGTCGTCCCAACGCCAGGCTGAACAGCAACAACAAGAATAAGATGCTGATCAGGAAATATCGCACATAAAGATCGGACCGCCCGGCGAAAACGACCAACGCCGCGGGAGCCGCCACGATAATCATAAAGAACACAAACGCGGTCAGTTTCCGTCCGGACGCGATCAGCCAGCTGAGACATCCCGCGAATGACGCCGCAACGGCGCTTGCCGCGGCGATGCTCCCCGCGCCGTCGAACGGGCCTCCCATCGTCAGCGACAACGCCTCGCGGATCACCACCCACGGCGACTGTTCGAGACCGCCGCCGATCGCGAGTTGACTCAGATTCACCCGGTAAACCCAGCCGGAAAACAACACGGGCAACAGATGCCAGCGAATGAACCGCACGACCGCTTGTCCCTTGCTCGCACTCTTCGTCGCGACGCTTATCATCGACCACAACGCGACGGAGACGAACAACGTGACAAACGTCGGATGCGATAATACGCCGAAGATGGCGGCAAGATTCCACACGGCATCCCACTTCATGCGTCCCGTCGCGAGCGCACGCTCCATCGCGACAAAGCCGAGCAGGCTGAAGAACATCAGCGGTGCATAGCCGCGGGCTTCGGACGAATAATGAATCAGCACGTACGATCCCGCGGTGAGCACCAGGGCGAACCATCCGGCCGAGGTTCCCTGCCGTCGTCCCCACCAACCGGCGAGAGCGACGGTCGCCGTGCCGAACAGCACGGCGGGCAAGCGATAGGTCGTCCAATCGCGTTCGGGCCCCAGCCCATAGATGATCCAGGAGTTGAGAAAGTGATTGTTGTCGTGTTTCAAGGTGAGAATCACGTCGGACCACGACTGCACATTCACCTGCACCATAAACCACGACCAGATTTCATCGAGCCAGAACTCCCCCAGACTGGCCCGCCAGCGGATGAGCAACGCCGTCAGCATGATCGCGCACACCGCATACGCATTGCGGCGAACTTCAAAGGAGGTCGGCATTGCTGACATGGCGATAACCAGCGGGTGTATTGAGCGGCGCGGCGTCTGTAACTTTACAAAATCATCGCCCGAAGCGTAACTTCAAATTGCGCAAGCGAGATTCTTTAATTCCTTCACCCGGCGGGAAATGGGCAGAGAGCGGTCAAGTGGCGACGCTGCCCCGCTCGGTTCGCATATTGGCGACCAAAACGCGTCGTAACAGTCGGCGGTGGGGCAGCGCGGACGGCGTCCGCTCGACTCACCTATGATTCTATTTCGTTATTCCGCTTCGTACTCGATGGCGGGGCCGATGCGGAGGTTGCGGAATTTGACGACCGATTGATGATTTTGCAGTCCCAGAAATCCGGTTTGTTCGCGGAGCAAAATTAAAGGATGCGTTTCCGGGGTGACGTGGACGATCATCTGCCCGTTATGGACGGTCGTGATCTGCTGCCCCCGGCAGTTGATTTCCAGCGTGTTCCACTCACCGGCCGGCCGGCTGATCCGCGGCGAAGCTCCGGCGATGTCGTACACCGAACCGCTATACTGGTAATCGACCAGCGTCTGATACTGCGGCGCGTTATCGTCGAGCACCTGCACTTCAAACCCAGCGATCGGTTCCTGATCGTTCTTGCGATGATGATTTCCATCCGGCGGCACGCGAACGTACACGCCGCTGTTGCCGCCCGGTGACAACTGATATTCGAAGCGCAAGTTGAAATCGCCAAATTCCTTTTTCGATCGCAGCCACGGTCCCTCGGCACCGGTGCATTGCAACGTGCCGTCGGCGACGATCCAGCATTTCTCGGCAGGGGCATCGGCTCCTTCCCAATTCGCGAAATCTTCGCCGGTGAAGAGCGTCTTATAGCCGAGTTCGACGATATCGAACTTGCGAATCAGGAATTGTCCCCCCTTGGGGACTTCAACCTGAAGGCCGACATATCCCGGCTCGGTGTCGATGCCGTCGACTTTGTACGCCGGTTTGCCGTTGATGACCATTTCGACGGTGTCGCCGATGACGGTGATATCGAAGGTGTTCCACTGGCCCGCGGGATTGGCGAGCCCGGTGCTGGTCGCGGCGGGGATCTTGCCGATATTTCCCTCTTTTCCCTGCAACATGTTGGCCTGATAACCCCGCTTGGGGAACGGCGTCCCTTCGCGGCCGGCCCGCAAATAGACCCCGGCGTCGTAATTCTCAGTCTGCAACGCCTGCCATTCGACGTGCAACTTGAAGTCTTGATACATGTGATGCGACCGCACCCAGCCGTCGCCTCCTCTGAGGAGAATCAGGCCGTCCTCATCGACGACGTCGCAGCCGTTTTCCACGATCAGCCTGTCGAGCGTTTCACCGTCGAACAGCGAGAAGGCGAAGTCCTCGGCCTGGGGTTCGTCGTCGGCCCGCATTATCGCTTCGGCCAGTGCAAGCAGAGAAATCACCGCGGCAAACCCGACGAGCAAACGGCGGAAGGGATTGATTATCATGTTGAACCTCATTTCAAGCGGCACAAATGGGACGGCTGTAAGGGGAGTCCTCGCCGAATTAAGCCGTTCATTATGCTGTGCCGCGCGTTGGGTGACAAGCATCGCCTCTGATACGGCTGGGAGGGGTGTAGTCGCGGATTTCGGTAATCATGTGGCGAGGGTGTTCCAGTAGGCGTTCCATTGGTGGCTGTACATCAGGCAGCAGAGGCCGGCCATGCGGTTGACTCGGCGGATGCGCCAGCGGGAGGCGTTGGCTTTCAGCCGGCGGCCGATCAGATTTTTGCACGCGCCTTCGATTTGGCCGCTGCCGATACTTTGGCCGTTGGCCAAGCGCTGGCGGTAATGCAGATGGTCCTGATGCGAACCGAGATAGTTCCACAATTCATTAAGCGTAGCCTGAGACGCGGCGGTCGGCGCCGTCGCCTGCCGTTCGCGGATCAACGTCTCGATGCCGGTCCAACCCTGTTCCAACAGCACCGTCCGCGCCGCCGTGGTCCAAGCCTCGATCTCGGCGGGAGTCTGATGCAGGACTTTGGCCGCAGCCGCGATATGTTCCAACGCGTGAAAAATATCGAGTACCCCCTCGGCGCCGATGAGGTGTTTCCGCTGCTCTTCCCAGATCCATTTCGCGCCATCGGCCAGCACGGTGAGGGACGTATCGTGCAAACCGAGGCGTTTTCGCCAGGCTTTCCAGCGACGACCAAAATCTTCGCTGGCCTCAATGGCGGCGAACGCCACGCTGGTGTTCGGCTTCGGCAGTTCGCGGTCGGCCCACTCCTCCGTGGTGGCGGGATCCCCCGGCTCTCGTTTCGAAAAGATGGCCACTTTCATCTCGCGCCAGCCCTCCGTCGTGTTCACGCAGGTGCCGTCGCTGGTGAACTCCACCTCTCCCGGCGCCTCCCGAAACTCAGAGACAGCCTCAGGAGTCGTGCGTTGCCACTCGAGCATGTCGGCCCCCCGCTGTTGGGCGTGATCGCGAATCGCCGTGTCGGAAATCGACAACCCGCAGAATTCCCCGAGACGTTCCGACGACAGATCATACGACCAACTCCCTGCCGCCAGACACATCAACCGCTCGGCATGGGGACTATAACGCCCCTGCACGCCCAGCCGTTCATCTAGCACGAACCCGCCGGTCCGGCAACGGACGCAACGAAAGTAGACGCGCGACAGCCGCACCTCCCCCGCCGACGTCATCACCAGCCGCGGCTTGCGACCGTGATGCGCCTGGCTCAATCCGCACACGCAGGTCCGCTGCGGCGAACTTTTTTTTCGAGATCCTGAGCCTGTTGTTGCAACGACACCTCCAGCGTCCGTCGAATCAACTCCCGCCCTTGTTGCATCGCCAGCGTCTCCGCCACGGCCAACACCTGACCATCCGCGGCGGCATCGCAAGCCGCGTTCAACGACCGAAAATTCATCACCGCCTGCTCGGCAATCAATCGCTCGGTCGGATTCAATTCGTCCCAATTCATCCCTGACATGATACCGTCTCCTGGTGAAGGTTTCGAACTCAAAACCACCAGGATAACGTATATAACCCAATCGCGCAATCGAAGAAAACTACACCCGTCATGCTAGTGGTGTCCTAATTTGGGTGGCACGTCCCGGAGTCTTCGACGGGCGTGTCGATTGCTGAAGAGAACCACGCCCTTCGCACGGTATTGCATCCGAACAGCCGCTCAGGGACGTGCCACCCGCTGAGCTCTTCCAAATTAGGATACCACCCCCATGCTCCGCTTGGGAACGCAAGGTCTTCGATGCTCCCGCTTCGTCGAATGTCGCTCGACGCTCGATGCATTTGCGAGGCAATCTCTCGAGCAATCGACCTTCATTCCACAATCAACGCATCGTCGAATGTCGCCTTCAGCAGCAGCACCATTTCCGCCCATTGCAATTCCTCGGCAACCGCCGTCCAGTCTGCACGCGGCCCCTCGGCACAGACGCGGCAGAAATCGACAAATGCAAACGGATCCCATTCCCCGCGACCGTCGACGAGTTGAGACAGCCGCGCCCGCAGATTTTCGTCGCGCCGATCGGTTTTTGCCTGAAGCTGTTTCACCCGGCGCGTTACAACTTGCGACAACTCTGCAAAAATCGGATGCCGCCCGACGTGGCGAAACCAATATTTCGCGTTCGGATAATCGGGCTCCCGGCGATGCATGATCGCATGCCAGTAATCGCCGTGACGATGCGTCCCCGCTCCTTCGATGCTCTGCGACAATTCGTGGCTCTCATCGAGAAAATCGTGAACCTGAAAAATCCCCGCGCGCAATGCCGTCAGATCGACTGACGACCGCACCCCGCGGGAGAACGTTTCAGGACGAAATTCGGCGAGCAAAATTCTCATCCAACTCCGCGACGGCGATCCCGGCAACAACTCCGGCTTTCGCCAATGGGCCACCTTCGCCGGCTCGTCGCCGTCGTGACGATCGTTATTATCGAGATCATCCAGCTCGATCGTTTCAACCGCGACGCCGCTCAGAACGGCGTGCAGCAACCACTCTTCAACGGGTTCCGGTCCGTTCATCGGTCGCCGCATACGCTTCACGACGTCGCGATGAACGACGACAGCATCCCATTCCGCCGGTGATGCAAACAGACGCAACCAGCCCGGCAGACGATGAAGCGGCACGCGTTGTTCGTTGGGTTTGGTCTCCGGAAAATGTCGTTCGCTCCGAATCGAACTTTCACTCAGCAACGCGACGATGGCAGAGTCACGGCCGGCGAATTCCTTTTCGATATCCTCCAGCCGCACCGCGGAGTTCAATCGCGGCGAGGAAATGAACAGCCACTCCCCGTCCGGCTGTTGCAGTCGTCGACGGAATTCATCAATGGAAAGCCCGCGATCGATCCAAGCCAATAACCCCGGCATGTCCCGCACCCGTTTTTCACCGATCTGTTTCGTACGCCGTCAACCTCGCGGAAAGACAAATTCAGCCAGGCGAACCAAAAACCAACACACGCCGTCATCTCTGAGGAACCGAAAGGAGATCCCGCGCCGCTGCGCAAAAACAGCCGACGAAAGAGATTCTACAATTCCCACACCACGGCGACTTCGTTATCATACCCCAACAGAGTATAAGAGACTCTAACACAACCGGTTGTGCTTGTTAAAAATGCCTTAAATCCAGCGGAAAATCGCTACGCACAGAGGTTGTGTTAGGATCATTAAGAAAAATTCCGCATCCGTTTAACCGCAACACAACCCCGCCCGCCTCGCCCGGCGAAGAATTTCAGATTTGCCCTCGTAGCTCAGATGGATAGAGCGGCGGTTTCCTAAACCGCAGGTCACAGGTTCGAATCCTGTCGGGGGTATTTTTTCGAAATGCGGCAGCCGTCTCACCTTCATTCAGGAACACGACGGCGATATTCGCATTGCCCCTGTTGCCGCGGCGTTTTGCAGATGTACCTGCAGGACGTTCAAAAAATGTTCCGTCGCGTCGAATCCGCAACGACTGGGTTCTTCCGGGACGTTACACTTTTCGTCGGTGCGGCGATCGCTGAAAAGTCAAGGTTTTGAAAGGGCGTCCAGACGTTGGCGCGCTGGCTCAAAGTCGGTTTGTTGCTTCAGGCAGATTTCGTATTGCTCGGCGGCGGCATCGAGTTTGTTCAACTTCTCCAAGGCGTAGCCGAGATTGAATCGCACGTCCTGCAGATCGGGACTCGAACGCACCGCGATGCGAAGTTGTTCCTCGGCGGCCTGATAGTCTTCGATGAGTAATAGCGCGGCGCCGAGCATTCCGCGTACGCGATCCGCCTCGGGGTCGAGTTCCACGTTCTTTCGCAGATGCCCGATCGCCTCCTCGACTTTATTCAGCCGCAACAGGCATCGCCCGAGATCTCCCTGAGCGAGGAAATAATTTGCATCGGCTTCCACGATTTCGCGCAGCACAGGTTCGGCGAGGTCGTACCGCCCCGCTTCCATCATCGCATTTGCATCGTTGAGCTTATTGTAGTAGGGGAGCTTGTCCTTAACGTCCGGCAATTCGCCAAGGTCATCGGCCGTTGCTGTACTTCCAGTGGTATAGCCGAGGCTGTTCAAATCGCGGCGGTCCTGATCGGTCAGCGCTACATTTTCCGCAACGCGCCGCTTCATCTGTTCCTCGCGCTCGACCAATTGGCGCTCGAGATGTTGCACGACTTCTGCGCGCACTTCGGCGAGATTCTCTAGCTCGCGCGGATCATTCGACAGATCGTACAACTCGGGGGTCGGGCTGCGGATGTACTTCCACTGAGTCGTGACCAACGCCCGCAACGGAGACCAGCGCGAATGCTGATACGGCTGATCGGTTTCCGCGTAATACGTTTGCGGAGTCAGCGGCTCGCCCTGCAAGGCAGGGCGCAGCGACCGACCGCCGATCTCGGCAAGCGGTTCTTGGCCCAGGCAATCGAGCACGGTCGGGCAGATATCAACAAGCGACACGGGCTCGGCCACGCGGTGCCCCGGCAGATTTTTACCGGGATGCAGAATGAGCAACGGGACTTGCAGTGTGGCGTTGTAGACCGTCATGCTGTGGGCTAACTCGCCGTGTTCGCCGAGACTCTCGCCGTGGTCGCCTACGATGACGATCAACGTGTTTTCGAGAGTGCCGGCGGCTTTCAACTCCGCGAACAACCGCCCGAGTTCGAGATCGACGTAGCTCAATTCGGCATCATAAGGCCGGTTGGCGAAGCGGTTGCCAAAGTGCTCTTCGTGCGTGAGATACGGAAAATGCGGATCGAACAGGTGAATCCAGCAAAAATGCGGTTGACTCGATCTGGGTTTAATCCAGTCGAGTGCCGCATTGATGACGACGTTGGCGGGACGGTACTGATGATGGTCGTCGAGGCTGTCCTCGGATGGGGAGATGTCATCATTGTACGTGGTGAAGCCTCGGGCCAAACCATATTTCTTATCAAGCACGACCGCTGCTACGAAGGCACCGGTGTCGTAGCCGGCAAATTGCAACTGCGTTGCCAGGGTGGGGAGCCCGGCCGGCAAGGTGCCGACCCCGTTAATGCGGAGTCCGTGCTCGGGAGGATAAAGTCCGGTGAGAACGGAGGCATGGGAAGGCAACGTCAACGGGACTGGTGCGTAGGCACGCTCAAAGAGCACCCCATCTCGTGCCAGTTGGTCGAGCACCGGCGTGATGGCGGAGTCGTAGCCATAATACCCTAATCGGTCGGCACGGGTGGTGTCGAGCGTGATGAGCAGGAGATTGAGGGGCCGCGCGGGGATAAAGGTGAGATACCCGATCCCCGCCACCACAGCGATCATCAACGCGATAACAACAATGACTCGCCGATGCCGAAACAGGGAATTCCGAATTCGCCCCATTCGGGTCACTTCGTACTTACCTCAAAGTCCTTTGTCCCTCCGCCTGCGGGAACCACGGCGGTGAGTGCCGATACCGTGGCATCCGAATAGGCCAGCGGAATAGATTCTTTGCCGGGAATTTCAGCAGGTACGCTGGGATCCTGCGGCTCACCCGAAGGTTTAACGAACCGACTAATCGTCACCTTGTAATCTCCCGGAGCGGCTCCGTCGCCTTCCATTTCACCGACGCTCGTTTTGAGTTTGTACTCGCCCTTCTCATTCACGAATCCGACGGCGTTGTAACCTCCGTCTGATTTGGGGATGAAGGTTATGATGCCACGGTTCATGGGGGCACCATCGATTTTGACGACGCCGGAAAACGGCACCGTCTCGGGAAGTTTCGCCGGCCCGACCGCTTCGCCGCACCCGGTGAGAAGCAAGACCCCGAAGATTGTCAAAAACCGCGTTGACCCGAATGCTTTCGGCATGAATTCCGTTCCTCAATTCAAAATAAGATTGATCCGTCTGGCGACGTCGATGGCATCGAATTGAATGATACAGTAACCCGGTCACCGAGCGCAACCGGGTTACTGTAATAATTTCTTTGGCTGAACAATTTTTAGAATTCACCCAGGGTCGCGCCATCGGACATAAGAGAGAGGCGATCTTGTGTGTTGAGGTCGATGTTCTCCGAAACAAATCGCACGGCACCGTCGCCCATCAAGACGTGACAACCGCCGGTATGCAGACTTCCTGCTGAATGCCATGTGTGGGTGGCAATCGTGCTGCCGCGAAAGTCGTTGATCCGGCGCCAACTTCCTCTGAAATCGACGCCCATCGCAACATGCTGACGCGCGGCCCATGCCGAAGAGACGCCGCTTTGTTTTTCACGTGTCTGTTCAGACATCAGGATCACGTTGCTGGTGCCGTCGCGGATGTCGCGAATGTTCGAATTCGATGCTTCACCAAACACCGGACGGTTTGTCGGCCCCAGATTACCGGACCAGTACAACCCGTAATAGTATTCGGCGTAATTTATGGAGAAGTCGTAACTCGTGCGATACCCGCCGGCGGCCGTCGAACTGATGCTGTAATACTTGTTGACGGCAGTGTAATAGGGAGCGCCGTTATCGGTCGGGCAGGTGAAGACCGTGACGGGCGTACGCGCCAACGTATAGTTCACGTTGGGATCGCCTTTGGGATTCGGTCCGCCACCGTAAACGTGGCACCAACTGGCAGCGTGTGCGAAGTTCCATTGGTTGTACAGGTTGGCCTGATCGATGTACGGCAGCAACATCACCAGACCGCTCAAGTTAGAGTAGCCGCCGGTCACCGCCACACCGCCGTATGTGGTGGCTTGATTGTACACCATTCCGAGTTCGAAACTCGAAGGGGTGAAGCGGTTGAACGTGTCGTGATAGTTGTGGTTCGCAAGGCCCAACTGCTTCAGATTGTTCTTGCATTGGGTCCGCCGAGCCGCTTCGCGGGCCTGTTGCACAGCCGGCAAGAGCAGTGCGATTAACACGGCGATGATCGCAATCACGACCAACAGTTCGATAAGCGTAAACGCTCGCCTTTGGGTTGTTCTGTTCATAAATGCTCCATGAATTTAGAAAACAAAAAATGTAGAATTGAAACTTTGGATCGCCACAATCCTGCCTCAATGCATAGTCGCCGTCTTTCTCGTCAGGGTAAACGCACATAAAAGGCAGGCCACGCTTGATGCCTGTGCCATGAAAGCGGCTCGCGCCGCAAGAAACGATCGATACGAGAATAGAATGAGCCTTCGCTCGCTGGCGAAATGTCGCTCACCCGGTAATGGCGAGACAAATTTTGCATTCTTATCGAGTCAGCAGAACACTGAACTAAATCGACGGTGAAGAGTTGTCGATTTAATATAATAACCCGCAAATTTCAGATATTGAAGTCGAGTTTTCTGATTTTATTTAAAATTCTCAAGATTTGTTCTTGAGCTAAGAAATTCTGTTTGACCTCCCGTTGATCGGCTTCGCCGACCCCTTTGCGGCGGCAGGTTCCGTTAGTCTCACTGAGGCATCATTTTACGAAACCACGCGATTTCGATTTCGTAGGCGTTGTCGACCGCGTGGTGGCCGTCGGAGGGGCCGACGAGGATTTCTACCGGGATGACTTTTAGCTCAGGGAGTTTTTGGCGGGCGACCTTCACGTAATTTCGGGCCGTGGCGACGCATTCATCTGTGCTCACGCGGTGGTCGTCGTTGCCGATCGTCAGCAGCACCTTCCGACCGGCCAACTGCTCTGCCAAATGATAGGCATGCCGGGCTTTCGTCGGTTCGTGATCGTCCATGCCGTCAAATTCGGTAAGAGCTAACAGATCGGTCACCGGTGCCACGCCACTGACGGCTTTGACACGCGGTTCGGCGGCGGCGAAATGCAGGGCGCAAAAGCCGCCGCGCGAGGTTCCGCTCGCGGCCAATTGTTCCGGGTCGGTGTATCCCTCGGCGATCACGTGTTCGACGACGTCGTTGCAGTTTTTGACGAAGTCGCCGGTCAGATCTTCGCCGTTTTTCAGGCGATGCGCCCAGCCGGACAATCCACCCGGTTCATCGGGCCGGTGATCTTCGCCATGACACGGAGGATTAATGACGACGAAAATCCAGCCATCCTTCGCGAGTTGCCGGCCGGTCCGTGAGTAAATTTCGTACGCCGGGTCGTTCATCGTTTCCAGCGCGTTGGCGAAGATGAATAAAGTGGGAGCGGGTTTCGCGGGTTTGTCGCCGGAGATGCCGAAGGGCGTCCCCTGGGGTGTTTTCATCATGCGAATCCCGAGATCTTTTTCGCCGTCAGCGTGAGCGTCCGCAGAGGCGAGCCCCGCCAGCAAAAGAAAGGCAACAAACATTCCGATCGATGCCCTGTGAGATTGTGTTCGTTGAAGCGACATGTGGCTGTCCTTTATGCTGTTTGAACGGAGAATGTTCGTAACGCGACTATGGCCTCTTAACGTACGCGAGTCGACCCGCTGCATCAAGCAATGGCCGTAATTCGTTCGCCGCGATTTGCTTCGACGGCTGTCGTCGTTTGCTCTCGCGGTTCGTCCTCTTTACGATGGAGAGGCACGTCACCGCCGGATTTGTAAAAAAGGCTTTAAGGAATATCGAACACTCAGGAGAGTTCCATGACACAGTTGACCAGACGCTGGGCATTTTCCGATATCCACCACATCGGCCTGACCGTCGCGGATCTCGAGCGCTCCGTGAAGTTCTACGGCGAGACGTTGGGGATGGAACTCGAACGCCGCCGACCGAACGTCGATGCCGACTACGTGGCGAAGCAGACCGGTTATCCCAGCGTCGTGCTCGACGTGGCTTCGTTTCGCGTCAGTCCGCACAGCCGACAGACGCTGGAAGTCGTGCAATACATGAAGCACGCCGGCCCGCCGAACGATCCCGCGACGAATCGCGCGGGGACGTCGCATCTCTGTCTGCTCGTCGACGATCTTCGCGCCTGTCACGCCGACCTGACGGAGCAAGGGGTCAAGTTCCGCTCCGAACCGGTGGAAATCACCGCCGGGCCAAACCAGGGGGGACTGGTGGTTTATTTTTACGATCCCGACGGGTACACGCTGGAGATGTTTCAGCCGCCGGTGAAAGGGTGAAGGATGAGGAGGGGAGCATCTACACCTCTCCCTCCGGGAGAGGTCGGCCGCCCCGCCGCCGGGTGAGGGCACTGTGAAGAAGGGGATGAGGGATGAGTCGGATGCAGAGATTTGCTGTGCAATCCAAATACTTTGAGCGAGGAGAATCGATATGACTGCGTCCGATCTTTGGAACGACTTGTTCGATCTGTCCGGTCGCGTTGCCGTGGTGACTGGCGGGGCGCAGGGGCTCGGCTGGGGGATGGCGAAAGGGTTGGCCTCGTACGGAGCCGACGTCGTCATGCTCGATGTGAAAACCGACGACGTGACCGCCGCGGCGGATGAACTTTCGCGAGAACTCGGCAAACCGATCGCCGCGATGACCTGCGACATTAAAAATCGCGACATGGTGGAACGCTGTATCGCCGACGTCGTTGCGAAGCACGGCCGCGTCGACATTCTGGTGAACAACGCGGGGATCCATCGCCGGGTCACGCCGGTCGATTTCCAGCAGAACGATCTGGACGACGTGATCGCCGTCAATCTGCTGGGTAATTATTACATGACCGGGGCGGCGGCCCGGCAGATGATTGCTCAGAAATCGGGCAGCATCATCAATATTTCCGCGTTGGGAGGAGGAATTCTCGGACTCGGCCGCGGCGGTTCGATTTATGGCATCACTAAGGGAGGCATCGTCGCCCTCACGCGCGACCTGGCCGCGGAATGGGCCAAGCACAACATCCGCGTGAATTCGATCGCGCCGGGTTGGATGCGCACGCCGATTACAACCGCGCTGCAGAACGACGCCGTGCGCTCGCAGAAAGTCCTCGAACGCGTCCCCCTGCGGCGGTGGGGCGACCCGAAAGACGTCGCCGGTTTGGCCGTTTTTCTCGCGAGCGATGCCTCCTCGTATATCACAGGGGTGACGATCCCCGTCGACGGCGGCGCGGCGAACACGATTATGCTCGAAGAGATTTCGCCGCCGGCTTGATGCTTGATTACGAATTTCGTTTTCGGAATTTCATCTCCCTTGCGCAAATGACAATGAACCACTATTTGATCACCCGCTTCAACTTATCCAGGCCCGAGGGCAAATTTCTCGACCCCTCGTGGTTGAAGTACCGTTCGCAGATCTTCGAACGATTCACGTTGCCGACCGTCGCGAAGCAGATCAACGGTCGTTTCCGCTGGTTTGTTCTTTTTCACTTTAATTCACCAGTTGAGCTCCGCCGGAACGCCGAGCGATGGCAACGGGCATGCCCACAGTTCGAACCATTGTGGACCTGTGGTCGAGACACGGTAGATAACTGGGAGTTCATCGGCGAAGGGAATTGGGCGCGTTCGACTTCAGGACAGATTGTCAACTCTCGCATCCATCGCGAGTCAGCCGGCGACTGGATCATCACGTCCCGCCTGGACTCCGACGACGCCGTGTCGGTCGATTTTATCGACGCGATCCAGCAAGCGTTTCGCGGGCGCGAAGAGTCGATCAACCTTCACAACGGCTGGAAATGGCATCAAAACAATTGCCATCCGCTCAAGCATGCCAATAACCCCTTCATCAGCTATGCTGAAAAATGCTCTCGGCAACTGCGCACCGTCTTCTGGAAGAGTCACAAAAATATGGGTTTGCAAGTGCCGTGCCAGCAAGTGGGCGGCCCGCGCGATGGATGATCGTCACGCACGGCGACAATCTTTCAAACCGTTCGAAACCCTTCCGGTCAAATGATCCCCAATGGACCGATGCCGACAGGCTGCGAGAGCAATTTCCCATAGATCCTTCGCTCCCGCTGCCTCAAATTCCGAGCCGGTTCTCGGCGCAAGGCTGAAACCGGCTTGAGCTGTCACCGCCGAAATTCAAATTGCTCTTGCAGAAATGCCATCATAATCGTAAGCTCAGATGAACATTTCAGCCGTCCTGCTCAGATGACGGCAACGCCTTCTTGATGCGACGGTCGTGAGCGAAAGAAGGAGCCGCGAAGATGGTGACCGAACGCTTGCCGAGTGAGTCTGACGACGTTCAAAAATGGACCAAGACGACGCGAGAGGTCGAGCGGACGTCGGAAGAGACGCACGAGACCCGTAGTGGCCGCACGGGCAAATACGAGAAGCGGGTGGTGACCTCCGAGACGCGGGAGTCCAAGACGACCGAAACCTTCGAGTCGTCTGCCGGCGGAGCGGGACTGCCGGTTCCCGCTGACGACATGCCCCGGCAAGTGCGCTTGATCGTGCTGGGGGTGGTTCCCAGCAGGGGCGGATGTGCGGACGGCTCCCGGTTGAACGGCGACTACATCCTCGATTTGGTCGAACAGCATTCGTCGTGCTGGGTCTGGCAGAGGTGGAGTTTCCTACGGTCTGTCGTCTGTCGCGGGTGGTGTTGGAAGCGACGCGCAACGCCGACGGCACGTACGATCTGCGAGCGCGGCTTGAAGGGCTGACCACCGGCCCGCAATGGGTGAGCCGTGGCGTGACTGCCGTTACCGATCGGCTGCGATTGACATTAGAGGCGGGTGAAGGAGATCCAGTCGCCTCGACCGGTTGCCATTGGCCCTCCGGGGTGGAAATCATGCCGCTGGCGACTGCCGCCGGCCGGCCGCCGTATTATATCTCGCCGGAACCGACGGCGGGCCAGATGATGCTCATGAGCGCCGCGTCCGCTTCGGGATCGTGTGATGGGTGCACAATTACAACATTTAATCAAACCCGGTTCATAGTAGGTAAATACTATGTCTACGCCATCGTCTGTGATCCTGGTGTCAGCCTAACCGACATAAACTGGACAATTCCGAGCACGGCATTCAGTGATTATACTGTCGTTAATACCGCCGCATCGCCCCCCGATCCAGCAGTTCATACGGCCATACTCGATCCGATTTCACCTTCAGCATTGACAGCATTTCTAATAGGCTTTTATTGGGCCGACGCTGGAAACAAACAGCTCCAGGTGACATTCAAAATGAACGGAAAGCCTTGCACATTGAAGAAAACCATCGTTGTAGAGGCTCCAACTGTGGTTCCCACTAAACCGACGACTTTCGGCACGAATGTGCCAAAACTTTTGGATCCGAACACAATTAGTTACCTAAAAGGCGATCCCTCAGGCGGCCTTCTTGTTAATCAAGGAATCATTTTTGAAGCCTCGGTCGAAACTCCCGCATATTTTACTAACGGAAGTGGAAGTGGAAGTGGAAGTGGAGATGTGGGACAATGGCAATTTGTGCAAACCGTTGAGGGCGATGCTTGGCTCAGAAATGCGTCAACCGGCAATTGCGATCGCTTTAAGACCCCGGGCTCTAAACCGACTCTCGACGGAGCATGGCCGTACAATATCATAATTCCTCCTGAAACAGTACCTCCGTGGCCCGCAAATGGGGACTCACATGTTGTTTCGGACTCCCCGTTTCTTTCAGCCGACCTCGCCACATATGATCGCCAGAAGAGAACATCCACATTCAAGATGTATATATAATGTATCGCCCTCCGGGTTTATTCACTAAATGGGTGCCTCTGAAAAGCTTTTCCTGGAGGATTATCTATTGTGCTGAACGTGACGGTATTGTGTGGGATATTGTCGACGACACTTCCACCAGCAATGGTGATCATAAAAATTGGGAAGATGAATCGATTCACCCTGAATGGTCATCTTTAGAGACCGCTGAAGTGACGACTGGAGTAACCTGCCCTACTACCAACTTGTGTTAACATGAGTCGAGTTGCCCGTGAAAGGTTGACACCTTGCATTGAAACGTGAGCAGCGAATTATACGTATTTTACAGATAAGGTTTAATAAAAATGATAGTACTTTTCAAAAGAAGCTATTGCATGTTACTAGGTCTTCTGTTGTTTGCTGGTTGTGATGTTCCTTCTGAAATTGAACAGCGTCAAGATCAAGGTGTTGTCCAGCATCAGCAATACCAGCCCTCAAATACAATGGGCGAGCACGGAATTATTATAAAGAATGTGGAGGACCAGGTGATGATGAACAGCGAACGAGAAAATGGATTTGGTTCAGATGTTGAAAGGGCCGATTCAGATGAGCCCGCGCCTGTGGAGTTAAAACTGTCCGTCTCACGAAATGTTGATGCACCCCGTAATCCCTTAGCAACAGTTGTATTGAACAATGTTGCCACCGAGAGTCTTTCGTTCAAAGGTATGGGGGGTAATGAAATTCAAATCAGCGTCTTTGATGAATATGGCAATCCCTGCAATAAAACATCGGCGGGTAAGAAATTGCTGGGCAGAGAACCGTCAAAGCTAGGAAGTTCATACGCTGGGGGGCTCGCACGTGGTAAATCATGTACCTGGGAAAAGGATCTTAGGGAATGTTTTGAGTTGGCTCCGGGAGTCTATACGGCATATGCGGCGTTGCCGATAAGGTACTTGGAGAACGGCATCGGCAAGCCATGTGTAGCGAAAAGTGCACCTTGCATATTTGAGATTGTAAAATAGTCACGTTCTTTATATCTCTCTCTAACTGTGGCAATCCAAAGTGGGCGTGATTCGAGCTTTGTTTTTAAGAATCGTTGGAGGCGAAGGAGGATTACCGTATTATTGTGTTGCCCGAATTCCGAGTAACATCAGTTTGCATTGTGAGTACTGTATACATATGTGAGCGTAAGGACGTTTATGGATATGAATCTTCTCGACATCCATCCTTGTGTTTACCGAAAAGAAAATGTCGGTAGCGGTTTTCGTTGTAGCCATGAGCGAGTTCATGCTGCGCCGGGTGCCACTGCCCAGCTTCTTTTCCGATTGCGATCAGACGTGTATCACTCTCAACCACACGTCATGCTAACAGGCTTTTTGGGTGCCACTGGCTTGGCCAGTGTGGCTTTGTTTTGCATTTCAATCCAAGAACTCGCACGGTTACGCTTGTGCATTGTGCATATTGGTAGAACAGGTTTGTGAGCGTAAGAATATGCATATCAATGATCTATTCGATGTCCATCCTTGTGTTTACCAAAGAGCAATTGTAGATAGCCGTTATCGTTGCAGCCATGAGCGAGTTCACGCTGCGCAAGATGTAGTATCGCTGGAAGTCTGCCGCACGTGTGGCTATCGGACGAAGCCCATGCCCATGGCTTCGGGTGCCACTAGACAAGAACATGCACTATGCGCCTACCTTGGCGATCAGATCGACTTGGTCGAGTGCCAAACCTGCCGGGGCAAGGTGAGGCAGAAAGTATTTGCCTGTAGCCACCCGAGTCATGAGAACACGACGTTACGCGAATGCCGAAAGTGTGCGGACTTCACCCGGCACCCGACCGAAAATCGCGTTGAAGTATAAGGCTCAATTGCTGGTAGGAGGCGTTTGTGGATCAGGAATTGATCGTTCGAGATCGAGCAATTCGCAACGTCACCCGCTGGGCGGTGGGGATGACCACGGCCCCTCGCGACGAACCGGCGTTGGTGCGGAGCGTGGCGAGCCTCGCGGAGGCAGGCTGGGGTCAACCGCGCCTATTTGTTGAGCCCGAGTCCGGCATTCCACCGCAACTGTCTCATCTGCCGATGTCGTCGCGAGACTCTCGCCTCGGCGCCTTTCCCAACTGGTATCTGGGATTAACCGAACTCTATCTGCGCGAGCCGCGCGCCGAAGCTTACCTCATGTGCCAGGACGACGTGTTGTTCTCGGTCGGGTTGCGGGATTATCTCGAACGAACTCTGTGGCCCGCGCCGCAGGTGGGGATCGTTTCCCTCTATTGCCCGAGCCATTACGCCAAAGATGTTCCGTCCGGCTATTATATTGAGAACCACGGCTGGGCGAGCTGGGGGGCCTTGGCATATGTTTTTTCGAACCCCGGACTTCGCCAACTACTATCAGATCGGCTGTTCGTCGACCACCGCCACTGCGGTCCGGCGAACGGTGCGCACAATATCGATTCGATCGTCGGAAAGTGGTGTGGCGAGAGATCGCTGCCGTACTACGTGCACATGCCCAGTCTCGCTCAACACATCGGAGACACGTCGACCATTTTCCAAGGTGCCACAAATCGTGGCCGGAGGAAGGCGTCGCAGTTTTTGGAAAGGGTGTAACACTTAGCCGGTTGGCATGTCTTTGTCGGAGTACAGCCTTTAGGCTGCTGCCTTTAATTTGAAAAGCAGGCTAAAGCCTGTACTCCAACACTCACGGCAGACCGCTAAAATGTTATGAATTGCCTCTTAAAGCCCGCATGCGGCGAAAGATTCAACCACAAAAAAGTCCTGACCCTATGACACCTGACGATGCACGAGTCCTTTGCGTCATCCCCGCGCGGGGCGGCAGCCGGCGGCTGCCGATGAAGAATATTTACCCGCTGCTCGGCAAGCCCAGCCTGGAGTATACGATTGAGTCTATCAGAGAAGCGGCGACGCCGGTGTGTCCCGTCGTCTTAACGGATCATGCCGAGATCGCCTCGCTTGCGCAAAAATTGGGAGTCGATGTGCTCGACGAGCCGGCCGAACTCGCGACCGACAGTCTGGTCGATGATTCGGTGATTTTGTCGTATGTGATAGATCGGCTGGAAAACGAGTCTCGCACCTTCGACATCATCGTGGTGCAATATCCCTGCGTGCCCATCAAGCCGAGCGGGATTGTCGATGCGCTGATTGCGTTCCTCAAACGAACGGAAGCCGATTTTGTACAGACGATGGCACTGGTGTCGCCCGACGTGCATCCGTATCGCATGATGCTTGCCGATGACGAGGGACGCACGACGCATTTGGTGCCGATGGGGCCGAACATGATGAGCCATGAATATCCCCCCTATTTCTGCTTAACGAGGGCCGGTTATGCCATCACGCGGGCCGCTCTCAAACGGCTCGACGGCGCGCCGCTTCAAGATCTCTCCATTGCACTCGATCGCCGGGGCCTCGTTCACAAAATGGAAGAATGCGTTGATATTGATAATCCTGAGGACGTCGCCTGGGCGGAGTTTCTTTTGAACCGCAAGCGCGACAAGTGAGGCACAAGAATGAGCGGCGGGGTTTATCCCCGCCGTCTTCACGAAGGAGCGTCTTACGAAGAAGATGAACACAAAGGACGGCGGGGGTAAACCCCGCCGCTCGGGAAAACGACATGCCTCGCCCCTCGTTCGTTCTCGGCAACTCGTGGCAGCTCAATTATCTGAGCCCCACCGAACGCGCCGCTCTCGATCGCGAACCGTTCGTTCTCGTCTGCAACTGCTTTCCCGAAAACTGGCGGAAGATCGGTTTTCGACCCACGGTTTGGGCGTTCGGCGATACACACAACAGCGAATGTTGTCAAATTCTCGCCGACCAGCTCACAACGATTCGCAGCGATGTCTATTTGCGAGAACGGCTGCGGCATCTTTTTGTCTGCTGCGAATCGGCCGAGGCCGAACGGATCGTCGCACGCTGCGAACTGCCGATCATACGCTATCGCCGCGGGTCTTGGGCTCGCCGCGAACAGCGGCTGGCGACAAGCCTATCGGAGCCGATTTACCATTACGGATCGACGCTGACCGACCTTGTCAATTTGGCACAACTACTGAATCCCGGGCAGGAAGTCCGGATTTGCGGCGGGCAGCACGGTCGCATACTCGGCCATTTCTATAACAGGGGGGATGAAATTCATGCGGTATCCGCGATGCCGCGAGAGTTCGAGCGCATGTGGAAGGGCTTCGGCGATTTAGTTCGGGCGGGACATTCACTGGTCGACTGTAATTTCGAGCACGACGTGAAGCTGCCGCGAGACGGTCGGCTCCCACGCAAGGCGCTCTTCGAAGGGATGTCGTGATGACCATCGACATCACCGCGATTACCGCCACCTGGCAGCGGCCGCAACTTTTGGCGCTGTGTCTCTGGCAGTTTCGTCAGCAGGAACTGGGTGGGCTGCGCTGCGAGCACCTGGTGATCTCCGACGGCCCCGACGCCAGAGCCCGAGCTACGGCGGAATACCACGGTGCCCGTTACCTTGAACTCGATCGCAACTACGGTTTGTGGGGCGCCACTTGCAACGACGCCGGCGTCGTCGCTGCTCGGGGCGAATATGTCGTCTTCTGGAACGACGACAATGTGTATTACCCGCACGCCTTGGCGTCGCTCTTTGCCGCATCGCGGGGGGTAGACATTGGCGTGTGCCAGACGGTGCATTGGTCCAAAACCCGACATAGGATTCTTCCTTTGAATTGGTCAGGCCAACTTCAACTGGGACACGTCGACACCATGTGCGTCTGCGTCCACCGGGAATTGGCGCGGCAGGAATTGTGGGCCGTCGAGCCGGTGCCGTACGAGGTCGACTTCGGCTGGCTGACGCGCTTGCAGCAGCGCGGGGCGACGGTGAGTTTTTCGCCGGTCGTTATTGGGGAACATCTTTGAGCCGCTCTCCCGGTCGCGAGGTGCCAAACGCCGACCCAAGTTCGCGAACGGCGGTCCCATTCTCCAACATTGATCCGTCAATGATGCGAAGCATCAACGCCTCTATAGGCGCATGGTTGCGCGAAGCGGGTCGGCGGTTGTCCGAGGGCATTGCCGGGCGTCTTCCTGAACCCCGCATCCCGGTCCCAGAACCCTGATCCGCGAAAACTCGTATTCCACCTAAAGTGTTGTTCGGATTTGTGCGTGAAATACTCGGAGATGCGCGCAAGTGGTGCTTTTGCGCTCGCGAGTGGCGCTTTTGAGCGCGCCAGTGATGCTTTTGCGTGCGTTTCATGCGCGCAAAATGCATTTCAAACAACTTTTTGCGGCGATGTTTGCTAACCCGGACTCCCCATGCTCTCTATATTTCGTCCCACTCTGTTGGAGAATTTGCGTGTTTGGTGACGGTGGGTGATTTGGAGTTGCCTGGTTTGCCTCGGCTTCCTGGATTGCTGGCTTGGGAGGGGGTTTATCGACAAAAGTCGCCGGTTTTGGTGCGCGCGATGACATGCGCACGCGGCGCGTATTTGCGGCCAGCGGCGAGGCATTCGTAAGGGCTGACGTCGTAATGAGTTCGATTTCAGACACGATGTCGATTGCGCGCCTCTTTTTTACGCTCAATTGCGCGTAAAGCGTTGATTTTTGTCGTTTTTGGTGGTTTTTCGTCATTTTAGCGGTCCAAAGGCACCCTCATCCGGCCTTCGGCCACCTTCTCCCGGGGGGAGAAGGAGTTACATCGCGCGCGGATTGCGCGGCGATGCGCATTTTCGCTCGATTTTCGGCGGGCGATTTTCAAACGGCTTGTTTCACGTGAAACGAGGGTCGGTTGTTGGGGGATGGGGACATTCTAGCCGAACAGATCGGTCAGCGGCATGCCGTTGACGATACGGTGCGGCCGTTGCAGCGGATCGTAGATTTCGGAGTCGGGAGAGATGCCCATCGCGTAATAAATGGTGGCGAGCATGTCTTCCGGCGAGACCGGTTTCGACGTCGGAAACGCCGAATCGCGATCGCTCGTGCCATACACCTGCCCCCCCTGGATGCCGCCGCCCGCGAGCACGGTCGATTGCACCGCGCCCCAGTGGTCGCGGCCCGATCCGCCGTTGATCTTCGGCGTGCGGCCGAATTCGCCATACATGGCGATCAACGTTTCGTCGAGCAGACCGCTGGCGGTGAGATCCTCCATCAGTGCGTTAAAGCCGCGGTCGAGCGACGGGAGGCAATACTCGTTTTTGAGCATTTGATGGCTGGCATGATTGTCCCAGACGTTCATCACGTTCCCCGATTTTTCGATAAACATCCACGACATCGTCACCAATCGCACGCCCGATTCGACGAGCCGCTTTGCCATGAGAATGCTTTCGCCCCATTCGTTGCGGCCGTAACGGTCGCGCGTCTTGTCGTCGGCCTGATCGATGTCGAATGCCTCTTTCGCTTGCGGAGACGAGAGCATGCTGAAGGCCTGGGCGCGAAAATCGTCCATGCCCGACGCGACCGGATTGCTTTGATAGCGGCGGTCCTGCTCTTCGACGACGTTCAGCAAACCGCGACGGGCGAGCAGGCGCGTGCTGCTTAACTCGGGGGGCAATTCCATCGAATGCGTCGCCACTTCGTTGACCTCTTTCGCGGCGGCGATTTCGAACGGATCGTATTTGGCCCCCAGCCAGCCGGCGTGCGTTCCCGCGTACGTGGAACCATCGTGACCGATGGGCCGGGGAACCGTCACCGTCGCCGGCATCGTCTGAAACGGCGTAAACGCCGACACGACGCCCTGAATGTTCGGGAAGAATTTGCGCGTGCGATTGTTTCGCGGCACGGCGAGCGTTTCGTCTCGAGCTCCCGTCAGCGTGCGATAGACCGACGGCTCGTGATTGTTGCTTTCGTGGGTGAACGAACGAATGATCGCCGTCTTGTCGGTATGCTGCGCGAACAGCGGCATGCCTTCGGAGATTTGAATTCCCGGAACGACGGTGTCGATGGGAGCAAACAAGCTGCGCACGCCGACGGGGGCTTCGGGATTGGGATCCCACATATCCATCTGCGGCGGTCCGCCCCAGAGATAGATGAGAATACACGATTTCGCTTTTCCGGTGGTGGGAATCAGATGCGGCGCATAGCGGCTCGCCCCTTGTGCGCGTTCCTGCCGTAACAGCGCCGGCAAGGTTAAGGCTCCGAGACCGACCTGTCCCAGGCGGATCATGGCATCGCGGCGGTGAAGCATCACTTGACTCCTGAAGGTTTCGGCGGCGTGACCTGACGCATTTGATATTACCGATCTGTCGTGCGTCTGACAAGGTTTTTCGGCAGCGGATGCCGGCAAACTTTCAATAAACCCGAGGGATTTGCCATTGTGCACGTCATGACGTGTGATGACGGGGAGAATCGCCAGTTGCGGCAGCGGTCCGTTCACATGTTCGTCTGACGCGGATATGATGAGTTCATCGCATTCGCACCCGTCGCCTGCATAAACATGAAGTGTCGTTCGTTCGGCGGTAGACGCGGCGTTACCGTTTCGCCACGTATGCACTCGATTCGCTATCGGAAAGGGCCGGATTCATGGTATCGGCGGGAATGACGCTGGGGATACTGTTCGTGGGCGTGATCGTCGTCATCGGCGGCATTCTCGGTTTCCGTTTGCATGCGTTTCTCGCTTTGATTCTCGGTGCATTGATCGTGGGGGTGCTGACACCGTCGCAAAGCATCGAATATGAAGAACTCACGCGAAAAGCGGTGAAAGTCGCGTCCGTCGGAACCTTAAAAGGGACCAACATCAAGGAATTCATCCTGGCCACCGGTGCGAAACAAGGTGTTCATGAAGGAACCCCCTTTCTCATCATGAGGCCGAACCGCGATGCGGGAACGATCGACGAAGTCGCCCGCCTGCGCATCTCATGGGAGATGCCGATGGACGAGCAGGGACAATCGTTAAATGGTGTGCAAGCGGTGATTATCGACGGTCACCCGTACGAACAAAAAGACGGTGATCTGGTGGTTACACCGGCGACGCGCATCGCAGCAAAATCAGCCGCGAATCAGACGATCGGCGAACGGGTCGCCAACGGATTCGGCAGCACGTGCGCCAACATCGGCATTTTGATCGCGATGGCGTCGATCATCGGCAAATGCCTGCTCGACAGCGGTGCGGCGGATCGCGTGGTGCGTTCGTCGATAAACCTCCTTGGCGAGAAGAAAGCCCCCATGGCGTTTCTCTCCAGCGGATTTCTACTCGGTATTCCCGTCTTTTTTGACACCGTGTTCTATCTGATGATACCGCTCGGCAAAGCGCTGCGCGTCCGCACGGGACGCAACTATCTATTGTACGTTCTGACGATTATCGCGGGAGCGACGATGGCCCATTCGCTCGTACCGCCGACGCCGGGGCCGTTGTTCGTCGCCGAGCAACTCGGTGTCGACATGGGCGTGATGATCGTTGCCGGCTGCATCGTCGGGCTGTTCACGGCGGGATTCGGGTATCTGTACGCGACGGTGGTCAACCGCAAGTGTGAACTGCCGCTGCGCGAGTCGGCGGACGTGTCGCTCGCCGAACTGACCGCCGCCGCACAGCGCGACGAAAGCGAACTGCCGCCGTTCTGGATGGCAATTCTGCCGATTGTGTTGCCAGTGGTCTTGATCGCCGGCTTAACGGTGCTCGAACGAAAACCGTTCGGTATCGAGTTCTCGCCCGTCGCGATGCATATCGCCGAACTGCTGGGCAACAAGAACATCGCACTCGTCCTCTCGGCGGCGATCGCCATGTTCATGCTGGTGTGGAAAAAACGGACGTCCCGCGAAGAGCTGGCGCACGCCGTGCAGTCGGCACTTGCGAGCGGCGGCGTGATTATTCTCATCACCGCCGCGGGGGGAGCGTTCGGGAAAGTGTTGCAGCAGACGGGCGTCGCCGGATTGATCCGCGATTTGCCGCAAAGCTCGCCGGTGATGATTGTCGTGTTGGCGTTTCTGATTACCGCCGCGGTCCGCACGGCCCAAGGTTCGGCGACGGTGGCGATGATCACGGCGGTCGGGATTCTCGCGGGGCTGAGTTCCGGCGGGCAACTCGGGTTTCATCCCGTGTATCTGGCGCTGGCGATCGGCTGCGGATCGAAACCGGTCGCCTGGATGAACGACAGCGGCTTCTGGGTCATCACCAGAATGAGCGGCATGACCGAAGGGGAAGGCCTGAAATACGTCACCCCGATGACGACCCTCATGGGTTTCGTCGGGCTGGCGGTGATCATCGTCGGCGTGCTGCTGTTTCCGATGGGCTGACGATCCGTGGTTCGGCGGCGGAATTTTTTACTTTCAGAGGACTTGACATTTCCCCTCAACCTCTATATCGTTCATCGACGATAAACGAATTGGGAGACAATGGTGGCAACTCGAAAAGCAAAAACCGATGCGGCATGTTGCGTGACCGGACCGGTTGCATTGCCCACGGACGCCTCGGCGGAAACCCTGGCAAAACTGGCGTGGGCCATCGCTCACCCGGCCCGCGTGCGGATTCTGAGATTGCTGATCAGCCGGGCGTCGTGCATCTGCGGCGAGATTGTCGACGAGTTGCCGTTGGCGCAATCGACCGTGTCGCAGCATTTGAAGATTTTGAAAGATTCGGGCTTAGTCCAAGGCGAAGTCGACGGACCGAAAGTCTGCTACTGCATCAATGCCGATCGGCTGAACGAATTGAAGTCCCTCGTGACCTCACTCTAACCAGAAACGTTTTGAAAACTATCTCGTATTTCGACGATTCACGATTTAGGAGGGAAATGTCATGAACGATCAGAAAATTCTGCATACCGTCCAGACGCAATACGCC
The DNA here is from genome assembly GCA_040881995.1 of Planctomycetaceae bacterium. Classification (GTDB taxonomy): domain Bacteria; phylum Planctomycetota; class Planctomycetia; order Planctomycetales; family Planctomycetaceae; genus JAQCEJ01. The sequence goes on from JBBECD010000117.1 coordinate 66,361, forward strand.
GCGGTCGCCAAAAGCGAACTTTCCAACGAATCGGCGGCGGTGCGACAGGTCGCCGGCGCGTTCGGTTACACCGAAGACGACTTGGCATCGCTCCCGCCGCAGGCGAATATGGGACTGTCCTGCGGGAATCCGATTGCACTCGCGGGACTCAAACCGGGCGAAGTCGTCGTCGATCTGGGAAGCGGCGGCGGGCTCGACGTGCTGCTCGCCGCGAAAAAAGTCGGCCCCACCGGCAAAGCCATCGGCATCGACATGACCCCCGAGATGATCGACCGGGCCAGAGCCGGCGCGGCACAGGTCGGAGCAACCAACGTCGAATTTCATTTGGCGCACATCGATCAGCTTCCGCTGCCCGATGCCTCGGTCGACTGCATTCTCAGCAACTGCGTGATCAATCTCGCTCCCGATAAACCGAAAGTCTTCCGCGAGATGCTGCGGGTGCTCAAACCGGGAGGACGCATCGCAATCAGCGACATCGCGCTGCGAAAACCGCTTCCGGCGGAAATCAAATCGAGCGTGGAAGCGTACGTCGGCTGTATCGCGGGAGCGCTGCCGCTGACCGATTACGAGCCGATGCTTCGCGAGGCGGGCTTTGAAGCGGTGGTCGTTTCCGAGACCGGCTCCGATTTGAATGTGTATGCAGAGGCCGGTTCGGGAAGTTGCTGCCCCTCGAAGCCGGAGCCCGAGTCTTGTTGTTCGCCTTCGTGTTGCTCGTCGCCGGATGACGAGGCCGTCCCCGCGTCGCTGCACGATGGACTGGCTCAGGTTCTGACGCAGATCGACGCCAACGAATTCGCGGCTAGCGTTCGCGTGCATGCGGTCAAGTCGGTCTGAAACGAGACGAATTTTGCGATTCCCCTTTTCGCTGAAGCAGAAAGATTGCTGCCGATGACTCCCGACAATTGTCCCGCCGCGTCGCCGAAGGGAATCGGTTTCTTCGAGCGTTATCTGACGGTCTGGGTGGCGCTGTGCATCGTCGCGGGGATCGTCCTCGGCAAAGTCGCTCCTGATCTGGCCAAGTCGCTCGATGCGATGGCCATTTTCGTCGACGGGGCTCCGGTCGTCTCGATTCCCATCGCGCTCTGCCTGTTCTTCATGATGTATCCCATCATGGTGAAAATCGATTTCGCCGAAGTGCTGCAAGCGGGGAAGTCGGCCAAACCGGTCGGACTGACATTGTTCGTCAACTGGGCGATCAAACCCTTCACCATGTATGTCATCGCGGCGTTTTTTCTCGGCGAGGTATTCATTGGCGCGATCGGTCCCGAGGCGGTGGATTATGTGAAACTTCCGCTGGGCGTCGATCTCGCCGAAGGAGCAACGTACGGCGCGGGGCGCGTGGTCGTTGTCGAGGGCGCGAAACTTCTGGAAGTGCCGCTATGGCGGAGTTATCTCGCCGGCTGCATCCTGTTGGGCGTCGCCCCCTGTACGGCGATGGTGCTGGTCTGGAGTTATCTAGCCCGCGGCAATGTGGGGCACACACTTGTTATGGTCGCCATCAATTCGCTGACAATGCTGGTGCTATACGGAGTGATCGGCGGCTTTCTGCTTGGCGTCGGCAAACTCCCCGTGCCGTGGCAGGCACTGCTGCTCTCGATCGGTGTCTATGTCGCCTTGCCGCTGGTCGCCGGCTATTTTTCGCGCAAGTGGATTCTGGCGGCGAAAGGTGAAGTCTGGTTTCGTGAGAAGTTTCTTCATCTGCTGACGCCCATCACAATCGGTGCGTTGCTCGTCACCTTGATCCTTTTATTCTCGTTTAAGGGAGAAGTGATCCTTGCTAACCCGCTGATCATCCTCTGGATTGCAATCCCGCTGTTCGTGCAGACGGTGTTGATATTCGCCATTGGCTATGGGCTTGCAAAGGTCTTGAAATTATCCTACGAGAACGCGGCCCCCTCGGCGATGATCGGGGCCTCGAATCATTTCGAGGTCGCCATCGCCACCGCCGTCATGCTGTTCGGTCTCTCATCGGGAGCCGCACTCGCCACCGTCGTCGGCGTGTTAATCGAGGTACCGCTGATGCTAGCGCTGGTGAAATTCTGCGAGCGGACCAAAGGCTGGTTCGTTCCGTCACAAGACGTTGTGTGATATTTAATGTTTACGTCAAGACACAGAACCCCTTGCCGCAATTCAATCGGGACTGAAGGAGCTTCATATGTTCTCGACGATTGTCCTCGGAACCAGTCTGAGCGAAAACTCGACCCGCACCTTGTGCTGCCTGCGAGGGTTGCAAGCGGCAGGCACGCAGAAAGTCTTGTTGATTCATGCTATGAATATTCGAGATGTGGGAACGTTATACCGCCAGCTTCGCGCGCTCGCCTTACCGACGCTCGAACGCCAAAAGCAGATGCTGCAAGAGATGGGGTTCGAGGTCGAAACGGACATCCGTCTGGGGTTGCCTTATTATGAAATTCAACAGGTCGCCAAGGATAGAGACGCATCCCTGATCGCCGTGCATCTGACGACAGAATCCCTGTTAGAGGCGGCATTCGTCGGTGGCGTGGCGTATGAAATCATCCAGCGTGCGGATCGCCCCGTGCTCGCTATGAAAGCCGCATTTACAGAGGAAGGGTGTGAACCCCTTTGTGAAAACGTATTGCACCACGTGCTTTTTCCGACCGACTTTTCGGCCAATGCCGAGCGAGCGCTCGATTACTTGCTGGAACTCGTGGCTGCCGCAAAGCCGGCTGTCACCGTTATCCACGTGCAAGAGGGTATGAGTAGTGACAAACAGGTGCAAAATACCAACCATAATCGGCTAGACGACATCGCAGCAAGGCTCTCCGCAGTGGGGGCACAGTCGGTCGACGTCGAGCTCTATTCCGGTTCGCCGACTGCCCAATTGCTGGCGAAGTCTCATCAGCAATTGCACTCGCTGATCGTCATGGGAAGTCAGGGGGCCGGTTTCATCAAAGAGGTGTTCCTCGGCAGCGTCAGCCACAATCTTGTCCGTCTTGCCCGACAGCCAGTCCTGTTGATTCCTGCCGCTCGCGATATACTGTGACCGATATCCTCGAATGCCGAAAATCGAGGCGGACCTGTCTGCCTGATTCATTGTGGAGAATGTAGTTATGAAGCGTGAATTAGGCATCGCCACGGCTCTTGTCGGTGTGTTTTTGTTCGCGTATTTCGTGCCGATCTCCGACGAGCGAGTGTCGAACGCGTTACTCGAAGCCTTTCGCATGCTCCAGTGGTACGCCCGCAATCACACGCTCGCGTGCGTGGTGCCGGCCATGTTCATCGCTGGGGGGATCGGCGCCTTCCTGTCAAAAGAGACGGTACTGAGGCATCTCGGTGCCCAGGCCAATCGGTTCGAGGCCTACGGTGTTGCTTCGGTATCCGGAACCGTGCTGGCAGTTTGTTCGTGCAGCGTGCTCCCGATGTTCGCGGGAATCTACCGAGTCGGCGCGGGACTCGGGCCAGCCTCGGCCTTCCTGTATTCGGGACCGGCGATCAACGTGATGGCGATCTTCCTTACGGGGAGGGTGCTCGGTTATGACTTGGGAGCGTCCCGGTTCTTTGGTTCGATCGTCCTCGCCGTCATTATCGGACTGATGATGGAGTTTTTCTTCCGCCGAGAGGAAAGGAGACGCAACGAAAGTTTCATCGACATGCCGGAGCCTCCTCCCGCGAAGCGCAGCTTGCTGCAGACGGTTCTTTTTTTCTTGGCGATGATCGCCGTTCTTGTTTTCAGTGACTGGTCGAGTCCGAGTCAGACGATGATCGAACGCACCGATGGAAGCCGGATGAAGGTTTCTGTCCTCCTCGAGACTACTTCGATCTATCGCGTGCAGGTCGTAGAAGCCGTCGGCAACTTATCCAAGGGAACGAAACAGGACATTCCCAAGTCGGAGATCCGCGTGAAGGAGGACACGACGCCCGCCGGCTATGAACGGTCGGCGTGGATCTATCGGAATCGCTGGTATTTTGCCGGTGTATGCCTGGCAGCCGTCCTCGCGATGACCTTTGGTTGGTTCGACGGGGGCGAACGTCTGGAATGGATGAACCAGACCTGGACCTTCGCCAAGCAGATCGTGCCGCTTCTCTTTGGCGGCGTCTTTGTGACAGGTTTCGTGGCGGCCCTAATCCCTGAGGAAGCCGTTGGCAGGTTGGTTGGCGGCAACAGTCTTTCGGCGAATCTTGTCGCCTCAGTCATTGGTGCATTGTGGTACTTCGCAACCCTCACGGAAATCCCGATTCTGGACTCTTTGCTGGGGCTGGGAATGGGGCGTGGACCGGCATTAACGCTGTTGTTGGCCGGTCCAGCACTGTCGCTGCCAAGCATTGCGGTGATCTATAGCGTATTTGGATGGAAGAAAACGGCTACGTTTGTCGGCCTCGTGATCGTCATGAGCACTTTAGTCGGTTGGGCCTTTGGAGCCTTCGTTTAGAACGACCTACGGAAAATGTCTCGATGCAAGGAGTCAAGTCATGAAGAAAATTCAGATTCTTGGAACGGGTTGCCCGAAATGCGTGGCGCTAACGGCCAACGCGGAAGCAGCGGCGAAGCAAGTGGGCGTCGCGTACAGCATTGAAAAAGTCACGGACGTCAACGAGATCGTGAAAGCGGGCGTCATGCTGACCCCGGCTCTATCAATCGACGGGAAGGTGGTCTCGATGGGAAAGATCCTCTCGCCCGATGATATCGCCAAACATCTGGGGTCTTGAGTTGTACTCTCACGGTGACTAATTAAGAGTTCGTGCCTGTTATGAAACGGATATCCTTGAATTTGATCGTCGACCTGGCCGCGGCAATATTGTTGCTGGGCATGATCGCGACGGGGTATATCCTCCGTTTTCCACTACCGCCGGGAACGAACAAGTCGCACAGTCTGTGGGGTGTGACGCGACACGGTTGGGGAAGCCTACACTTCTGGATCAGTGCGGCTCTGCTAGGTGTCTTACTTGTCCATGTGATTCTACACTGGCACTGGCTCGTCTCAGTCGTCTCTAAGCGGTTTGGCCAGTCGATCTCGGAAAAACGCTCCCTCCACATTGGCCTCATAATTGGCGCTATGCTGACGGGCGTGTCGGTGCTGTTTGTCTGGATCAGCTATCGCAACGTTGAGCCGATTAACGATGCAGAGTTTGTCGGCCACTCCCAGACAGCGGCGAGCGGGGAAGTAAACCAGTTGACGACGAGAGCCAACGGCAATAAGGCGTTTTCTTCGAGGCTCTCTTTCTCGAAGGACGTCTCGACAATTTTTGAACGGTCCTGCCTCGGTTGCCATGGGCCGAAACGAGCTACGGGAAACTTCCGTGTCGATCGCAAGCAGGATTTCTTTGCTAAAGCCAACGGAGGTCCGCTGATTGTTCCTGGCAAGAGTTCGGAAAGCCCGCTGATTGCGATTGTCTCCGGTCGGCGCACTGATATACCTCGACCGGATCGTCACAGACTACCAGAAGCCGATGTCACCTTGCTCCGGACATGGATCGATGCGGGTGCCGAGTGGCCGGCAGAGGAGCATTGATCACATGACTCAACCGAAAATGACATTCGATGTCACGTCCCAACGCGTCGACGCTCACGGCAGTGTTTCGCGATGCAAGCAGGCGGAAATACCCATCGACACGGATTTGGCAGGGAACCCCGGCGCGTTCAACCCAGCCGAACTGCTGCTGGCAGCCCTGTCGGCCTGCATCATTAAAGGGATTGAACGCGTGATGCCCATCCTGAATTTTGCGCTGCGAGGCGTCGAAGTTCATATTCACGGCGTGCGACAGGATGTACCGCCGATGATGGAATTGATCGAGTACGAGATCGTCGTCGATTCCGACGAAACCGATCAACGGTTGGAACTTTTGCACGAAAACGTCAAAAAGTACGGCACAGTTTTTAATACCGTGGCCCCCGGAACAGTTTTGCGCGGCATCCTGCGGCGTAAAATGGCAGAGAATTAAGGGATGTAAAATATGCGGACAACCAAACCAAAGGTGCTCTTCCTCTGCACCGGGAATTCCTGCCGCAGTCAGATGGCGGAAGGCTGGGCGCACCATCTGTTGGGCGACCAGATCGAACCGTACTCCGCCGGCATCGAAGCGCACGGGATGAATCCCCACGCCGTCCGCGTGATGCACGAAGCGGGGGTTGATATCACCGGCCAGTCGTCGAAACTGGTCGGCACGCTCGACGACGTGCCGTTTGATGCGGTGATTACCGTCTGCGGACACGCCGATGAAAATTGTCCCCTGTTTTTGCGGAGAGCCCGCGTGATTCACGTCGGCTTCGACGATCCTCCGAAACTCGCCCAGTCGGCGGCTACGGAAGAAGAGGGGCTCGGTCATTACCGCCGGGTGCGCGATGAAATCCGCGATTTCGTCGCGAATCGGCTGCTGCCGCTGCTGTCGTAACATCTCACCGCGTTCCTGCCGGTTTCAACTGGGCGTCGATGAATTGATACGCTTTCTCCCGCGCATCGTCGGGAAAGGCGTGTTCGATGTCCGGGTAATATTCGCCGATTCGAGCTTCCGCTTCCATCAACGCAAAAATCGGCTTCGCGGCGGCCATCGTCTCACGAACGCCCTCGACATCGAAGTCGGAATCTTGTGTCGCGGCACTAGAGAAAAACGCTCGCGGCGCGATCGCCGCGATCAACTCGGGGAAGTCGAACGGCACTTTATTGACGTCGTTTTCGAATTTCGAGGCGATGAGGGGCATGTAACGCGGGCCGGTCCAGCTCGGTATGTCGTCCTTGCCGAATCGGCAGAACCCGCAACTCGACACGACGACCTGCAACCGCTCGTCGAAGAGCGACGTGAAAATCGCGTTGTGTCCGCCGAGCGAATGGCCGATCACGCCGATGCGTCTGGCGTCGACTTCGGATCGCCCTTCCAGCAAATCGACGGCTCGCAGGTTGTCCCAGATGGCTTTCATCGTGCCGCTGACGTAAGGTGATTTCTCGCCGAATTCGTAGTCGTGCTCGCCGAACGAGGGGTAATCGGGGGCGAGCGTCACATAACCTCGCCTGGCCAGTTCGAGGGCGTAGTGCAAACGCTTATCACCCGCGAGGCCCGCGGGTTCGTCCTTGCCGCCGCCGAATGTCTGCTGGAGACACAACACCGCTGGCGTGCCGTGCGGCACCGTTTTTTCTGGAATGAACAGATACGCCGGCACGCGATCGAACGGGTCGGACTGATAACTAAGCTTGATCCGCGTCAGGCCGTCGACCTGCACGGTTTCTTCGACGCGAATATCCAAGGGCACGCGAAACTCCGGCCCCGGCAGCGGACCGGCGGCTTGCTCGAAATTGCTGCGGATGTGCCCGACCCGTTTCCGCCAATCCTCCGGCGTGGAAATCTTTTGTGACGTCCCATTCTCGATTATGACCTCGTCGAGCTTCACATGATCGCTATACGACGCGGCCGGCGGTTTTGGTTCGAACCGGCCGACCGGATAGCCGTGGCGATACGAAATCACAAATTCGCCGTCGGAGGTACGGTATCGCACGTCGTCTTTTCGTTCGAAATCCGTCGGCGTCTCGCGGTGCAAGAACTCGTCGCTGTTCGGGCGCAGATATTTCTCCGCCACGCGAAACACGATCTGTGTCCGATTGCCGAGCGAATGCCCCGTCGATGTGAAAACGCTGCCGTCGAGGTCGCTCTTGCTGATGAAGTGCGGCACAACGTCGATGCCGTGTCCCCGCATGAATTTCACCATCTCCTCGGCATCGGCGAAGGGGCACGTCGTATCATCGACGCCGTGCACGACCACGATTTTGGAGGACGTTCCCAGTCGTTTCATCGTCCATAAATGCTCAGGGCAGCCGATAAAGCGAAGTTCCTGATGACCGGGCGCGAGATAATACGGATGCTCCGGATCGCGAGTCCAGCGGGCATCCAAATCGCTGCCGCCGGCGAGATTGAACGCGATGTCGTCCGAGAGTTTTTTCATGCCGCACATGTCGATGACGCATGTGAACGTCCGCGGGGCGAGCTTGTTGACCATCTGCGTCACGTTCCCGCCGCCGGAACCGCCGGTCGAATAGATGCGGCCGTCGTCAAATTCATAACCCCCTGCCGTTAAACGGTCTCGCACCCACCATAGTGCCCGCAGGGCATCGAGCCCTTGTAGATAGCCGAAGTCGTACGGTTCGGGGCCGTCGATCGAATCGGCCTTGCCGCTTTGCAGATAATTGACGCAGAGCGTCACGACGTTCAGCCGATCGGCGAGCACCTGCGGCGACGCGGTCCCCGCGCAATCGGTCCCCCCCCAGTTGTGCAGCGAGAGCATCAGCCCGGTTTCGGCGGTTACGGCATCACGTCGACCGTTGGGATAATGCACCAGCACGCGGACAGTCCGCTCGCCGAGACGCAACGGCCACTCCTGAGCCGGGATTTCGACGGCGGTGTTTTCGTCGGGCAAAGCCGGCCAATCGGCACCGATCGCCGGTTGCGAGATCAGTCCGAAAATCAGGGTGATGCCAAGCACACAAACGGAAAAGAGCACACGCGGCATGTTATCAGCCCTCACAAGAAACCGTTTTGGAGATGGACGGTGAATGCTTCTTGTGTATCACGGCGGACATCAATTCGCAACGGTTGCCACTGCGCCCCTGTCGGCAGGCGGAAGCCTGTTCCATCGCGGTTCACTCCGCCGGCCACTTGCCGCGCGACGTCTTGCGCTGCGAGCGCTGTTTCTTCTCGGCGAGACGGCGTTCTTGCGAACCCTTTGTCGGGCGGGTCGGTTTGCGGCGTTTGGGAAGATGCAGCACCGCCGTGACCAGCGACTGCAGTTTCTCGAGGCAGTCCTGCTTGTTGCGCAACTGGTCGCGGTATTTTTGGCTGCTGATAACCAGTTCACCGTCGTTGTTGATCCGCGAGGCATACTTCGTTTGAAATCGTTCGCGAACGTCATCCGGCAGGTTCGGCGTCTGGGCGACATTCCAGCTCAGCCGGACTTTCGAGTTCACCTTGTTGACGTTCTGTCCCCCCGGACCGCTGGCGCGCACGTACTCCCACGAAAATTCCCCCTGAGGAATCGCAATGTTGCGGTTGATTTTTAACGCCTCACCGGCATTCATCGACTTCGGCTCCACATGAAGCGCTCCGCTACGGAAACCTTCGCGTCGCGGCTAACCGGACTTTTGTATTCGTCCGGCCCTGGACCCTCGACCCTCGACTCTGGACTCTCTCCCATGATACACTGTCCGCTTCATAGATTCTTGCGAATCCTGTCGGTTTTCCTTCTTGTCAATGTCGTGCGGAGCTTTCGTATGTCATTTCCTCGCATGTTGCGCATCCGTCAAACCTTTGATACCCCCCGTGTGGATGACATTCCCGGCGAGGTCGATCGTCAGTTGGCAAAATTGAATCTCGGGCGGAAAATCAAGCCGGGGCAGACCGTCGCCATCACCGCCGGCAGCCGCGGCGTGGCCAACATCGCCGTCATCATCAAGACGGCGGTCGAACACTTCAAAACGTTGGGAGCCGTGCCGTTCATCGTGCCGGCGATGGGAAGTCACGGCGGCGGCACGGCGGAAGGACAACTCGGCATTCTGCACGGCTACAACATTACGCCCGAATTCTGCGGATGCGAGATCCGCGCGTCGATGGAAACCGTCGTCGTCGATCGCACGCCGCAGGGGATACCAGTCCACTTCGACAAACACGCCTCGCTCGCCGATCACGTCCTCGTCTGCGGCCGCGTCAAACCGCACACCGGTTTCGTCGGGCCGATCGAATCGGGTCTGCATAAAATGATGCTCATCGGCCTCGGCAAACACGAAGGGGCGAAAATCTATCATCGCGCGATCATGAATTACAGTTTTCTGGAAATCATCCGCGCGGTCGGCGACGTCGTCCTCAAAAAGTGCAAAGTCGTCGCCGGGCTCGGAATCGTCGAAAACGCCTACGATGACACGGGACTGATCGAAGCGGTTCCCCCCGAACTATTCTTCGAGCGCGAACAGGAACTGCTTAAACTCGCCGTCAAATGGCTGCCGCGGCTGCCGTTCCGCAAGGCCGACCTGTTGATCGTCGATCGCATCGGCAAAAACATCAGCGGCACGGGAATGGACACCAACGTCATCGGCCGCAAGTACAACGATCACGTTGCGACCGAGAACGACGACACCGCCTGCAAGCGCGTCTTCGTCCGCGGGCTGACCAAAGAAACGCACGGCAACGCCTGTGGCATCGGCATGGCGGAGTTCACCAATCAGCGGACGATCGACTCCGTCGACCGCCACATCACCGCCATTAACGCGCTGACGGGGGGCCATCCCACGGCGGCGATGCTGCCGATCGCCTTTCCCACCGATCGCGAAGTCATCGCCGCGGCTCTCGATACGGTCGGCCTGATCGACACTCCTAATCTGAAAGTCATCCAGATCGCCGATACGTTGCATATGCGAGAGGTGCTCGTCAGCGAAGCCTATTTGCCGCAGCTTCGCGAGCGGACCGATCTGGAGATCGTCAGCGACCCGGCAGACATGGTGTTCGATGCGGAAGGAAATCTGGTGTTGGTTTAGCATGGCGTCCGACGCTCACTGGGTGGCACGCCCTGAGTCTTCGAAGGGCGTGTTTTACCTCGTTCCCAAGCTCCGCTTGGGAACGCACGTCTTGGAAGCTCCGCTTCCCACAGGTGTTGAGCAGTGCATTGAGCAATCGGCGAAGCGGGAGCTTCGCGAAAATGCGTTCCCAAGCGGGAGCTTGGGAACGAGGGGAACATTTCCACGCTCCTTGAAGGATACGTGCACGAATGTCCGACGCGTCGGCGAGAGACAGACTCGATAATTTTTCCGAACTGAATGAGAAGCCGACGTCCATCCGGCATCTCGTGGTCGGCATCGCGACGTCGATGTCGATGTCGATTCTGTTGTACCTCGACCGGTTTTGTGTTTCATTCGCCGAGCGGTACATCCGCGAAGAATTGAATCTGTCGAACGAACAGATGAGTTTGTTTCTCGGCATCTTCTTTGCGACGTATGCCATCGCACAAGTTCCCTCGGGCTGGCTCAGCGACCGCTTCGGTCCGCGAGCGATGCTCTGTCTGTACATTCTCGCCTGGTCGATTTTCACCGGCGGGATGGGACTGGTCAACGGCTTCGTGATGCTGCTCGTGATGCGAGCGGGTTGCGGCCTCGCCCAGGCCGGGGCTTATCCCTCCTGCGGGACGCTGCTCAGCCGATGGAGTCCCCTCTCCAGCCGCGCGCGAGCCAGCAGTCTCGTCGCCCTTGGAGGTCGAATCGGCGGCGCAATCGCGCCGCTGTTGACGGCGTTCTTGATGGTGATGTTCGTCCCCGTCAGTCGTTCGTCGCTGTTCACCGATGCCGAGTTGCTGCGGCCGATTTCGCTGGCGCATCATCTGGCCGAACGAATTGAGATTCATGTTGAAACAAAGGGTACGGAATCGATCGTGACGGAAATTCCGCGTCCCGATTGGGAGCACGTTGCCGGTCTACTCACCCCGGAACAGAAAGCGGTCATCGAGAGCATTGCCGAGAACCCGATCCCTGAAAGTCCCGAGAATGCCAGCCGGGTGAACGAAACTCTCAGCCCCGAGCAGCAATCGGCCTTGTTGTCCGTAATAAATGGTCTGCTCGCTCGCGACGATTTCTACGACCAAGAAGCCTATCGCGAACTCTCCTTTTCGCGAGAAGCAAATTATCTCATCGACAACAAGAGCGGCCGTTCGTTGACCGGCGAGGAATTGACGCGGCGGAACCGGCTGGTCGCCGAAGCGGTCTTTCCCGACGCGCTCGGCAAGTTGTACGTCCACGGCTGGCGTCCCGTCATGATCACTTACGGGCTGATCGGCATCTTCGTCGCCGCCGCGGTGTGGCTCGTCTATCGCGACGATCCCGCGCAGCACCCGTGGTGCAATGCCGCCGAGCGGAGATTGATCAAAGGCATCCTCCCCGGCGGTGAATCGGCGAGTGAGACGTTCTCCGCGGCGGAATCAAAATCGTCCGGTTCGACGGCGATCCCCTGGCGGGCGGTGCTGCGCAGCACGAGCATCTGGTGCAGTTCGCTCAGCCAGTTCATGATCAACGTCGGCTGGCTGTTCATCGTCACATGGTTTCCGCGCTATCTCGCCGAGGTGCATCATGTGCCGATCGAAGAACGGTCGTTGATGTCGAGCCTGCCGATGTGGTGCGGCATGGGAGGACTGTTTCTCGGCGGACTCATCACCGATTTTCTGACGCGAAAAATCGGGCTCCGCTGGGGCCGCGGCATTCCGATCACTGTCAGCAAGCTGTTTTCGGTGGCGGCGTTTCTCTCGTGCATCTGGCTCGATTCCCCCTGGGCCGTCACCGCGGCGATGGCCTGCGTCGCCTTTTCGACCGATCTGGGGATCGCCGGGCTGTGGGCGTTCTGTCAAGACGTCGGCGGCCGGCACGTCGGCACGGTGCTCGGGTTCGGCAATATGTGGGGGAATTTCGGGGCCGCGATTTCGCCGATGCTGCTGAATGCGATCGTCGAATATTACAGTTGGAACGGACTGTTCGCCGTCTGCGCCGCGGCGTATGCCATTTCCGGCATCGCCTCGCTAGGCATCGACTGCACCAAGCCGATTGTCCCCGACGAGGCTGTCGAGAATGACGAATGACGAAGGCCTAATGACTAAGGAAATCCCAAATCCGAATGACCAAATGAGGCGCGATGTCGTCGTTTGGACATTGGGATTTGGTCATTCCTTAGTCATTAGAATTTGGGCCTTAGGCCTTCTCAAAAGCCCGGCGACCCTCTCCCGGTGGGCGAGGGTTTGAATGGCTTAACTTCAAAACGGTCGCCGCCCGTGTCGTTCTCGGTTGCGGCGAATTTCGCGCTTCGTTATCGTGCGTACCGGCAACGATCGCAACGCGAAATGTCAGCGAAAACACCTTCAAATCACCCGATGCGCGCTTAAATTGGCCTTATGGCGGTAAAAATCGCGACTTTTGCACCGAAATCCCCAGAATCCGACATCAAATGGCGCGAAATTGACACCAACAGCGCGACTGAAGAGCCATTCACAGCTACTCGCAAGCCTTCAGCAGTCACTCGCAGTCACTCGCAAGCCCTCAGCAGTCACTCGCATGTCACTCGCAGCCACTCGCAAGCCATTCACAACCATTCGAAAGCACTTCGCGCACGTTTCGCGGTGCTATATTATCGTTCGATACCGTATCATTGGGTGAAGGAGACACAGCACGTGACCGAAAAAGTGATCATCATCGGCTCGGGACCAGCCGGTTGGGCTGCTGCCATTTACACGGCCCGCGCCGATTTGAATCCGCTGGTCTTCGAGGGAGCGATTACCGAAGACAACCGCCTCAAGGGAACGCTCCCGCTCGGGCAGTTGGCACTCACCACCGAAGTCGAAAACTATCCCGGTTTCCCTCACGGAAATCTCGGCGCCTATCTCGACAACTCGATCGACAAATCCCGACGCGGTTATATGAACGATCACGCCGGACACGGCGTCAGCGGTCCCGAACTGATGGAACTGATGCGACAGCAGGCGACGAACTTCGGCACGCGGATCGTCACCGACGATATCGTCGACGTCGATTGCTCGAAACAACCGTTCGTGCTGACGTCGCTCTCAGGCGAAAAGTACGAAGCGCACGCCGTCATCGTCGCGACCGGCGCACGGGCCAATTATCTGGGACTCCCCTCCGAAGAAACCTACAAGAATGCCGGCGTCTCTGCCTGTGCCGTGTGCGACGGGGCGTTGCCCCGGTTTCGTAATCAACCGTTAGCCGTTGTCGGCGGCGGCGACAGTGCAATGGAAGAGGCGACGTTTCTCACCAAGTTCGCCTCGAAAGTCTACATCATTCATCGCCGCAGTGAATTCCGCGCCAGCAAGATTATGGCCGAGCGCGCGCTCGGCAATCCCAAGATCGACGTCAAATGGAACTCCGTCGTCGATGAAGTCCTCGGGAACAACGAAAAAGGAGTCACCGGCGTGCGGATTCAGCACGTCGACGACGCGAGCAAAAAAGAAGAACTGCCGATCACCGGTTATTTCGCGGCGATCGGTCACACGCCGAACGCCGATTTTCTCAAAGGGCAACTGACGACGAACTCGAAAGGTTACATCGTCTGGACGACGCCGCAGCGAACTTACACCAGCGTCGACGGCATCTTCGCGGCGGGAGACGTCGCCGACGATTATTACCGCCAGGCGATCACCGCCGCCGGCACCGGCTGCATGGCGGCCCTCGACGCCGAACGCTGGCTGTCGGCGAAGGGGCTGGAATAGTGTTAAATGACTAATGACGAAGGCCTAATGACTAAGGAAATCCCAAATCCGAATGACCAAATGAGGCGCGATGTCGTCGTTTGGACGTTGGGATTTGGTCATTCCTTAGTCATTAGGATTTAGGCCTTAGGCATTCGAGAAAACTCGGTGCGAGAGTGTGAGAATCAGCAATTGTGAGGGACGCAAAATGCTCGCGCAAGCAGGATGTCAGGCCCGCCGAGAGCGATTATGGGATGCGCTGCCCCTTTCAATCGAATCCGTGCTCGTGACCGATCCGCGGCACGTGCATTACTTCGCCAACTTCTGGATACCGCCGTACAACTTCTCAGATAAAGAACGCGGCTGGCTGCTGCTCGACCGCGGCTGCAAGGCGACGCTGCTCGGCGATAATTTCTCGCTGAAGTCGACGTCGGTCGGAGAGCCCATCGTCGATGAGGTGATCGGTCAGACGTGGTACGACCATCGACACGCCGTGAAGAACCGCGATCACGTGTTAATCGATGCGCTCAAACAGGTATTCGGTCCCTTCGACGTCGATCGCTGTTTGATCGAAGCCGAAGCGACGCCGCTATTGGCCGCCGATCTATTGAGCGGCGTGTCGTCAACCGCGACATGTTCGATCGACGGCAAGTCCATTGAGATGACGCTCGGCACACTCATTCGCCGGCTGCGGCGTCAGAAAGAACCCGACGAACTTGCGCTGCTCGACCAATGCATGAAGGCGACCGAAGCCGGGCATCGGCGGGCGCGAGAGGTGATTGCACCTGGCGTCAGTGAATTCGACGTATTTGTCGCCGTGCATCAAGCGGTCCTTGAAGCCGCGCAGCGGCCGGTTGTCATCTATGGCGACTTTCGCGCGAACTCGCCGGCGACTCCCAAGTTGGGTGGCTTACCGACGCAACACGTGCTCGAAGAGGGCGAACTCTTCATTCTCGATTATTCAGTCGTGATGGATGGTTACCGTAGCGATTTCACAAATACCTACGCTGTCGGCAAACCCACCGAGGCGCAGCGACAATTATTCGCGTTATGTGCGGAAGGACTGCTCACCGGTGAACGGGCGCTGCGAGCCGGGATCACCGCGAAAGAAGCCTGGCGAGCGGCATCGAAGCCGCTGATGGACGGCGGTTATCCCGACGGCATCCCACATCACGCCGGCCACGGCATCGGGTTGGGGCATCCCGAAGACCCGATTCTCGTGCGCGACAACGACGACATCCTGCTCGAAAACGACGTCGTCACGCTCGAACCGGGAAGTTATATTGAAGGGATCGGCGGCGTCCGCGTCGAACACAATTTCCGCATCACCGCGACCGGCTGCGAACGGATGAGCCATCATGACGTTCGGTTATGAGGTGTCGCGCGAAGGCGCGAAGGCGCAAAGAATACAATTCGAATCATTCTCGGATTTCTTCGCGGCTTTGCGCCTTCGCGTGAGACACTCTTCTCTTTGATTTTCTCGCCGTCGATCGATTGACTCAAACGGTATCATCATGAATAACTCACATAACAAATCACTCCCCATCTGCGAACAAAAACCGCTGTCGTTCGACCATGGCGAGGCGATCGGCATCAGCCATCGCTGGCACAAAGGGCAGTATTGTGCCATCATAACGAAAGTCGGACTCGTCGGCTGCGGGATTTACGACGTCCCCACCGCCGGCAAGTTCGGACAGGCGATTGCGATTGCACGCGGCACGCCGAACCGGCCGCTGGTTATCCCCGAAGATTTGTACGAAGCGAAGATCGTCGACGTCACGCCGCAGGCAAGATCACTCGGCATCGAACCCGGTATGACCGGAAGAGAGGCGGTAGAAATCATGTTAAAAGCTGCCGAAAAGTTGGAGTGATTGAAATCTGTAAAATGACGCGATGCCATGGACACACGAGCGGGAATTGAAACCAACATTTTCGGCAGATTGTTACAGCAGGAGCAAATGATGCGTCATCTCGCCGCCCCGATTCGGGTGCAGAATCTCGATCACGTTACGCTGGTCGTGAAAGATCTCGAAGCGACCCGCCAGTTTTACCTCGACCTGCTGGGGCTCGAAGAAGTCCCCCGGCCTAACTTCTCGTTTCCGGGAGCGTGGTTTCAGGCGGGAGATCAGCAGATTCATATCATCGTCGAGAATAACGAATCGGGCTCCGCCGGTCAGCCGAGGCCCGAAGGACGAGTCGGCAACCGCACGCATCATTTCGCTTTTCAGGTCGCCGATGCTCACGAAACGGGAGAGATTCTTCGCGAGCGCGGGCACGAAATTATCTCCGGCCCGAAAGAGCGCCCCGACGGCGCGGTGCAGGTTTTCGTCTGCGACCCCGACAACTACGTGGTGGAGCTCTGTTCGCTGCCGAAGGAATGACCGGCTAGCTGGAAGAAACGATGAATTATGAACGATGAATGCAGAGAAAAAGCATGAGCGTTCAAGACTGCTCGTTTCGCATTCATCGTTCATCGTTTCCTCTGGCCCCTCACCCGGTCGCTGCGCAGCCGACCTCTCCCGGTGGGAGAGGTGAAGACTTAAACCCTCTCCCACCGGGAGAGGAACATTAACACAAACCCTCTTACATTCGGTCTCTCACAGAGGATCTCCGCGATGGATCTCACCGCCGCGCCGCAGTTCACCGCCGATGACGAAGTGCAGTTCATGAATGTCGACGCGACCGATTTCGCGTCGATGACCCGGCCCGAGCAGATTCGGCATCTCGAGGTCGAAGGTTATGTCGTCTTTCCCTCGATCCTCACTCCCGAGATCGCAGCCCGCCTCAAGCGGGAACTTGCCGACGCCGAGATGACGCACACCAGTTACAGCGTCAATCAGACGCGGTCCGTGAGAGAACCGCAGTGGCACAGCCGCGCGGTCGCCGAGCTGATCGGATATCCGCCGATGATCGATTTCCTCACCGATCTGATGGGGCCGGACATCGTCTTCACCCGCGGCTTTTTTCAGCGCTCGCTCCCCGGCTGTCCCGGCATCTCGATGCACACCGACGGCCAGCCGCACGGTTCGAATTTGTTCGGTTTCGAAGGGAGCTGCCCGCGGCTGCTGCGCGTGCTGTATTACCTCGATGAACTGACGCCGCTGCGGGCGCCGTTTCGCCTCATCCCGCGGTCACATCTGTCGTTTCATGCCGAGGCGAGTCCGTACATGCGTTACAAATCGCATCCGGAGGAAATCACGCTGGTCGTCCCGGCCGGCTCGGCGGTGGTCGTGCCGTCACTGTTGCTGCACGGCAGTCATCCGAATAAGGCGGCCCAGCCGCGAGAACTGGTCCAACTGGGATATCGTCCGGCCTGGGCCGGGCCGATTCAGCCGATCGAAGAGTGGGATCCCGCACTGGTCGCCGCCGCTCCGGAGATCGCCAAGCCGTTCTTGAAAAGTCTGAACACAACCAGCCAGGCATGGGAGCAGGAGCACAAACCGACAGGAATGAAGTCCGAAGCCCCCGGCATCAATCCCAGCCGCTGGGGCGACACGTTTCCGAAGAATGTTGTCAGGCTCGATTGAGCAAGGGATGAGGGATGAGTCAGAAGCGCTCCGCTGCGCAAAGCCTTCGCGTCGCGGCTAAGCTGTGTGGTTTGACTCTGGCCCTGGACCCTGGACCTTCCCGTCAGCTCACCATTTCGGCGGCGCCCGTCCGGCAGACGACGAGCCGATTGACGACGTCGTCGACGCCGCAAATATCGCGGAGCAGATCGGTCACGTCGGGGGCGTCGTTGTCGGTGATGAGCACCCCTTCGAGGCAGATGCCGTTTTTCGTCCGGCGAATGACCAGCGACGGAAATTGATAATTGGGTTCGGACAACAACCGTCGTTGCACTTCGCACTCCAGAAAATGCGGAGCGGGGGGGGCGCACCTTTCGTGCACGGCGAATTCAGTTTCCATTGTGGACCAGTCGAGTGATTCGGGGTGACGTTCAACGCGTTCCATTGGACCAGACATGGGCGACTCCATTTCCCCACACGGGCAAAAAAACGATTGGGTTCCCTTAATGATCCTGACACCACCTCTGTGCGTAGCGATTTTCCGCTGAATTTGAAGTTTATAACAAGCACAACCGGTTGTGTTAGAGTCTTTTAAAACGCCATCAGCCGATGCTGGGCGTTTCGACTCTCTTCAAAAATTTCAGCGCGGTTTTCCGGCTGTCGAATTGAGGCATGGAATCGTCGAGCTTCATGACGCGGAGAATTTGCGACATTTCATCCGAGACCTGACACAGCACCAGAACGCCCCCTTTCTCCCGCACATGGCGTGCCAGAGAATTGAGGATGCCGATGACCACGGACCCGAAATAACGGGCATTCCCCAGGTCGACCAGCAGATGCCGGGCCTCCCCCGCGTCGACTTTTTTCTCGATTTCCCCGACCTGACGTTGCACATCCTGATCGAGAAATCCTGCGACGTCCCCGCGGGGCGAGAGAATCAGCAGCTCCTTTTGCTGTTCGATCGAAAACAAGTCACGGATGTTGGGCATAAAATTGAGTGCTTATTTCTTCTCTGCGAGAAAAATACCAAATCGATCGAGCGGAACCGCCGGAGAGGGATCGTCTGCCCGAAATCGTAGCGAGTTGCGGCGCAACCTGCAACAAAATTGTGCAAGCGGCTCGAAAAATGGCGAATGTCGTGCGTACCGCTCCCGTTACAGTTTGGGCGCCAGTTCGCGCGCTTCATCGATGGTGCTGATCTCGCCGTTGAGCTGCGCATCGCGTACGGCATCGAGAATCCGCCTGAAATCCGGGCCCGAGCGCAAGCCGAGTTTAATCAGGTCGTCCCCCGTCAACAACAGCGGCGGCGCGATCTCCCCGGGCGTCAATTGCTTCAACATCTCTTCGCAGAACAAGACTCCGTCGAGAGGCCGTTCCTCGGCGAGCGCGACCACCCGCGCCAGCGATACCAATTCGGCAAACCCCTCGTGAGCCATCATGCGCTTCCAGACCGCCGGCTTTTGCTGATGCAATCCGCCGACCGACGACAACTGCGTCACCAGCCAGACGATTCGATCGTGCTCGCGGTTCGAGAGCCTTAATCGCTTGACGATCGAACTGACGATGTCCGACTCGGACGCCTCGCCATGCTCTCGGCGATGGACCGCATACACCAATGCCGCGAACGCCGTTTCGAACGAAGGCGTTTGCAACAGATGCAACGCCTGCAGCGTGTTCGTCCAGTCCCGCTCGTTTTCCGCATCGCTCAGTTTCCATTCGGGAAGAATTTCGTCGAACAGTTTCAGTTCGCGGGCCAGGGACGTCGCTTTCGCACGATGCCGGTCGATCAGCATCTTCTTGAGTTCCTGTGCAATGCGTTCGGCGCTGACGATATGAATTTCGGGTGCCATTCCTTGAATCGCATTTGCGGTCGCTTCATCGAGTTGAAATTCGAGCGACGCCGTGAAGCGGACGCCGCGCAACATGCGGAGTTTGTCTTCTCGCATGCGGTCATAGGGGTCGCCGATCGCGCGGATGAGACCGTTGCCGAGATCGTGCTGACCGCCGACGAAATCGTGAATTTGCCGATGCAGCGGATCGTAGAACATGCCGTTGATCGTGAAATCGCGCCGCTTGGCGTCCTCTTCCGGCGAGCAAAACTCGACATGCGGCGGGCGGCGG
>JBBECD010000117.1:86164-115061 GCA_040881995.1 Planctomycetaceae bacterium
GCCCGATAATCCCCCTCGGTGCGGAACGTAGCGACCTCGACATTCCCCGCAGATTTCGGCCCGACGACGATGACCACGCCGAAACTGAGACCGACTTCGAGCGTTTTGCGTCTGCCGAATAAGTCGCGGACCTGTTCGGGATGTGCGCTGGTGGCGACGTCGTAGTCTTTCGGCTCGCGTCCCAGCAGCACGTCGCGAACGCACCCTCCCGCCCAGTACGCAATAAACCCGGCGTCCTGAAGCTGCTTCACGACGTCGAGCGTAAATTCGCGATGAGTGAGTTGTCTAGTCATACAAAAATCGCTCCGCTGCGGAAGCCCTCCGCGTCGCGGCTAACCATTCGGCGCCGTTTCGCGTTCGATCTGATCGCGGGCCTTCCAGATCGATTCGAGCACCGCCGAAACGTATTGTTCTTCGGCGAAGGGAGTCATGATATACGATTTGAGGGCCACGATCGGTTCGCCGTAGTCGGTCTCGCGGTAACAGTCGGTGAGCGAAATCACAACCCCCTCGCCGCGGATCGCGTCGTCGTGCATGATCTCGAAAATGCGGCGGTTGTAAGCGTTATGCCGTCGGAGTTGCTCCTTCTTTCTCGGATCGTGAAACTCCTTCTGAGGTTCGCTGAACGTATCGACGTCGTCGGGATAAACGCGAAATAACGTCACCGGGCCGAAGTTGCCGCGGTTGAGCACGACGGTCGACGAATGCCCTTCCAGATGTTCGCGGAGCAACTCGGCCATCGAGACCAGATGCCCGAGCAGCGAGCGGAGGCCATCCTTGCCGAAGAGCGACAGATTCGCGAGTGCCGCGAGGGGTCCCGCTCCGCTGCGGGTCGTCTCCAGCGTGTATTTCCCGGGATGGTATTGTCCGGCGTGAAACAGATAGGGCGTCGACGCGGGATCTTTGGCGATCCGCTGCAGTTCGTGCGCATCTTTAATGAGGAACAGACTCGACACATACGGCGTGAAGCCGGTTTTATGAAAATCGATGCCGAGCGAATCGGCGAGATTCAGATGTTCGATGCGCCGCTGCACTCCCGCCAGCGCCCGCACCGTGCGGTGGCGAAATCCCAGCGGATTGCGTTCGAAGTTGTAATCGTTGAACGCGCTCCACGCCCAGCCGATGACGGCGTCGGCGTGAATGTGCGGGATGTAATCGAGCGAAAACTCGTGCACCAGATCGTCCCGCATCTGACAGATCGCTTCGAGATCGTCGAGGCCGAAGGCGTCGGTCGTTCCCATCGTCGCCACGATGCCGGCGATTTTGGTTCCTTCATTGACCACGCGCCGCATTTCGGTTTCGAGCAGGCAGGTGCGGATTTCATTTTCGGGCGTCGAAGGAATTTCGATAAGGCGGTCTTCACCGAGACCGAGCCAGGCGACGGCTGTCCGGCAGGCGTAGTGAGCCTGCTCCGAGCAGAAGACGACCGCCGGTTCGGAGATTCCCTTTTTCATCGTGCCGGGACACGCTTTTTCCAGCCCGATTTTCAATCCGTAGAGCAGCGTCGACGTCCCGCCGAACGTGAAAATGCCGGCGGCCTGCTGCGGATCGTACCCCAACAGCGAGGCCGACATCGCCGAGACTTCCACCTCGGCGACCGCGACCTGACGCGACGATTCGTCGCTGACGAGGTTCGGATTGTAGATCGACGGCAGGAGTCCGCCGATGATGCTGGGGATCGTCGGCGCGGGAACCACGTTGATCTGCGATTTCGGATGCCCGAAGATGAACATTCCTTCGAGATGTTTCACCAGATCGGCGACGACGGTTTCCAGATGCTGTGGCGCATCCCCCATCACTTTCGTGCGGGCTGTCTCATAATCGAGTTCGCGCTGCGTCCCCAACAGCGGCGTGACCGATTTGAGGGCGTCGACCTGATCGAGCGCTCGCAAGAACGAGAAGACGAAGTAGGCGTCGTGAACGCGGTCGGAGACGGGTTGCGGAAACGCTTGTCGCAAGTTGTGCAGTATCGCCTCGTACGGAGCCGGCATGTTAATTCTGATCCAGAGAAGATACCGTGACGGTGACGTTACATGTCATGTTTGACTTTTATCTGCGTCGATCGGCCTGACGTCTGCATCCGATGAAAGTCAGGTCTCACGCAAAGGCGCTACGGCGCAAAGGGGAAGAGTTCGACTTGTCGAGGAAAATGACTTGGATTTCTTTGCGCCTTCGCGACTTTGCGTGACAATCCTCTTGCTGGTTTCGTCCGCAGAAGCTTGGGTTGCGGGCAAAGCCCGCGCCGTGCCTCTGTGGTGAATCTTCAGTCTCACACCCGGCCGACGAGCTGCGGGATCGGCTTGCCTTCCTGCAAAATCGGGATCGGACGGCCGGAAAAATTGTTGAACGCAATCCGCTCGGCGTCGACTCCCAGATGACGGTACAGCGTCGCCAGAAAATCGCCCCGCGAGACTGTCTGGTCGATCGGCCCTTCGCCGCGGCGATCGGTCGCACCGATGACTTGTCCCGAGGCGATGCCCCCTCCCGCGAACAGAATCGAAGTCGCCGAAGGCCAATGATCGCGGCCGGGTTGCACGGTTCCTGTGGGGGCGCTCGCCGTTCCTCCGCCGGTGCTCGGCGAATACGAAATCCGCGGCGTGCGGCCGAATTCGCCCGTGACGACAACCAGCACGTCCTGATCGAGTCCCCGCTCCGCGAGGTCTTCGATGAGCGTCGACACCGCTCGATCGTAAAACGTCGTCCGGTATTTCATTCCCTCGAACACATTATGATTGACGGCGTGATCGTCCCAATTCCCGACGCGGCCGCACAGCGGGCCGTCGAATTGGGTGGTGACGATCTCGACGCCGGCTTCGACCAGTCGGCGGGCAAGCAGGCAGCGCTGCCCCCAGGTGTTGCGTCCGTAGCGGTCTTTGACGGCATCGCTTTCCTGCGAGAGATCGAACGCTTCGCGCGTGCGGTCGCTGGTGAGCAGATTCATCGCCTGGGCTTCGAACGAATCGAAGGCCCTCATGCTGCCGGCTTGATCGAGATCCCGCCGCAGGCGATCGAAACTTTGCCGCAGGCCGACGCGCTGCTCGAGTTTTGTTTTAAGCGCGGCGTCGCTGAGTCCGACGTTGGGAACGGAAAAACCGGGGGAATTCGGATCGCCGTGCACGCCGAACGGTTCGTAGGTCGGCCCGATATACGCCGAGCCGGAGTAATTGATTGGCGGCACGCCGACGTAATTCGGCAGCGAGCGATTCTCATCGTGACGGACGAGATGGGTGATCGCCAGAAAGTCGGGGTTGTCGGGCTTCTGTTTCAGTTCAAGCACGGGGTGCCCGGTCAACAGTTGATGCGTCCCCTGTTGATGACAGAACCCGTTGTGATGGACCGACCGCAGCAATGAAAACCGATGAGCGACCTGTGCATGCCGCGGCAGCAGTTCTGAGATGTGCATCCCCTCGACCGACGTCTTGACGGCGTTGTAGGGGCCGCGGAACTCCGCGGGGGCGTCGGGTTTGGGGTCGTACGTTTCGAGATGACTCGCCCCGCCGGGGAGCCAGATCATAATGATCGAGGTCCGGCGTTTTTTCTCTTCAGCGTGAGCCGACCGCAACCGCCACAATTCGGGGAGAGTCAGCGAAGAGAATCCGGCGAGCCCGATCCGCAAGAATTCGCGGCGGCGAAAGTGAGCCGCCCCGCCGATAGATGACCGGACACGGAGGAGGGAGTCGTCGCGATGATTCATCACTGGCTCCAACTGGCGGAATATCAACGAGCTTTGATAACCACACTTTTATGGTATCGCGCTTCTCCCGGGAGTGAACAGTGATTTTTGGCGACGAGGCCGGCGAACGACGACGTCCGCAGCAGAATCACATTCCCGGCAAGCGTGCTTTTGTCAGCTTCAAATGGCAGACTTTGCAGCGAACGCGACGGCGGACGACCGTCCCACACTTGGGACAACGGCGGGTGCTCCGAAATTTATGTAATTTCGTACGGGGTCGGTAAACCATGGCCAACATTTCCTAACTCGTTCGAAGGCAAAACTTATGCGTCAGACCAGAAGCCGCTCGCGCACCGCGAACACCGCCGATCGTAGAATTCAGAACCGTAACTTGTAACCGATCACTTTCCGTGCCGCAAGCCTAACGCATAAGGCGTCTTGCGACATACCATCAGATCCCCGGCGGGTGGCGGGGTTCTTGACAACCGAGGGGTCGGTATGAGACCATAATCTACAGAGTTCGATCGCAGATTGAAATCGATCAGAGTACATCGACACCGCTTTTGTCGCAGAATTTTGGGGAGGACGGCACAACGACCCCCGTCACATAAGCGGTTTGCGATGATTATTCTCTCACCCGCTGGTCGGAAGGATTGCGGATATGGCTCAACGGCGGCAGCGATTGATGGACGAAACGACCGGACAGACTCAACCCATCTTCATTCCGCATCTTTGCTTAGCGGCATGGGCCTTGTGGGGAATCGCCATCGGTTCCGGTAAAATTTCCGCAGAGGAAAAACCAGCGGCGATGCTCCCGCCCGACGCCGAAAAGCAGATCGACTTCGACGCCGACATCCGCCCGCTCTTCGTCGCAAAATGTACGGAATGCCACGGCAGCGACACCCACGAAATCGGTTTACGCCTCGATCGGGGAGAGCAAGCCCTGTTGGGAAGCGACAACGGCCCGGTGATCCTCCCCAAAAACAGTGCCGAGAGTCTTCTCGTTCAACTCATCGCCGGTGTGAACCCCGAGAAGGTGATGCCGCCGGAGGGTGAACCGCTGACCGCCGCAGAAATCGGCCTGATCCGCGCGTGGATCGATCAGGGAGCGAACTGGCCGGCCGCGAATGACCCTCCCCTCGAAAAGTCGACGCACTGGGCGTATCAGCCGCTGGCCGACGTCGCTCCTCCGACCGCTGCCATCAATAATACGGAATGGATTCGCAATCCGATCGACGCCTTCGTGATGAAGAAATTGTCTTCTGAAAACATGACTCACTCGCCCGAAGCCGATCGCACGACGCTCATTCGCCGGTTAACGCTCGATCTGACCGGCCTGTTGCCGACTCCCGCCGAGATCGATGATTTTCAGCAGGACGCATCCGCCGATGCGTACGACAAACTGGTCGATCGATTGCTCGCCTCCCCCCGTTTCGGCGAACACTGGGGCCGCCACTGGCTCGACAAAGCCCGTTACGCCGACAGCGACGGTTACGAAAAAGACAACCCCCGCCCCGACGCCTGGCGTTATCGCAGTTGGGTCGTCAACGCCGTCAACGACGACGTGCCCTACGATCAATTCACGGTCGAACAACTCGCCGGCGACCTATTGCCGAACGCGACCGAAGAACAGCGTCTCGCGACCGCCTTTCATCGGCAAACGCTGACGAACACCGAAGGAGGAACCGATCAGGAACAATTCCGCGTCGAGGCGACGATCGATCGCGTCAACACCACCGGGGCCGTCTGGTTGGGCCTGACCGTCGGCTGCGCTCAATGTCACACCCACAAGTACGACGCCATCAGCCAGGCCGAGTTTTACGAATTGTTCGCCTTCTTTAATAACGGCGACGAAACCACGAGCCGCGTTGCCATTTCCGACGCGCAGTACGACCGCTATCTCCGCCAACTCGCCCAACATCAAGAAAAGCAAAAAACGCTCGACGCCGAACGGCAGGCGCGCAAAGATCAACTCGTCGCATCCCGCGAGACGTGGGAGCCAATATTGCAAGCCGAACTTCCGCGCCGCCGCGAATATCATTCGCTCGACGTCGTTCGCATCTCCGCTGACGATGCCGGCGTGACGTTTCAAAAACTCGACGACGGCTCGTACCTCGTCGGCGGTAACAACCCCGATAAAGCGAAATACGAGATTGTCTTTACGTCCGGTCTCGCCAACGTCACCGGTCTGAAACTCGAAACGCTCGCCGATGATTCGCTCGGAGGCAAAGGCCCCGGCCGCATCTCGCACGGCAACTTCGTCGTGCACGAAGTCACATGTCAGGCCGCCCCGTCCGATGAATTCAAGGACGAACACAAGCTGACGTTCGCCGCCGCCGAGACCGATTTCTCTCAAGAACAATTCTCCGCCGCGGCGACGATCGACGGCGATGAAAAAACCGGCTGGGCGATCTCGCCCCAGATGGGGCAAGACCATCACCTCACGCTACAGACTTCACAGCCTTTCTCCAAAGAGGGAACAACCTGGTATCGCGTCAGCATCAGCCAACAGCACGGCGGTCAGCACACGCTCGGCCGCTTCCGCCTGCAACTGCAAACGGGCGATGAGTTGCCGCTTGCGATTCGCGAGATTCTCGCCGTCGCCAACGATCGACGAACCGCCGAACAACAAACCGCGTTGCTCGACTATTACATGACGCGCGACGAAACCGCGAAATCGATCACGCAATCCATCGCCGCCCATCAGCAGCAGAAACCGGTCGAACCGAAAATGGACGTCCGCGTAATCGCGCAGCGAGTGAACGAACCGCGAAAAACGTACATTCTGCGTCGCGGCGATTTTCTCAGCCCGATGACTGCGAACGAATTGCAGCCAGCGCCGTTGAACGTGCTGCACCCGTTCGAACCGCGCGACGGCGAAAAAGGAGCCGACCGGCTCGATCTGGCGAACTGGCTGATGGCAAGCGGCAACCCGATCACGCCGCGCGTCGCCGTCAATCAAATCTGGGAGCATCTATTCGAACGGGGGCTTGTCGGCACGCTCAACGACTTCGGCGTCAGAGGCGATGCCCCGACGCATCCCGAACTGCTCGACTGGCTGTCGCGCGAATATATTCGTCTCGGCTGGAGCCGCAAGCAACTCATCCGTTTGATCGTCTCCAGTGCGACGTATCGCCAGTCGTCGGCCCATCGGCCGGAATACGCCGAGACCGATCCGCAGAACATCTTTCTGCATCGACAAAATCGTTTCCGCGTGCAGGCCGAATCGCTGCGCGACATCACGCTCGAAGTCGCCGGCCTGTTGTCGCAAAAGATCGGCGGGCCGAGCGTCTTCCCGCCGATGCCGGCCGCAGTCGCCGAATTGAGTTACGCCAACAACTTCCGCTGGAACAACAGCGAAGGAGACGACCGTTACCGCCGCGGCATGTACACGTTCTTCAAGCGGACGGCTCCTCATCCCAACCTGATGACGTTCGACTGTCCCGATTCAAACGTCACCAGTCTCGACCGAGTCAGTTCCAACACGCCGCTGCAGGCGCTCGTGATGCTCAACGAAGAATCGTTCGTCGAAGCCGCCCGCGCGCTCGGCACCCGCCTGCTCAAGTCCCCCTCGAATGAAGACAGTTCGCGCATCCATCTGGCATTTCGCCTCACGCTCGGTCGCGAAGCGCTGGTCGCCGAACAGCAGGCGTTAATCGATCTATTAAACTCCGCCCGCGCGTACTACACGCAACAGACGGAAGAAGGCATCCACGTCGCCGACCCGAATCGTCCGCCAGAAATCGCCCCCGCCGAATCGGCCGCCTGGACGGTGCTGTCGCGAACGATTTTGAACCTGGATGAATTTGTTACACGAGAATAAGTTTCGAGCGTAAGTCAGCCGTTTAGCCGCGACGCAACGCGGAGCGCTAGCTGCTAAACAAAGCGACGCAGGTACAGAAAATGGCACCCTCACCCCGGCCCTCCCGGCGGGAGAGGGAGAAAAACGGAGACGACACATGCATCCTGTCCACGAACTCTATCAACAGCGGCGTCGCGAATTCTTGACCTCGACCGCCAGCGGGCTGGGGATGACGGCTCTCGCCTCGATGCTGCTCGAAGACGATGCCTCGCGCGCGGCTCCGCCGCTCAAAACCGTAAATCCGCTGATGGCGCGGGCGGCGCATTTTGCACCGAAGGCCAAGTCGTGCATCTTCCTGTTTCAGGCCGATGCGCCGTCGCATCTCGACTTGTATATCTCGAAGCCGAAGCTCAACGAACTGAGCGGTCAGCCCGTCCCGAAATCGCTGGTCGAAAACGTCCGCTTCGCCTTCATTCAAAAGGATACTGCCACGCTGCTCGGCACCAAACGCAAATTCTCGCGGCATGGCGAATGCGGCATGGAATTCTCCGACCTGATGCCGAATCTAGCCACCTGTGCCGACGATATGCTGATGATCCATTCGCTGCATTCGAGCCAATTCAACCACCACCCGGGACAACTGCTCGTGCAATGCGGCCGGCCGACGTTCGGTCTCCCCTCCATGGGTTCGTGGATCACTTACGGATTGGGCAGCGCCTCGCAAAATCTTCCCGGCTATGTCGTCCTCACCAGCGGACGAGGGTCCAGCGGCGGCAGCACGTTGTGGCAGAGCGGGTTTCTGCCCAGCTTGTACTCCGGCGTGCGGTTTCGCACGGAAGGAGAACCCGTGCTCAATCTCGCGAATCCCAACGGCCTACCGCGCGAGTTGCAGCGCAAGAGTCTCGACGTCCTCCGCGATCTGAATGCCTCGCGCTTCGAGTCCCTGCACGATCCCGAGATCGCCAGCCGGATTTCGAGTTACGAACTCGCCTATCGCATGCAATCCGCCGCCCCCGACCTGATCGACATCTCGGGCGAATCGAAAGAAACGCTCGAAGCCTACGGCGTCGATCGCCCCGAACCGGCACACCTCGTCGGCGGCCGCGGCAAACAGGGAGAGACCTACAAGAGCTACGCCCGCAATTGTCTGTTGGCCCGCCGGCTGGTCGAGCGCGGCGTTCGCTTCGTGAACATCGTGTATGCATCGTGGGACCATCACAGCAATCTCGACAACGAACTGCCATATAACGCCGGCGCCGTCGATCAGCCGATCGCCGCGCTCATCAAAGACCTCAAGGCCCGCGGCCTGCTCGAAGAGACGCTGGTGGTCTGGGGCTGCGAATTCGGCCGCACGCCGTTGGGAGAAAACCGCGGCGCCGCGCGGGAAGCGAACACGGGCCGGGACCACCATCCGTATGCGTTCACCTTCTGGATGGCCGGCGGCGGCATCAAGGGAGGCCAGACCTACGGCGAGAGCGACGAAATCGGCTGGGGCGTCGCGAAAGATCCCGTCCACGTCAACGATTTCCAGGCCACGCTGCTACACCTCTTCGGCGTCGACCATTTGAAGCTAACGCACCGCTTCCAGGGACGGGATTTTCGTTTGACGGACGTGGGCGGGAAGGTGATACCGGAGTGGCTGGCGTAGCCGGAATTTCGGACTGCCACTGCTGACGGCTTTGCTTCAGCCGTGGAATTGCGAGCATCAATCTGACCATTGTTGAACGAAATCCCGTCGGTCGTCGGTGAGGGTGAATATTTCGGGCGGCTCGACGTCTTTTGCCGCGCCGACCGGCGGTTCGAATCACAAAACCCAACAGCAAAGGGTCATGAAATGGCAGACTGGGAGTATGCCACAATCGTTATGGGAACGCCTGACAATAAAGGTCGGCGTTGGATGTTTACTTCACCGGATCCGAATACACCGGGGGCGCAAGTTGGCGCGGCCGAAAAGCCCCGATTCATCGGTCGCCTTTGGCAAGGAACACGTTTGTTCGAAACGGCCTTAAAAGAAATGGACGATCGAGGTTGGGAGTTGGTATCGCACTCGTTTTCGGGTCTGATCTTTGCTTTTTACGGAATCGCCGTATTCAGAAGGCCCGCCGGCTACAACCAAAAACAGACCCCCTGATTCAGCGTCTTTAATGTCGTCCGGATCGATGTTAAGCCACACTCCGGGTGCCGGCTATAGGAAGTTTTCTGTAAGGCAGACTTTGGGTCAGCAGTGCAATTCGCCTCAAGATGCAGAATGTTGATGAATTCCCAATCAGTTTATGGCATCAACCGAAAATCGCGATCGCCTTCAAC
This sequence comes from Planctomycetaceae bacterium, assembly GCA_040881995.1. Taxonomy (GTDB): domain Bacteria; phylum Planctomycetota; class Planctomycetia; order Planctomycetales; family Planctomycetaceae; genus JAQCEJ01. Next base: position 95,947 of record JBBECD010000117.1, read on the forward strand.
GCGCCCGGCGATACATCATCAACCCGACGCATCCCGTCACCAGCAACCACACCGTCGCCGGTTCGGGGACGGCGAGGGCGTTTGTCTGCAGGCCGTCCATGTGGTCCCAGCCGTCGCCGGTCGTGCCGTCGAAGACGATGCGGGCGATCGGCGTGTCGGCGACCAGTCCGGCGAATTGGTCTTTGAACGCGCCGATGGTGGCGATGACGTTATCCGACTCGTCGTACGCGGTGGCGAACAGCGTGTCGCTTTGACCGTCGCCGTTCCAGTACCCGAAGGCGGTGATTTCGTAACCGGGCAGGACGTGGGCCACGATATCGTCGAACTGGTTGCTGCCGCCGACGCCGTTGGGGAAATTGGCCAGATGCATCGGACCGTGCGGCGGGCCCTCGCTGAAGAGGTACGTCACCGGATACCCGCCGCCTGCGAGTTCATCGAAACTGAGCCCCAGCGCAGGCAAACTCGAGATCTGCACGCCCGCCGAATACGATTCAAAATTCTCGAGCGACGTCGCACCGGCGGCGGCTTGCCAGTCGGCTTCGTCCGTCGAGTCTCCACTAAAAGTCATCACCGCCGCGCACGCGCGATGATTTGTCACGGCGACCAGACCGGCGAAAATTAGGCACGACAGCAGCTTGAAGCCGTGTCGACGGATGAAACGTGCAACGATGAATGTGAGCGGGGCCATGAATGTCTCCCAAGAGTCGTCGTCAAAGGGCTGTCATTAAATACGTATAAACGCCGCCATCCTGATCGTATCGCGAAAATACTCTCCTGCAAGCCATTATTTTAGAAATTTGGCAACACTTTAGCCGAACGGCAAACTCCCTGTTCTCAAAGCACAAGAGAAAACAAAACAAAGAATTTGAAACGAGAGCTCGCAGAGAGATCAAGGCGATTTTTTCAAAGTCTCTGCACTACTAATGGGCAGAATTTGCGCACGGCGCGTAAAATGTTTGATGTCGAAAGCGCTATGCGTCCGTCTGCGAAAATCTGCGGACTATGCCCGACGTCTGCCGCCAGTGAAAGGCAGGTGTCACGCGAAGGCGCGAAGGCGCAAAGAAATCCACAACTATTGTCTCGTCAAGTCGAACTCTTCACTTTGCGCCTTCGCGTGACAAGTCTCTTCTGGTTTCGTATGTAAAAACTTTGGGTGCGGGCAAAGCTCGCGCCATGTTTCAATCTTTTGAATTCCTTTTATGTTCTTTGCGTTTTTTTGATGCTATTCGCGGTCTGGACCATCCACAAAAAAACGTTCTCGAGCCAAAGCCCGGGAACGTGATTTGATCAGATTGAGACGCCATCGGCAATCGTCGCGTTAGCGGAAGCGGAATTCTCCGCCGACCGACAAACCTTGCAGACGCATGTCGCCGCGGTTGGGGTTGGTGACGACGTCCGGCGGATTGGGGAACGGGCCGTTGTCGTTGTAGCGGATGATTTCGTGCGGACGCTGCACGTTGCCGAACCACAACAGGTTGTAGCCCACCGTCAAAAACAGGCTGTCGGTCAGGCGAATCCGGGCGTTGACGCCGAGTTCGGCGCCAGCGGCGACGTCGGTATCGCTGGCAGTGGTCTTCACCGTGGGATCGGCGAACGACCGCAATGCCGTCGTCGTCACCGAATCCTGATAGGAGTTCATCCCGAGCATGACTTTCGGTTCGACCGCGAAGGTGAACCAGCGGTGCACGAGTTCGGCCCGCAAGCCGATTTGCGGCCCATAGATGTTGTTGTTGGTTTGCGATTCGATGGTGCTGGTGAGCGGCGCCAGAAAGCCGAACGAATCGAACACGCCTCTTTGATTCAAACCTTCGCGAATGTTGATGTAGCGGAAGCCCCCCATCGGCCTGAGCTTCAAGCCTTCGCCGCCCCTATCGGGACTAATGATGAAGTTGGCTTCGGTTCCCCAGATTTTGCTTTCCCATTCCGCCTGAAAGCTGTTGTCGTACAGGAAGATGTTATCGCCCAGCGCGCCGTTGACGAGGGTGCTCGTCCCGACGAAGGTTCCCAGTTCGGGCGGGATGTCGGAGGGAAGATCGCGCGCCACCGAGAGGTGCTTCTCGTTTTGGAAGCCGAAGAAGTTGGCTTCGAAATCGCCCATCGTGGTCGGAATGCCGAACGTGCCGCGGATGCCGTTGACGTCGCTGAGGCGGATGTCGTTGGTATCGGGAACACGAGCCTGCCCGATGAGCACGCCCCCCGCGAAGACATCGAAGGGGATGCGCGGATTATCGATAAATTGCACCGGCTCGCCGAGCAGCGTATCGCCGGGACGTTCGAAGTCCCAGTTGAGATATTCGATGCGGATCCAACTGTCGCGGGCCACGTCTTTAAGGAGCCTGTCGGCGGGCGTATCCTGGTATCCCCAGCCCCGATCTTCGGGAAGCTGGCGAATGGCGATGCCGTCGGAGTCGCAAAACTGGACTCCCTCCACGGGCCGGAAGCCCGCGGGTCCGCTAAAGCTCGGCGGTCCGCCGTACTGCGGATAGCCGACGTGACTGTAATCGGCCGCCGGGGGACCATATGCCGGAGGCGGATATGCGGGAGACCCCGCCGGACCGCCCGGTCCATACTGAGCCCAGGAGGAATTCCCTGCGCCGAAAATCCCGGTCACGATCAGGCATGTCGTCAAGAGTGTTGATATTCTGGTCATCGGGGGGCTTCAGCAATCTGGAGTGACTGAAAGGTGAGGACGAATAGACCGCCCGTAAGTGGTGCTGACACCGAGACAATAGGATCTACGTCCTGTATCGGTTGTTCCGGTTAGAGGACTTCGGACAAACTCCAGAGGATTGTCAAAATGTTCGGATTATGCCGATCGTGCCGGTGATATCGAGAAGACGGACTAATTAGGAAAATGGCGTTGAGTTGGTAGACAAGGTGGAATGAGTACGATACGCGATGGGGAGATGGGGAGATAGGGAGATAGGGAGATAGGGAGATAGGGAGATAGGGAGACAAAAATCCTCCCCTCATCTCCCTATCCTGCTTCTCCCTCAGTCAAGCGGGTGATGACGGCACAGCCGCAGGCATCGCTCCAGACGTTGACGGTCGTCCGGCACATGTCCAGAACTCGGTCGACGGCGAGAATCACCCCCTGGGCTTCCAACGGAAGGCCCACCGCCTGCAGGACGATCGCCATCATCACCAGCCCGGCGTGCGGTATGCCCGCGGCCCCCACGCTGGCCAGTAAAGCGGTCACCGCCACCAGAATTTGTGCTTGCACGGACATGGCGAAGCCGGGCGTGGCTTGAGCGATGAACAGCACGGCGACCGCTTCGTAAAGTGCAGTGCCATCCATGTTGATCGTCGCCCCGAGGGGGAGCACAAACGAACTGACCCGGTTCGGCACCCCCGCGCGGGTCTCCACGCTGGTGAGCGTCAGCGGCAACGTTCCGTTAGACGACGCCGTCGAAAACGCCGTCATGAGGGCGGGACTCATCGCTTGGGCGAACTTCCACGGCGAACGCCGGCCGAGAATCGCCACGAACAGCGGCAGCACCACGCAGGCATGCACCAGGAGTGCGAGAAACACCGTGAGCATGTACCAGGCCAGCGTTGAAAAGATTTGCAGCCCTTGTGAGGCAGTCGCATAAATCATGAAAGCCCCGACGCCGATCGGTGCGAGGCCGATCACGAATTGCGTCATTCCCATCATGACTTCGAATGCGGCCTGGAAAAACTCACGAAATATTCGTCCCGCTTTTTCGCCCGCGCGGATCGTGAAGATCCCGATCAGCAGGCTAAACGTAATGATCGAAAGGAAATTCGCATCGGTCAGCGCGGCGATCGGGTTGGGAGGAATCATGTCGTTGATGAGATTCCCGAAAATACCGGTGAGCGTCTGGTCTGCTCCCTCGATCGCACCAGCGCCCTCCCCGGGCAGAATGGCCCCGACGCCCGGCCGAATCAGATTGACCATGCAGATTCCGGTTGTGATCGCCAGGAGACTGGTTGTGACATAATAACCGAGCGTTTTGGCGAACATTTTTCCGAGTTGACGGGAACTCCCGAGTCCCGTCACGCCGGTCACCAGCGACGTGACGATGAGCGGAATGCTGATCATTTTAAGCATCCGCAGAAACAGATCGCCGATCGCTTTTGCCCAGTCCGCCAATGTGCGCGACGGGGTGCCGCCGTATGCCGCGTAAGCCGGTCCCCACTCGGGAAATTTTCTGACGAGTTCGGCGGGATCGCGCGCATTGATGGTGTCGGTAAAGGGAGCGCCGTCGAGCGTCCCCGAATGCATGAGGGTGATCTGGTCGAGGTCTTCGTCGATTTTCAGGGTGCGATTCTTGACGACCAGCGTCGCGGCGACCGGTTCGGTTCCCTGCGGATATTCGCGGTGATACAGTTCCGCCAGTTGCGGATACCGTTTTTCGAGCGCCGAGAAACTGCCGAGCGTTTGACGCTGCGGCCCGGCGCCGCCGTTGAACAAAACGTGGAAGACTTGCGGATCGGGCTCGACGCTCATTTCCAGATCGGGGAGTTCGACTTCCGTCGTGCGTTGACTGAAACGGAAATTAAAAATCAGTCCGACGGTCACGCCGATCAGGAGTGCGATAAGAATCTGATAATGCAGCGGCATCCGCGAAGAATTGCTCACAAGCCTGCCTTTCGATTTTTTCCTGTTTACAAGCCCGCAGCGCAAGCAAGGGGGCTTTTGAATTTGCGGACGTGTCGTGTAAATGTCAAATGTCGAAATCCGAATGACGAATCAATGTCGAAGCTCGAAATTCGAATGACGAAGGATCGCATCGCTTCGTCATTTGGACATTCGGATTTGATTCGTCATTTGTGCTTCGACATTCGTCATTCGGTCTCGGTGGGTCAGCGCGGCGAAACGCCGCTCGACGCCCCCCTACATCCTCGCATCGATCGTCATCCACTTCTTCTGGTCGTACGAGTCGAGCACCGCGTCGGCGACCGCTTGGGCGCGGGCGCCGTCATCGAAACCGGGGACGGCGTCGCGTCCCTCGACGATGGCGCTCACGAACTCATAGACAAGGTCGTAGCGAAAGACGGTGCTCGGGAGTCCCTCACTCGGGTCGCGCAAACTTGTCGCCGGTTTGAGGAACTCCGCAGGCACATTAACTTTCTCCATGCTGCCGCCGTGCTTGCCGATGAGAATCGAGTTTGGTTCGACGAGTTGATAGACCGCCGAGCCTTCGCTGCCGTTAATTTCGGCCCACTCGAAGCCGACGCCGTTGTTGTGATGGCCTTTCATCAACGTGCTCCCCTCCCACACGCCGACGGCTCCCGACTCGAAGCGGCCGATGAGAGCCGACCAGTCGTCGACTTCGGAGGGGGGGCAGGGTTGGCCCTCCGCCGTTTTGTCCCGCTTGGCGAACTGTGCGACCGCGCCGCAGACTTCCGTAATCGGCCCGAGCAGATTCTGGGCGAAGTCGATGCGATGGATCGTCATGTCGAACAGATCCCCCGCCCCCGCGAGTTTCTTGATCTGCCGCCAACTCCAACTCGTCTCGGGGAGATCAAGAAATCGCTGACTGCGAAAGTGTCGCGGTTGGCCGAGCATACCGGTTTTGAGCAGGTGTTGCAGATACTTCATCGACGGCGCGAAGCGATACGTGAACGCCGTCATATGGCGGACGTTTTTCTCTTTGGCCGCGCGGTACATCTCCGCCGATTCGGCGAAGTTAAGGCCGAGCGGCTTTTCGCACATCACATGTTTCCCCGCGGCGATGCACGCGAGCGCGATCGGTTTGTGCGTGAAATTCGGCGTGGCGATGATCACCGCATCGATCTCGGGATCGCCGGCGATTTTTTCGTAATGCGTCGTCTGTTTGGTCGGTCCCCAATCGTTCTGTCGCTGAGCCAGCAGTGCTTCATTGGGATCGCACACCGCCGCCAACTCCGCCTGCGGGTGATATTGAATCCCCGGCACGTGATGAAAATCAGAAACGGCCCCCGCGCCGATAATGGCCAGTCGAATTTTTTGAGTCATGCTGTGTTGTTTCTCTCGTGTTGAAATTCCTCGTTCCCAAGCTGCCACTTGGGAACGCAAGTCTTCGCAGCTCTGCTGCGCCGGTCGCTCCTAAAGCATTCGGCATCGTCACCGGATATTACATGATCGAGAAACGATTCGGTAGACATTGACCTAGACGACTAAAGAGCGTTGTGTACACTTCAGTTCGACGAATCGAAAAAATGACCAACCCACACCTTCCGGAGAATACCATGCAAAGCCTCATGTGTCTCGGTCTCATTGCAGTCATGACCATGGTCTCGGGCTGCGGTTCGGCGGCAAGCGAAGCCAAGGCGACGGCGGAAAAGGCGGATTCGTATCGGCACCATCTTTTTCTGGTCTGGTCCATTGACAAGACGACGCACGCCGTCAAAGGTTTCGACGAAGGAATTATCGCCCCATCGCAAGAGATCGCGTTGAACCCGGTCGCGGATTACGCCGTCAACATTCGCACCGGTGCCATCGAGGATGTAACCGTCACCGATTTTAAAACCGAGTGGCAGGAGAAGCGTCTGCCGTACACGATCTCGTTCGCCACGACCCGGATGGAAGGATCGCACGATCTCGTCGAACCCTTTCTGCATTTCGAATACGGCACCACCAAGAAGGCGAAGAATCTCGATTCGATTCTCATCGGCATTCCCGTCGGTCCGTCGGGCACCAAAACCTATCTCAGCGAAATCGATCGCGTGGGAGCAGCGGATGCGCTTGAAGATCTCGTGCTAATGGCGGCAGCGGAGCGCGAATCGCCGCTGGATCTCGGCGACTTGCTTCAAACTTACAATTTGCTCGGATCGTCGAAAAAATTGAACCGTTGGAAAGACTTGCTCAAGAAAGGGACTCCGAAACAACGGCTCGACGCCGCGGGCGTACTGATGTCGCTTGGCGACGCCGAAGGTCGGCGCACCTTCTGCAAGTTTTGCCTGGAAACGAAGGGTAATCTGCAAGTTGACCTCGTTGACATCTTAGTCCAAATGCCTGCGTCGGATGAAGCCTTATCGACGATGGTGAAATTGCTCGTGTTGCCGCGACTTTACCTGACACAAGCGCCCGACGGAGTCGGCGTTGCCGATATCGAGCGACGATATGGCTTAATCCGTGCGTTAAGCGAAGATTATTCACGCGGCGCGCTGAAACCATACGCCACCGAACTGCTCCAGTGGGCGAAATCGGAAATGGGTCAAAAATACGGCGGCGACGAGTTGCTCAAATTGCTCGACGATAAGTAGTCGAAGACTACGGGTTAGCACTTCGCGTTGCGTCGCGGCTAAACTTTGATTCTCGTTCCCAAGCTCCCGCTTGGGAACGCAAGTCTTCGCAGCTCCGCTGCATCATGCGCGGAGAGAGCATTCGAAATCGTCAACGAATATTACATGATCGAGAGAGCTTCCGGTAGACTTTGACCTATACACCTTGCGCAGATTATGTACACTTCATTTGTCGAATCGGAAAGCGAGCAACTCATTCCATCGGGAGAACGCCATGCACCGTCTCATGTCTCTTGGGCTCATCGCAACCATGAGCACGTTCTCGGGCTGCGGTTCTGCCGCGAACAAAGCCAACGCCACGGCGGATAAGGCCGAGTCATACAAGCATCACCGCATCCTGGTGTGGTCCGTCGATAAAACTTCGCACGATGTCAAAGGGTTCGACGAAGGAATCATAGGGCCGTCACAGGAGATGACGTTGAAACCGGTGGCGGATTACACTGTTTCCATCCGCACCGGCCCCATCGAGGAAGTGACCGTCACCGATTTCAAGACCGAATGGCGAGAGAAGCGGATTCCGTTTCGGTTCTCGACCGGCAGCGGTTCGGCAGAGGGAACTAAAGATATTGAAAACCTTTTTCTGCATTTCGAATACGGCTCATCCAAAAAAGCGATAATGCTCGATTCGATTGTCATCGGGATTCCGGAAGGATCCTCGGCGACTAAGAAATACCTCACCGCCCTCGATCCTATGATTCCTTCGGATGCTCTCGAAGATCTTTTGCTTATTGCGGCTGCGGATCCCGAGCGTCCGTTGGACTTGGGCGATTTTCTAGAGATCTATCGCATCGTGCGTAAGTCAAGACGCATCGATGGCTGGCGAGACTCGCTCAAGAATGGTACGCCGACGCAGCAACTCTTCGCTGCCGGAATTCTCATGAAGTTCGGCGATCCCGACGGTCGCCATCATTTTTGTAATGCGTGCTTGACGGCAAAAGGCAACTCTCAAGTACATCTGGTGGATTATCTGCTGAATATGCCTGCATCGGATGAGACTCTGGCGACGATTGTCAAATTGATTGTCGCACCGACTGTGTATCGTACGAAGGAACTTGAGGGAGTGGGACTGGCTCAGTTTGAACGCCGCGTGAAGCTGACTGAGAAATTGAAGCGCGATTATTCTCGCGAAGCGCTGAAACCCTACGCTGCTGAACTGCGCCAGTGGGCGAAATCGGAAATGGGTCAAAAATACGGCGGCGACGAGTTGCTCAAATTGCTCGACGATAAGTAGTCGAAGACTACGGGCTAGCGCTCCGCGTTGCGTCGCGGCTAACCGGATTACTCTCCCGCCACTTGCAACAACACGTTCACCCCCTTTTTATTCGAGAGCACGATGTCGAGCTTGTCGTCGCCGTCGAAATCCTGAATCGCGAACTGCGTGCCGACGCCGGTGTCGCGGCCGGCTTCGATTTCGTGCGCGACGAATTCGGGAGCCAGGCCTTTCGTGCGTTTGATCTCGTACCAATACATTACGACCGGGTCGTTGGCACCGGGATCCCCGCCGTTATGCGCGAAATAGCGCTTGCCGGTCACGAAATCTCGCTCGCCGTCGCCGTTGATGTCGACGAGAAAACTGGCATGCGTCTGCGAGAACGATTCGTCGATGACGTGTTGCTTGAACTTCCAATCGTCTCCTTCGCTGACATTCTCGAACCACCAGACGCCATAACCGTGCGGCGAGGCGGTGAGCAGATCCTGATCGCCGTCGAGATCGAGATCGACGGCGTGAATGTCGCTGACGGGAAGCGCGGGGAGATTGCCGTCGGCGGAGAGAACGTACGGGTGCCATTTCCATTCTTCGGTTTCGCGGTTTTCCGGGGCCTCCCACCAACCGTGCGCGATGAGCACGTCGAGACGGTCGTCGCCGTTCATGTCGCCGATGCCGAGCCCGTGATAATACTTGAACGTCCCGTTGAGATTCGGATCACCGGGCGTGCCGACGGGGATGAAGTTCCATTTCTCCGTCGCCTTTTCGGCGGGCGGAACCGATAGAAACCCGAGTTGAGCCTCGGGCTGCGAACCGAGCAGAATTTCGGGAACGCCGTCGCCCGTCAGATCGGCGAAGTACGGGCCTTCGTTACACGCGCTATGCCAGATGACGTGCTCTTTCCAGTTCCCCTCTGCGTTTTTGGGATTCTCGTACCAGTAGAAGGGATCGCCCGGAAAGCCGATCAGAATGAGATCGGCCCAGCCGTCTTGATTCACATCGTGCGCGAAGTTCACAAAACTGTTGCTGTAACCGACTCCCGCCACGAAGTTGCCGACCGGACGAAGGGCGTGGACTTTCCACTCCGGGGCTTCGTACCAGACGTCGCCGGCGAAAACGTCGTTTAGTCCATCGTGATTGACGTCGGCCGCGGCGACCCCTTCAGAGCGAAATCGCTCGTCGAGTTTAAGCCGTTTCCAATGGACGTCGTCGCCGCGAGTCGATGAAAACGCTGTCCCCGCGATAAAACTTGCCGCCATCAGCACAACCGGCAACCGGCGACGAGAAAATTTTTGCAGACCGGATGAGAAGATTCGCACCGACATGGCTTGTGTGTCTCCAGATGAGGGAATGCAAGAGGCAGCGGCTCTCGTCAACGTCGCCAAATGCCGTAACATAATTTCCAATAGTGAGTTACGAGTGCCAATAAATCAAGTGAGGAGGAGCCCTCTTTCACAGAGCCCGCAGGCAAACGCAGCGATGTTCCGGCAAAGAGATCCCTGGATTGTGAAAACCGACGATGGCATCCTACCGGATCATCGTACGGAAAAACAGGGCTCACACTCACTTGCATTCACTCTTGGGGATGGCTAAAGTCAGAGTTTCTCGGAATTCGATTTCAGGCACGACGATGGTGAATGTAACGCCGTCGTGTGGCGTGGTTATAAACCATTCCCTGAAATTAAAACCTCGACGAACCATAATTCTGCAGTTGTGACGCCGCGGGTCAACAGAACAGTGGACAATCAGCAGCGGTCATTTAGCAAAGCGCCACATTGAACTGGCAAGGAGAGATTGAGTGGGAAGGTATCTTGGCCCCAAAGGACGGATCAATCGACGATTGAGTTCCATGGTTTTTGAGAATTCCGGCGCGGTGAAAGTGCTCGAAAGCCGACCGAATCCCCCCGGTATGCATGGACGCCGTCGCAAACTCTCGAACTACGGCCTCGCGCTCGCCGAAAAACAAAAAATCAAATTTTATTATGGCATGCGCGAACGCCAGTTGCGCCGTTATTACGACAAAGCGCAGCGGATGCCCGGCAACACCGGTGAAAACTTGATGATTCTCTGCGAACGCCGTCTCGACAATGTGATTCGCCGGGCCGGGTTCACCAATACGCGCATGCAGGCGCGGCAGGCGGTGGTGCACGCCCACTTTCAGCTCAACGGCAAGACCGTCGACATTCCCAGCATCTGGGTTCGTCCGGGCGACGTGATCACCATCCGCAATCGCCCCAATTTGAAGAAACTCTACGCGGAACAAGTCGAAGGGATTAACGTCGAGCGCGCCGATTGGATCGCTTTCGACAAAAAAGGGCTCGAAGCCCGTGTGATTACGAATCCCTCGCACGAAGATGTGTCGCTCCCCGTGGACGTCGGGCAAGTCGTGGCGTTCCTGGGCCGATAAGCAAACGGCAATGGCCTCGCTTGTGAAATGAACCGGCGAAATGAAAGGCGCTGCCGTCATCGTCTTTCGCCGGTGCGAATGCGCGGACGACGGCGAACGCCTGCGAAGTTCTCATTGGGATTTGAGATATTGCCGCAGCGGCGCGGCGTGAACTCCATGTTTTTCCCGTCAGCACTAGAAAACTGAAAACAGCGATCTGATGTCTGGAACCAGCACCATGGCGGACAAACGCAATCCAGCCGTGCTCTTGTTCGGAGCGCCGGGCGTCGGCAAGGGGACGCAAGGAAAAATTCTGGGACAGATTCCAGGGTTCTTTCACCTCTCCTGCGGCGACGTGTTTCGTTCGCTCGATATCGGTTCGGAACTGGGACAGAAAGTCTACGAGTTCAGCTCCCAGGGCCGGCTCGTCCCCGATGAAATGACGATCAACATCTGGCGGCACGGATTGCAGGGCCAGATCGCCTTGTCGTCGTACAAGCCCCGCGAAGATTTGCTCGTGCTTGACGGCATTCCGCGGAACGTCAATCAGGCGAAAATGCTGGAAGAGGACATCCGCGTGCTCCGCGTGATTTATCTCGTGTGCAGCGACGAAATCAAGATGATCCATCGCATCAAACGCCGGGCCATCCACGAAAACCGCGCCGACGACGCCAACGAAGAAGTCATTCGCCATCGCTTCGATGTGTATCGCCAGCAATCGGAACCGGTGCTGAATTATTATCCGTCGGAACTCATTTCGCGCATCGAAGCGACCGGTTCCCCCGCACAGGTGTTACGAGATATCCTGGATGTGCTGATTCCCACGCAGAACGAGCATTTCAATCGTGGGGGGAAATAACGAATGCCCATTGACGGATGAATCCGCTTGGGAATTTCATTCGACATTCGGATTTCGTCATTCGTGATTCCTCCGCCCGGGCCAGGATGTGAGAGATGTTCTTTTTTCTCATCCCCGTCAATACCGATGCTCCCATCTATTATTGGCCGTGGACGACCCTGTCGCTCATCGTCGCCAACACGCTGCTCTATTTCGCCGCCGTCGCCGGCGTCGTTTCTCCCGAATGGGAGGGATGGATTCTCACCTACGGCGGCGGGCTGCATCCCCTCGAATGGCTGACGTGCAACTTCGTTCATTTCAACTTCATTCACCTGCTGTTTAACATGATTTTCCTCTGGGGCTTCGGCCTCGTCGTGGAAGGGAAACTCGGCTGGTGGCGGTTCTTGCTGCTGTATCTCGGCATCGGCCTCATCTATGCCCTCGGCATTCAATTGTTGATGCTGGGTTACGATGGCGATTCGCGCGGGGCGGGCGGGGCCTCGGGCATCATTTTCGGCCTGCTCGCTATTGCGATGGTCTGGGCGCCCAAGAATGAAATGATCTGTTTCGCGTTTTTCTGGTTCGCTTTCGTCATCCGGGCCTTTACCTTCGAAGTGACGATTCTGACGTTCGCCATCTTTTATCTCATCAGCCAGATGGTCTGGATGCTGGTCGACTATCTGCTGCAGCAACAGTTCGTCGCGACCAGCGAAGTGCTGCATCTGACCGGGGCCGTCATCGGTTTCGCCATCGGCACGGTGATGCTCAAACAGAAATGGGTCGATTGCGAGAACTGGGATCTGTTCGCCGTCTGGAAGGGAAGCCACGGCAATAACAATTCGCTCGAAACGTACCGTTACGGATCGGGAAGCATTCTGCCCGATACCAAATCGTGGGCGGCGGAAAGTAACGTCCAGGAGACCGACGACGCCGTCGAAATCTCGACGCAGCGGTCGGCATTCAAGAAGAAGACGCTCAAAAAACTCAGGCAGTTCATCAGCGACGCCAAGCCGACCGCCGCGATCGCCGAGCTGCGGAACCTCAAGCATATGTGGAGTTCGTTCCAACTCCCGCAGCCCGATCTCCGCCAGTTGATCCAGATCATCTGGGAGACCGAGAACTGGACGGCGGTCGTGCCGCTAATGGAAGAATACGCAGCCCGGTTCCCCGGCAACGACCTGCACCTGGAACTGACGCTCGCCGGCATCGTCTTGCAACAGCAGACCCGCCCGCGATACGCCCTACGCATCCTCAAGCAGATGCCGTTCGAAGACCTGACGGAAAAGCAGCAACATTATTACCGCAAAGTCGAACGCAAGGCGGAGCATTTGATCGAAGAAGGGGTGATCGAACTCGAAGGGCAATCGTGGTCGTGATCCCTCAATTCAAATCTTGCAACATCGCGTACAGCACGATATTCACCGCGATTTTGAGGGCGTCTTCGGGGACGTAGCCGGCGCATTCGAGCGAGGCCTGTTTCTCCAAAGCGCAACTGATGTCGTACTTGCTGTAGATGATCACCAGCCGGCCTTCGACTTCGATCCCTTCCAGAAACGGCTCGCCGCGATTGACGACGGTGTTGAGGGCGACGTCTTTACGATTGGTCTCCGGAATACGGCGGCGGACTTCGCGGATGTCGTAACCCCCCGCCGCGGTCGTGAAGAGTTCGTGATCGGCGGGAATCCGCTTGAACTCCGCTTCGGGGTACATCTGCTTGGCGAGTTTGCGGAAACTCTGATCGAACGGTTTCGCACCGCAGCAGGCATCGGCGAATAACACGCCGCCGCGCGACAGATGCGTCTTCAACTGGTCGCGTTCTTTCTGGCTGAGGTTGAAATGATTCTGCCCGTGCATGTACAGCAGCGGATACCGGAACAAATTCGGGTCGGTCGCGGGGAGGCTGCGGGCCGTCGTCGAGGCGGACATCCCTGCCACCTGGTTGAGCGCCATCAGTAAGTTGTGCAAGGCCTGCGGCGCGGCATCCCAGCCGCCGGTGTGACGGAGCTTGGCAATTTGCAGCAAACCCCGTTCGATCTGATCGTTGCGATTGGTCGGCGGCAAGGTGGGATCTTCCAGCGGCTTGGTCGGCGGTTCGCGTCCGGTGGCATAGGCGACGACGTTTACGCCGATCCGCGAGGCCTTCGTGATCATGCTCTTGAGTTGCACCGACCGGTTCGCCGGATCGTGCGGCAGCCATTTGTCCCACAAGCAGGAGATGTCTTCGGGAGAATAAACGAACGCCGTCCGGCAACCGAGGTCCACCCCCCAGAGTTCGACCGATTCCGCTTCGAGCAGATATTCCGACCGATAAATCGGATGATCGGGCGCCAGCTTTTTCAACTGGGCTTCACCTCCGGGGAACATTTTCTTCACCAGTTCGTGCATGCCGGCGTCGAACCCCGCCCCCTGGCAATTGCGCACCGCGAACACGAAGCCCCCCTGGCTGAGATACTCCTTGAACAACGCGGCGTCTTCGTCGGTGAACTCGGGACGCACGTCGCCGCTGATGTATAACATCGGCGATTGCAGCAGATTCAGAACGCCACCCTGCCGTTTGACGTTTTCGAGATGCACATATTGAAACGTGAGCAGCTTCGGCCACTTCGGCAATCCGCTGATGTGTTCGACGAGATTGCGGATGTCCCGCGTGTGCTTATTCCACGAGGTCGAAGCCATGCGACGGCCTTGAATCGGGTCGGGCGTGCCGTATTCGAGCTTGTTGATCAGCACCGGTGCCAGCCCTTTGGAGACGAACAGCAGCGCGAAGCTCGTCGCGACGATGGGATCGTTGTCGAACGTGTTGCCGTCTTTGTACCAGCTTCCCTCGCGCTGAGACTGCTGCTCGACCAGGTATCGCACTCCTTCGCGATACCAGTCGTGATCACCGAAAAAACGTTCGCCGCTCAACCGGCCGGCGCGTTCGAGTCCGTACAAATAATACAAGTGCCAGTACGGGTTGCCGGGGTTGTGCCCGACGGAGAAGTGGTTGGCCATCCATTCGACGCCCGAATCGATCGCTTCCTGATGCGACGGTTGAGCGCCGCAGCATTTAGGCGTGCCGTCGGCGTTCACTTCATCTTTATCGCGGAGCAGGCTGTCGATGATGACGAGCGTGGCGATGCCCGCGACGGTCATGCTGCCGGAACTCGCTTGATTATGGACGCCGCTGTATCCCCAGCCGCCATCGACGTTTTGCGACTTGATCCAATGATCGCGGGCCCGCTCCCACGTGACATCCTCGATCGGCACTCCGGCATATGCGGCGTCGCGCAGCCCCAGAATGGCGTACTGACCGTTGCTGCGGTCGCCGTTGTTTCCCAGGATCCCGTAATTCCAGCTTCCGGCGTTGTCGCCGGTTTGTAACTGGCTCGATTCCAGTCGCTGGGCGAGAATCACCAGCCGGGCCTGATCGCGGTTTCCATCTTTCGCCGCGGCGAGCGCGCTGATCATCAGCGAGATTTCGTACGTCATCGCCGGATCGGGCTCTTTGATCGAGCGGAGATATTTCAAGCCGCGCTGGATCTTTTCGTTGTCGGCGGTCATGCCCGAGTTGATCAACGCCAGCAGCGCCAGGCTGGTCACTCCGGTCGGATACCGGCTCTCTTTTCCGGCCCACGAGCCGTCTTCTTGTTGATTGTTTAACAGAAACTTCTGCGCCAACTCGATCGAGCGAAGAACTTGCTCTTTGGAAATATCGGCCGCGTGCAGCGGAAGCGCACGGCCCAAGACGACGGCCATCAGCAGCATCGACGTCACGATTCGCCATTTTTTATGATTCATAATCAGTTCTTCCTCGTTCTTGCATAAGTCGGAGTACAGGCTTCAGCCTGCCCGATTGAGCGAAACGCCTCGGTTGTCAGAGCAATCTTCGAGGACAGGCGGTCTTCAAGTTTTCCGGCCCAAGGGGCCAGCAGGTCATCTAGCCAGGGGCGAAGCCCCTGGGAATCGTCCATCAGAACGATCTTCAGGCCCAACGGGCCGGCAGATCAAACAATCAACAAAAAACGATCTATTGGCCCGTTGGGCCGAGAAGAAGATTATTCATGCGACCTTACCAAGGCCTGCCGGCCCTGGCTATAAGACTGGCCGGCCCTTTGGGCCTGAATATCCAAGGCAATCTGTCAATCGAAGTTTGTCGGCACTCTCCTCCAGCATCTCACGTGAAACGTCAAGGCCATTCCCACTTGGGCAAGCGTTCTGGCTCTCCGGCAGGCTGAAGCCTGTACTCCGACAATTTCACAGCAGACCGCTTGAGCGCGAACAGTTTAAGCCAAAAGCGTCCGCCGCCAAGCCGATTCCCATTACACTCCCTGCACGATTCGGCCGGCGGAAACGGCGGTGTACGCTGAAGTGTAAATGTTCTCTGTCTTTAATGATACAACATTCGAATCAGGTGAACAGAGCAGATTTTTGCGATCGTGGGCAGCCGATCCGATAACTCTTCTACGTCAAACTTGAGGAATTCTTTGACGGGAACGGAATTTTTTCAGGTTCCCCTATGCACGTTTTTTGAGATCGAGTATAAACCCCGCCCAACTGCGATTTATTCTTTTTGCATCGGGCGGGAATCCGAAGCCAAAAGAACGCAGCCCAGCCTTTCAAAATGAGTCTGACGTTACTCGGCGCGAATCACGAAACGCCCGCAACCCCACGCGAGCCTTCGACGCTTCCGCCGAAGTTGCACGTCAGGCTCCACACATCTTGATGACATCTCCGTTCATATTGACCACCGTTTGATAGTGCCGTTTTTCACCCATAGCCAGTCGTTTCGCGACCTGGCACGTCCTGCCTGTCGACTTCATCCCCGTCTCCTCCCCTTTCTGAAGTCGATTGGCGCAGGCTTGAATTTCTCCACAAGGGAGTCTCGTCCATGCCTACCTCCGTTCGCATCCCTGCTCTGCTGTGCGGCTGTCTGTTCCTCGTTGCGGTCTCCGGTTGCCAGATGGTTCCGCAGAATCAGTACCGCATGAGCCAGTTGCGATCGCGCGAACTGCATCAACAAAACCAACTGCTCGCGCAGCAACGCGACGGGAACGCCGGCTCGCTCAGTTCGTTGATGGCGCAGAAACAGCAACTGGAACAGCAAAACGCCGCCCTCAATGCCCGGGTCAACAATCTGGAGGGGGAGCGATCGCAATTGAACGAAAAATATGTGAGCATGCTCAATCGCAATCAAAAGAGCCCGCTCTCTCCCGATGCGACCGCCCGCTTTCAGGAACTCGCGAGGAAGTATCCCGAGTTTGAGTTCGATCCCGCGACCGGCGTGAGCAAGTTCAGCGACAATATTCTGTTCGATCTGGGAAGCGACCAAATCAAATCGTCGGCCGAGAACATTCTGCGGGAATTCGCTCAGATCATGAATCAGGGTGACGCCCAGCAACTCCACATTCTCGTCGTGGGACATACGGATGATACACCGATCAAAAAACAGGTGACGAAGGCGAAGCATCCTTCGAATTGGCATCTCTCAACGGACCGCGCGGACGAGGTGGTGCTGAAGCTCGCCCAGGTCGGCATCAGCGAGAATCGCATGGGAGCCGCCGGCTACAGCATGTTCCAACCCGTGGCTCCGAACAGCGACCCCAACTCGAAAGCCCAGAACCGCCGCGTCGAAATCTTCGTCCTCGCCCCCGACGCCGTCGTCGCCGGCTGGGATCCCGCGAGGAATTGAGAGGCGCGAATGACGAATGCCTAATCCCTAATGACTAACGAATGACCAAAATCCGAATGCCCAAATGGTGATTCACACTCGCACCATTTGGGCATTCGTCATTGGGTTTTCTTTGGACATTAGTGCTTAGTCATTTTAAGATGCCTTCTGCCCTCTATCATGCGAAGACATCCAGTATCGGTTCCCCCAGCGCCAACTGAAACGGCCGATTCAGCGGGTCGAGAATGTGCATCCGCGGGTCGACTCCCAGCGCGTGGTAAATCGTCGCCGCGACGTCTTCGGGGGTCACGGGATTGCTTGCGGGATAGGCGGCAAACCGGTCGGATGCACCGAACGTCATCCCCGCCTTCACTCCGGCGCCGGCCATCATAATCGTATAACAATGCGGCCAGTGATCGCGCCCTTCTTCCGATGCTCCCGCTGACGACGTGATCTGCCCGACCTGCGGCGTGCGGCCGAATTCTCCCATCACGACGACCAGCGTCTCGTCGAGCAGGCCGCGCTGATGCATGTCTTCCATGAATGCCGAGAAGGCGCGGTCGAAATAGGGGAGAATCGATTTCTTCATCAATGCGAAATGTTCGCGGTGGCCGTCCCATGTCTGATCGTAACGCCGCCCCGTGCAGACCGTCACCAGCCGCACGCCCGCTTCGACCAACCGCCGCGACAGCAGCAGGCATTGCCCGAGATGCGGCAAGCCGCCGTAATTGCGGGCTCCCTTGCGGTCGTTGCCGACAGGGAGGCCGTACCGTTCGCGCGTGCCGGCGGATTCTTGTGTGATATCGAACGCGTCGCGCGTGCGTTGCGTCCCCAGCAACGAAAACGCTTTTTGATAGTGCGTATCGAGACGATCGAATTCCTGGCGGTCTTGCAGATGTCCCGCCGAACGGTCGAGCAAACCGAGCAGCGATCGCCGATCGCTGAGCCTGCCGGCGGAACTTCCCTCGGGGAACGTGAGCCCCGGAATGCGGAATTCCGGGGCGCTGGGATCGCCCGTGCCGAGCGGATCGAAACCGGGGCCGAGAAATCCCGCGAGTTCGCCGGGAATTTCGCCGCCGCAGTTGAACATGATCTCGGGGATGTGCACGAAATCGGGCAGGTCGGGAGTCGCTCTCATCCGCGCGAGCACGGCGCCGTAACAGGGAAAGTTATCAGGACTCTCTTTGCGAATCAGCGTGCCGCCGGAAACCGGCGAACGCCCCGTGAGCATGTAATAACAGCTCGCATTGTGATCGACGACCTGATGATGCACGGCTCGAATGAGCGCCAAATGATGCATCTGCTGCGCGACCATCGGCAAGTATTCGCACACCGGCACCCCGGGAATCGTCGAAGCGATCGGCTTGAACTCGCCCCGAATGTTCTCGGGGGCGTCGGGTTTCATGTCCCACGTGTCCTGATGCGCCGGCCCGCCGTCCAGAAAAAACAGGACGCACGACTTCGCTTTGCCGGTCGTGACGCCCGCGGATTCGGCGCCGCGAAGCAAATCCGGAAGCGAGAGCCCGACGGCTCCCAAGGAACCGATTCGGAGCAAGTCCCGACGACCGAGGGGCGGCCTGTTCATGACGGAATCTCATTTCGCAGGAATTGAAACGGCACACAAGAAAGGTGAATTCGCCGACGTCGCCATTATAAGTACGGCATGAACCGCGATACAAGCATTACCTGTCGGCCGACGCCTTTTTCGTTGATCAAGCCGTGCACAGTCTGAGAATCTATCCGGAAATGTTGGCAGTCCTACGAGATGTTGTGCCCATTGCAT
>JBBECD010000118.1:0-26917 GCA_040881995.1 Planctomycetaceae bacterium
ATTCGAGCAATCCTCGTTCATCGAGATCGCCGATCAACGCAGCAAGCGCTTTATCGGCCGGCGGCAAGAGTTCGCGTTTGTGCAATTCGAAGTTCTTCGCATGGGTGTCCCAGTTCAAACCCTGCTGTTTGTAATCATAGACATTGACGAAAGGGATGCCTGCTTCGACCAGACGACGTGCCACCAGCAGATTCTGGCCGCGCATCTGCGAACCGTAACCATTATTGGGTCCACCGGGCGTCGTATGGTCGTCGATTTGCTTCCCGCCGGAATAGAGCCCATAACGCTCCCGTAACTCGGCTGGTTCCTGTTCCAGATCCAGCGCCTGCCGCACGGTTTCCGAACTGAGTAACTGAAACGCCCGATCGTAATACTGCTCCAGACCGGCGGCCGTCCGCGGACTGGTTGACGAGTTCTGCTGCAAAAGTGATAGCAGTTCGGAACGACTACGAATTCGCTGCGCCGGCAGTTCCTCACGCGGCAATAGTTCATGGGAGACATAATTCTGTTTTTCAGGATCGACCGACACTCGAAACGGATCGAAGGCCGTGCCGAGAAATCCGCCCCCCTGACACGGCACATCGACGACATTGTGAAAGACGAACGGCAACGCCGCGTGCGGCACGATCATCCCTTCGTCGCGGCGCAGATAACTGAGCGCCCCGCCGTGACACGGAAAAAACTGTTCGATGGGGGCGAATTCCTCGCGGTCCCCCTGGGCGGCTTGTCGACCGGTGTGCGTTTCAATCGACGCCGAATCGTGCAGCCGATTCGTGTGGTGCATGCTGCGAACGAGAGCGCAGTGATGCATCACTTTCGACATGTGAGGCAGATGTTCGCTGATCTGTAAACCCGGCGCCGACGTCGCAATCGGCTGAAACTCGCCGCGGACCGTATCCGGAGCGTTCGGCTTCAAATCGTACGTGTCGAGATGGCTCGGCCCGCCGTAATAGAACACGAAAATGCACGACCGGATTGCGGGACGCGACGACGTGGCGGCTTGTGCCGCGAGCATCTTCGCCTGCCACAATCCTCCCAGCGACAAGGCCCCTGCCCCGCCGAACTGAATAAACCGCCGGCGCGTCAATTCGAGCGAGCGAGCTTCAAGAAACACGATTCATTCTCCCGTGACGTTAGGCCAGAATCTCCCGGACGACGTGTCCGTGCACGTCGGTCAGCCGGTAATCGCGGCCGCCGAAGCGATACGTCAGCCGCTCGTGATCGAAACCCATCAGATGCAAGATGGTCGCGTGCAAGTCGTGCACGTGTACGATGTTTTCGATCGAATGCCAGCCGAATTCGTCGGTCGCGCCGTACGTCATGCCGCCGCGAATGCCTCCGCCCGCCATCCACATCGTGAAACCGAAGGGATGATGTTCGCGGCCGTTGTCCCCTTCCGCCGTGGGCGTGCGTCCGAATTCGCCGCCCCATAAGACCAGCGTGTCTTCCAGAAGTCCGCGGGCTTTTAAATCGGTGAGCAGCGCGGCGACGGGTTGATCGACGGCGCGGCAGCGTTCGGGGAGCCGCTCGCGTAGTCCGCCATGATGGTCCCAGGCGTTGTTCGCGGGGGCGTCGAACAATTGCACGAAGCGGACGCCCCGTTCGACGAGCCGGCGCGCCAACAGGCATTGCCGGCCGAAGAGTTCGGTCGCGGGGTGATCGGTGCCGTAAAGTTGATGCGTCGACTCGTGTTCGCTCGAAAGGTCGAACGTTTCGGGCGCTTCGCGCTGCATGTGAAATGCCAATTCGAACGAGGCGATACGGGCATCGAGCTGGTTATTGAACTCGCGGTCGCGCTGATGGATTTCGTTCAGTCGACGCAGGGCGTCGAGTTTCGAACGTTGATGGCCGAGCGACGCTGCGGAGGGATCACCTAGATTGGCGATGGGACTGTTCAAGTCGCGGACCAGCGTTCCCTGATACGCACTGGGAAGAAAACTCGACGCCCAGAGTTGTGCTCCCTGAAAAACGGCGGCGGGACTGACGACGACGAAGCCGGGGAGATTCTCGTTCTCGGTGCCGAGGCCGTACGTCAGCCACGAACCGATGCTCGGTCGAGAAAATGCTTGCTCGCCGGTGCACATCTGCAGCGCGGCCCCCGTGTGATTGATGTTGTCGGCGACCATCGAACGAATCACGCACACGTCGTCGATGCGTGAAGCCAGCGCCGGCAGCAACTCGCTGACTTCGATTCCCGACTCGCCATGCCGGGCGAATCTCCACGGCGAGGCGAGTAGGTTCCCCGTCTGGGTCCGCAGCAGTTTCGGCTTCTCGAACGGCAGCGGCTTGCCGTTATCGGCGATCAGCCGGGGCTTGGGATCAAGCAGATCGACATGCGACGGCCCACCCGGCATGTAGAGAAAGATGACCCGCTTCGCGCGCGGCGGAAAATGCGGCGGGCGCACGCTAAAAGGCCGCGCCGGCCGATCGAGCGATTCGTCCGCCGGCGTTTCTCCCGCCAGCAGGCCGGTCAACGCGAGCGCACCGAAACCGCACCCCGTGCGGGTCAGCAGTTCGCGTCGAGATAAGAAATGTTGATTCACCATGATTTTTCAGTCCGACTCGATTCGTACTTATGGTAACCCGAAGCGTCAGCGAGGGAGCTCACCGACGTTCTATTTCAGAAACCCGAAGCGTGACCGAGGGAGCCGGTTGACGAATACGTTCGCAGGAGAACTCCTTCGCTGACTAATGTTGCACTTCCTGGAAAAAACTGTTGTCAAGCACCATTAAAGATTTTGAAAAGGAGATCTGTGAGCCCCCTCGCTGACGCTTCGGGTTACCATTCCATTTGCCTTCTAGCTTATGCGTTTACGTTCTTGTGCTTCCAGTACGTAAAGTATCGCCGTTTCGAGGCTCATCTCGTCATACAGCCAGCGGATACTCCCTCGCTCGGCCCACCAGTTCTCTCGCTGTTCGTCAAAGTTGATCCTCAGGCATCGAGTCGCCCACGCTTTAATATCCGATCGAATCTTTTTCGGCTTCGTTTCTCCAGCCGTGACCACAACATGCACATGATTCGATCGGCAGTGGACGGCATGGAGTAACCAGCCACGATGGAGACACGTTTCTGATATCTGATCTTCAACGGCGATTCGTTGTTCGCGAGTCAGGCGGCAAGCATCTTCAGTCATAACAGCGGCGGCTTCCATTTCAAGAACGGAATCGGGGAGCTGCCACCCACGATGATATTCGATCCAACCGCGCGCATCGCCCGGTAACCAAGTGCCGTAAGTGACCCACGTAATGAAAAAGGCGATCGGATCGTGCATGAAGGATGCCTTTTTCTCTTTGACTGTCGCGAGACACGTAGAGTATAGAGTGTCGAAATGCTTCCTCGCTTACGCTTCGGGTTACCATGAATTCGTCAGTCGATATACACAAACTCGTTGCTGCACAGCAGCACGTGGGTCAGGTCGATCCAGCCGGCGTTGTTTCGCGTGGGGTCGCCGCTTTGTACGATCCGCCGTGCGATCGCGAGTTCTTCGTCGTTCGGTTGGCGGCCGAATAATAATTCGTAGCCGCGCTGGATTCTTGCGGTTTCATCGTGCGGGACGTCCTGGATCAGCCGCTCCGCCAGATGCTCGGCTTGTGAGAGCGTGAACGGGTGATTGAGCAGCAGTAACGCCTGCGGGGCGACGGTGCTCACGACCCGTTTTTCGGTCGACGAATCGGGATTCGCCGCATCGAACAGAATGGCATAGCTGCCGCGGTCCCAGCGGGCGGTTTGAACGTAGAGCGAACGACGCGGGATGGTGAATTCGTCTCCCGCCGGACCTCCGGCCGCCGTGTCGAGTCGCCCCGCGACGCAGAGCATCGCATCGCGAATGGCCTCGGCATCCAACCGGCGTGCAGCGAATCGGCCCAACCAGCGGTTCTCGGGATCGCGCTCGAATTGCTCGCGGGAGACGCTGCCCGCTTGCCGATAGACCGACGACAGCATGATGCGGCGATGCAATGCTTTCAGAGACCAGCCCTCCTCCACGAAGCGGACGGCGAGCCAGTCGAGCAACGCCGGATGCGACGGTGGTTCGGAGAGCAATCCGAAGTTGCTCGGCGTCTGTACCAGTCCCGCGCCGAAATGCCACTGCCAGACGCGATTGACGATCACGCGCGCCGTGAGCGGGTTATCCTTCGAGGCGACCCACGCCGCCAGTTCGCGGCGTCCGCTGCCACTTTCGATCGGCGGCTGTTCGTTCCCCGCGAAGAATTTCGGCAAGCGACGCGGAACCACCGGACCCAGACGCGCATAACTGCCGCGGATGTGAATCGGCACATCCTGGATGCCGGGGAACAACCCGCCGGGCGTGCCTCCTTCCCGCATGGCGAGCGCGAGCGGCGGCTCGGGCAGAAGTTCTCGTTGAAACTGGTCCCGCTGAGAGATAAGTTCCACGCGCTGCGGATCGTCCGCCGGCGGTTTCGGATCTTGCTTGTCTAACGCTTCCAACTTCGCAGTCGCCTCGGCGATTTGTCGCAACTGCTCGTTGCGTTTTTCAACGACCGCCGCCGGCGCAAGCGGCGCCCGTTCGATCGTATAATTGCCACCTTTGGCGCCTAACTCCTTGAGCATGTGCGAGCTGTAGAACATGCCCGCCAATGCGTAGTAATCTTCGGTCGAAACCGGGTCGAACTTATGATCGTGGCAGCGGGCGCAACCCAGCGTTAATCCGAGAAACGCCTTGCCGATGACGTCGATGTTGTCGTCCGCCATATCGCTGACGATTTTCTCTTTGTCCGCATCCCCGACGTCCCACACCCCGTTGGATAAAAATGTGGTGGCGATCAAGCCGTCGGCATAGAAGTCCTTTCCTTCCGGGCTGGGTAACGTATCGCCCGCGATCTGATGCACAATAAATTGATCGAACGGCAGATCGGCGTTAAAGGCGTCGACCACCCAGTCGCGATACCGCCAGGCTTCGGTGACGTCGTATTCGCCCGTTCGCGTTGCCGGGTTGGCGTCGAAATGATCGGCGTAACGGGCCACATCCAGCCAGTGCCGAGCCCAGCGCTGGCCGTAAGCCGGAGACGCCAGTAACCGATCGACCACGCGCTCAAAGGCGTCGTCGCGCGTATCGGTTTCGAACGCCGCGATCTCTTCCGGCGTCGGCGGGAGCCCCGTCAAATCAAACGCCGCTCGCCGCAACCAGACGCGGCGGGAGGCTTGCTCCGCCGGCGGCATGCCGCGAGATTCCAACTCCGCCAGGATGAATCGATCGATCTCGCTGCGCGGCCACTCCGAATTCACGACCGCGGGCGGAGCCGAATCCTGGACCGGCTGAAAGGCCCACCACTGCTGCTGTTTCCGCGTCGCGGTGAATCCCGCGGGATCATCGCCCGCACTCGGCGACGGCGAGTCAGGCCACGGCGCCCCCATCGCCACCCATTGCTTGAGCCGAGCGATATCGGCGTCCGGCAGCTTCTTCTTGGGGGGCATCTTCGGTTCGTCGAGATACTCGACCGCGCGAATCAACAGGCTTTCATCCGGTTTCGAAGGAACGACGGCCGTGCCCGATTCGCCTCCCTTGAGCAGCAGTTCGCGCGATGAAAGCTGCAAGCCCCCTTCCTGTTTCTTCCCGCCATGACAACTCAAGCAATTCTCGGTCAGCAGCGGGCGAATGTGTTTCTCGAAAAACTCATTCTGCTCGGCGCTGCGATCGTCGGCCGTAAGCTGGCGATCAACGGCGCCGCACCATAAGAGCAGTGCCGCAACGGTCAATGCGGGCCATCGACGAATCATGCGTCATCCCCCGGCTCCTGGCAAGGGAATCTCGATCGCCGCGGGGGAGACTGAATCAGCGACATTTCAACGGCTCCGGGGAATGGATACATCAATGAACTCGATTGTATATAATCCGATTCCCGGCACGCAACCACAAAACGGCGATGACTCCTGGAAAAACACCCGGCGTCGGGGCTAATAACCCATGGGTGAATTGAATGCGTGGGAGCGGACGCCTCCGGGCGGAGTGCCGACGGATGCAGACAATGTCCTGGAACGTTTCCTGCACGGTTGACGTTCGCCTCGGCGGGCTACTGACCCGGAGCCGAGATCTGCATCAACAACCGCTCGCAGCGAAACGCGATTTCGGCATCCTGGTGCGACGTTCCCTTCTGAATCTTGTCGCGGGCCTGCATGCCGAGCTTCTGTAGTTGGGCGGTTGCCTCTTCGCGGACTGCCCAGACCGGATCGCCCAACTTCGCGATCAAGTCGTCGATCTCACCGATGATTTCGGGATCGGCGTGGATGACGATGACAAGTCCCACGCGGATAACGGTCTCGGGTTCCGGCAGAATCTCAAGCGGGAGCAAGGCGTCCATCGCCACCCGATCGAGGCGGAAGATGCAGACGCTGAATTTCTGCGATTTCGTCCAATGTTCGAGCACGTTCGCAACGACGCGCGACTCACCCTCCCCGAGTCCCCACTCGTGGAAACGGGGCTGAAACGTGCGAAAGATTTCGCCGACGCTGCCGTATGTCTTGTCTTCCCACGCGACCTGTCGGCCGGTCGGATCCGGATTTTTGTCCGGATTTTCCGTTGGCTGTTCGGCGGGTTTCCCGGTCGGGTTTGCGGCAGGCGTTTCGACTTTGGAGGCCGCGTCATTATTGACGGCCGCGTCGGCCGGTTTGTCGGTTTTCTTGTCGCTCCCGGGCTTTGATTCGACCGCGGCGGCGTCGGACTTTTCATCCCCTTTTTTTCCGGAGGCCGGGTCGATTCGATCGAGCGAACCGACGCGCCAGGTCTGGTCGTCCTGCGGCTTGATGACGGTCACGTTCCACAGCGGATGCGCGCCGAGGTTGCCGAGGGCGTATTGCTCTTTGTTCCCCGAGACCTTGACGGGGACGTCTTCTTTCATTTCGAGATCGTAAATTAAGCATCGGCCATGGGCCGACGGCAGGTAGGCGCGGGTTTCGTCGAATTGCACCGGAGAAAACCAGGCGGGAAACATCTCCGCGGCTTCGACGGGATCCTTAACCGATTTCGCGTCCATTAATTTGATCCATTGCACGCGGCGCGAGCGAATGCGCGACTTCGGCCACGTCGCACAAAACTTCTGCACTTTTTCGCCGCGCAGCACCACGTCGGTCTCTTCGGGAACCTTGCCTTCAAAAGTGATAAACCCGAGAGGCATCGGCATCAACGAGGCGGTTCCCGGCGCTGCTGCTGTTTCCTCCAACCGCACTCCCCCCGCCACTGCTGCGACGGCTGTGGCTGCGGCCGTTGCCGCTTGTTTCGCGTCGGGCGCAGGGCGTTGCGAGCCCACGAAGTCCGGCAGTCCATTGAGCACGTACGTCTGACTGTTCCAATGCGGATCTTGCGGCGACACGACCCAGATTTGCACATCGCGAGCCGTCAAACCGGCGACCTTTTCTGACTTGATCAGAGGCGTTTTGTCGTCGGCATTCGTTTTTGTTTCGGTCGTTTTTTTCGCTTTCGTATTGGCTTTTGCTCCGGTTTTCGTTGTGGCCGATTTCGCCGATGCGGGCTTGGGGGACGCCGGCTTTGTCTGAGCCGAGAGCGATGCGGTCCAAGCGAAGCCCATCAGCACGATCGTGCGGATGATGTTTCCCCGGAAGAGGCGATCAGGATTTGTGTGAAGTTTCATCGTCGGCCGTCCCATCGTGCTGAACTCGTCTTGCGATACACACCGCCTATTTTTGCGACAACGCCTGCGTACGGACCAGTCGCGGGGAGATCCAGACGAAGCGGTCGCCCACGTCCTGTCCCGCGCCGAAATCGACTTCGAGCGATAACTCCTGCACGCCGGTGATATCGACCTCGACGTCGCCCAGCGGTTGGTCCGCCGTCACGCCGCCGGCTTCAAACAGCGTTCGCCCGTCTCCCAGCACGCGGACGTCGACGTTTCCGAGTTTTCCCTCGGGGTACTGAAAGCCGATCCGCGAACGAAACATCGCGTATTCTCCGTCCAACCGATAACGCAGGACGGTGCGGGAATGCACCAGCAGTCCTTCGTTGCAGGGGATCTCCTTGCCGACCAAAATTTCTGTAAGCGTCGAGCGATCGATTTTCCGCCAGTTCCAGATGCGGTCGAAAAACGGGACCAGATCGACCGCCGCCGGTTCGAGGCGCACCAACGGCAAGACTTTGCCGTTCTGCACCGACATCCGTGCGACCTCGGTGATCGACAAGGCGAGTTCCTGTCCCCACGTCGTGCGGAACCCGATCGTCTCATCCGACAGCCCTTGCCATTCGCCGGGAAGTTCGCTCCCTTCCGCCAGCGTGAGCAGATGCGGAACGCGCGGAGAACGCGGCGTCGTTCCTTCGCCATCCGCGATCGGCGGGAAACGAACGGCGACCAATCGATCGAACTTGATGCGGCGATCCTGTCCCTCGAACGTCAATTGCAAGGCGTCTTCCTTGAGACCCACGATTGTCGCGCTCAACTCTTGAACGGCGTCGTCCTTTCCTTTGGCCCAGATCGTCGCCGACGTTTTTTGGGAAGCGTTCTTCGCGGAAATTCCGGCCGGCGATTCTCGGGGAACCGCATTGACCCCCTGCGAGATTTCGAGAACGTCGGCGAGGGGAATTTGCAGCGTCCGCTGCTCTTGTCCTACGGCCAGAACGCATTGAATTTCACTTTCGGTCCAGCCGGTAATGTTTCCCCGCACGAGCGATCCGCTTCGCAGCTTGATCGTCCATGCATTTTCGGCGGGATTCACATTGGATTTCCAGAGATTTCGAGGCGTATGCCCGAAGAGGAGCCGGCCCGGATTTCCTTCGGCCCGGAATTGATATTCCCCCGGCTCGTCGACTTTCAGATAGCCGGTGAAGACGATCCCCACATTTTTCCGGACGTCTCCCGCCTGTTGGGTCACCTGGTCGATGAATCCCCGCGTCGTCGGTGCCGCGAGGGCGAAATCCGAGCCCGACGTCCAGTTCCGTGCGGCGTCGGCAAACTGATACAGAGAATACTTCAACTGCGGCTCTACGCCCCCCGGCTGGTCCGCGAGGCGAAATCCCTGGTCGTCGTATCCGCCGTTCGGCAGGTCGCCCTCTTCGGCCGGTGTGTGAAACCAGCGGTCGGGGGGAATCGATTCGCGCGGCCTGCCGTCTTTCGACCAATACAGCCGAACGCGTTGCTCGCGGTCTCCCAGCCAGGTGATGAACACGACGCGATGCAGACCCGCCTGCAGTTTGATCGTTCCCTGGGTCGTCGAACGGGAAGCGGATTTCGCCGACGGATTGAGCGCCGGCGCCGCCCGGGGTGCGCCGCCGATCAACGCGTTCGAAAGAATTTTCAAGATCGCATTTCCGGCGACCGGTTGCGGCGTCGTCGCACCGGCCACGCTGTCCCCCGTTCCGGCCGTCGTCGACTGGCTTCCGCCCGGTTCCGGAGGCGAAATGACTTCGACGTCCCCCGGCCAGTCGCCGAGCGTCGTATTGAAGCGAATTTCAAAAACGTCTTCGAGCGGCAGCACCCGCGTCGTTCGCTCGCCGGCGGTCTTCGGGGGCTCTTGCGGGGCGGGCTCGGTCGTACGCAGCGTGTAATGACCGTCGCGAAAATCGAGCACGCCGCCGCGCAGAATGCTGCCGTCGTACAGTTCGACTTCATCGGCTCGCAGCGAAGATGAGGCGACGCCCATTGCCAGAACGATGAGCAGTCCGCAAGCCGGCGCGCGATGCCGTTGCGGACGGCGCGTTCCGACGCCGGGGGGGGGAACGATCATGCGACGGCCGGCGTCACGGTTGAGAAGTCGGTGCTTCGGTCTCTGAGGTTGATTCACTGCTCGATTCCGTGGCAAGTTGGCGATAATAATCTTCCAGAATCTGCTCGAAGCCGGCGGGAAATTCCCCCGTCTGCGACTGCAGAATTTTCTGACGTTCCTTGGGGGTCAGATCGGCCCATTTGCGTTGATTTTTTCTGGGTGCCCGCAGGTCTCCCATACCGCCCGGACCTCCCGAGAGCGTCGAATCGGCCATCGGCCGCGTCGGATTGGCACCGGCCGGACCCGAGCCGGAACCCGACTTTTTGCAGGCCTTTTCGAGCATCTTCACGAGCACGTCGAGTTCGGAGAGAATTCGGGGCTGATCGACTTCCGCGGGTCGTTGCAATTCTCCAATTTCCAAGTCGTTCACCACGACTTGCATTTCTCCCTCGAGATGACGGAAGGGATCCTTCAACCACGGCGCCAGCTCTTCGACCGGAGGCGCATCGAGAAGCGTCTGCAGCGGTTTGAGATCGATGCCCGGCGACTTGCGCAGCACCAAATCGCGTACCAACGTCGATTTGATAACGGGCCTCTCATTGGTCCGATCCGCCGACGTTGCGTCTTCGGCCGATTGCTCATCGTCGGCGGCGATCTCCGGCAACGGCTCCCCCTCGGGCAGCGGATCGTCGGCGGAGGGTGCGGGGTTTGCGGTCTCCGCGGATTCATTTTCCTGCGACCACGCCCGTCCGGTCAAAATAACCGACTCCGCCGCCAACCCTAACAGCGCAGTGCAACACAACGCGGCGACGGGCCGCAATAAGGCGGATGAATCTTCCGCGAGTGCTCGATTTCGGTGGGAAACGTTCTGTGTATTCATTACTCACCTCCTGCAAGGCAATGGGGACACGTCATGCTGTGCAGCCGCTCCGTCATGCGGCGGATTTTTTCCTGCTTTTCGGATAAGGCCGCTTCACGAGCGGGATCGATCGCTTTGCCCGCCGACTTGTCGGCCTGGGACTGCGACGTTTCGCGTTGCAGCGCCGCTTCCATCATGTAGAGCATCTTGACTTCGGAAAGGAGCTTGAACTGGTCCCCTTTGCAGCCTTTGCATTTCCCTTCGCCGTTCTTCGCCTTTTGCGACATCGAGGCGGCTTCGAGCGCTTCGAGCAGCATCTGCAGTTCGATCTCGATCTGCTTCTGTTCCTCGACGATCATCTCGTCGGCGTGTGCCAGGGCGAATTCGTCCCGGACCCCGACCATCCGCGATTTGACCGACTCCAGCGCCATCGGCAAGACGATGCTGAACTGCACCATCTCGGTGATGTCGATCGACTGCTGGCATAAATCGGCGATGCGGTCTTCCGCCCCGGCCAACCGGCGCACGGCCAGCAAGGCGTTTTCATTTTTTTCGCGGACGCGCGAGACGAGTTTTTGCGTCGTCTCGCGGACCCTGATCTGCTGAGCGATCATCTGACGGATGTGTTCCATCACCCGCTGACGAGCGGTCGCCGCCAGTTCTTCCTGCAGTTTGCGTTCTTCTTCGGCGAGTTTCTCATCGGCCTTGGCGAGTTGTTCGAGGGCTTTTTGCTGGTCGTCATCGGCCGGCTTGGGTTTCGACTCGCTGAGATTCTTACTCGCCGAGCCCATGCTTTTGCACGCTCCGCCGACGCAATTCGCCGCTCCCGCGCAGTTCGAGCCGATCTGCTTGATGGCCTGCTGCAGATCTTCGCCGCTGCGTTTGTTGCGGTTTTCGTTTCCTTCGAGCGCTTTATTCTGTTTCGCGTCGCTGGGGTTGTTTTTTGCGAGGTTTTTGGTCTGGTCGTTTTGCTTCTGCTCTTTCTCGATCAACTTCGCCAGGGCTTCACGGGCTTCCCGGATCTTTTTGAGTTGTTCGAGCTTGAGTTCGAGATCCAGATCGGCGGAGAGCAGCAGCTTTTTGAGTTCTTCGAGCCGGGCGATAATTTCCCGCTGCTCGGAGGTCGCGTCGGAGAGATCGAGTTCGCTGATCAGCGACGAGACTTCTTTCATCCGCTCGACGATCAGTTCGTCGCGGGCCCGGCGGACGCCCATCAACAGCCTCGCCGCATTTTCGGGCTGCGACTCGCGAATGAGATTGGCCAGCTGAAACATGCGGTCTTCGAGTTCGCGCATGTGGGCCTGTGCCTTGTCCTGTTCGAACTGGATTTTCTCTTCGGGTTTGATCGTCTTCCGCCCCGTTTGACTTTTGACGGCTGTCTCGTCGGCCGATTTTTTCACGCCGGACGCCGGCTTCGCATCCTGTGCGACCGACGGGCTCACCGCGTCGTCGCCGCAGAGACATAGACTGAAGATTGCCACTGACGCCGACTGCAGCCATTGGTTACGCCACATTGCAGCTTCCTTTTCAGCAGATGAACCAGAACGATTCGGAAAGGACATTCGCCCCCTCTGGACGGTTTTTCATTATAGCAAATCAATTCCGTTTGTCTCTAACAGTTTGTCCGAATGATGCATTTTCACGAGCACTGAGAGGCGTTCAAAAAACTGTGCGGTCATTCTTCTTCCTCGAACACCGACTCGATCTGTTTCTGCCGGAGGTCTTCGGTGTGGGTGCGAATCTGTGTTTCGAGTTTTATCACCGAATTGAGCTGATTGATCACGTCGATAAAGCTGTCCCACTGCGCCATATTCTTGAGAATCTTGTCGAGGTCGGCGACGATCTGGTCCTGACGGTTGAGCAGCGATTCGACTTTCTCGGCCGAGCCGTCGTTCAACTCTTCCCACGCCTGCCGCTGTTGCGTGAGCGTGCGGTCGTGCAGATCGCCCAAGGGATCGAGCACCATCTGGCGGATCAATTGATGGGCTTCCGGTCCGCCGAGCTGATTCAATTCCATTTCGGTGACGGTTTCGGCGAGTCCCTGGTGCACCATCGAGACTTCCCGTTGAATGACGCGGTGCTTGCGGAGAAATTCCGACGATTGCTCGGGGTACTGTCCCAAGGGAATTTCATCGCGCATGTTTTCCGCTTCGTCGGTGGCCTTCCGCAGCCGTGCCCGCAATTGCTGTTGCTTGAGGAGAATCTCGCGAAACAGTTCTTCGGCCGTGACGATGCGAAACACCAGCGTCCGCGACCGCGTGGTCTGTGCTCCGGTCACGCAGTCGTCTTTGGCGTCGACCACGAGTTCGACCGTGCAGCCGGGCGTCAGTTTAAGCGGTTCCAACTCGACCTGATCTGATAATTCCAATCCCGACTCTTCCGTCGGCAGCACCGGACCATACAACGAACGGACCGATTGCTCGACGTTCGCCGCGGGGGAGGGGGTCATCGTTTCTTCTTTTATTTCGGCTGCGTCGCCGGCGTCGTCTGTGTTGACGGCATCGTCTTTGGCTCGGTCGACGGCGGAGGGTGTCGGAGAATCGTCCGTCGAAGGCGCCGATGTTTCCGCGCCTGTCGTTTCGTTCGCTTCGTCCGCGGAAGATTCACTTGCCTCGTCGGCGGAGGGGGCGGGCTTGTCCTCCGTCGCGGAGGGGGATTGTTCTTGCACTTCGGTGGTGGGGAGTCTGGTGATTTTGACGTGCAGATCGGCCGATTGGATGCCGAAGTCGTCGCGTGCGGAGAGCACCCACGGAAGGATCGCCGTGGGCGTCACGCGGAGCTTCACGCCGGTTTGCTTGAACGTCAAATGCGGCGGACGATCGGGTTGCACGCCGATCGCGACCGGCCGGGGGAAGGACGACAGGCCCGTTACCGCCGAAACGAGCGTGACTCTCATCTGCACCGATTCGTGGTGCGTCCACGTCGACGCGAAATGCGTCTTGTCGCGGCGTTCGAGCGAACCGATCTTGCCGGAGAGCAATTCGAGTTTCACGTCCGACAACGGTTCGCCGGCGACCAGCGCCAGTTCGGCCTCGGCGCTCGGCAGCAGTTGCACGGTCCCTTCGGCTCCGGAGAAATTGAACTCGATCGGTTTATCCCGCTGTGGGAGTTTTCCGGTCAGCGTCAACGACGTCAACCGCGGACGATCGACCGGGTCGATCGTAATCGGACCGAGCCGCGCATCACCGCCGCGAAGCGTGACCGTCGCCGGCGACGACAACGGCGGGAGTTCGAAGCGGAAGTCGCCGTCACCGTAACGGGTGAACGAGACATTCTCGACCGGCTGATGATCGGCGTGCTCGATCCGCATCGTCACGAACTCGGTGAGACGATCGGGGTCGCTGTCGACAACGGCGAGTTGCAACAGCGAACTCTCGCCGCGCGGCACGATCAATCGGCCCTCTTTTTCCCCCAAGAGTTCGAGCAACGTGGTTCGCGGCCACGGCCTGTTGGAGGCGAGCAGCCAGCGTTCGAACCAGATGCTGAACGTCGTCGGCGACAACGCCGAGAGGGCGATCGGCAGCACGACGACGCACGACAGCACGATCAATAGACGCCGTTGATGCCGGCGATTGAGAAAGACCGAAAAATCGACTTGATCGAGGAGTGCGTGACATTGTTGCAGCGCCCGCTGAATCAGAGTGGGGGAAACGCTTTGCTGCGCGGATATTTGATCGGGTAACTGCAGCGCGGAGGCGACCTTGGGGGCGAGATTTGTCCATTTCATAATGGGGGCGGCAGATGCCTCGTCAATCGAACGATCGTGCTGCAATCGCGACTCATCGAGCGAAGCCATCAATTCGAGCGGCCCCATCGGTGAACTCCAGATGCGCACAATCCGCCGTCGAATGAATTCGAAAAACCCCGCGACGATCAAGAGGATAATGATCGCGCGCGTCGCGAGATGAAATTCGAACCACCAATCGAGCGCGAGCGTCAAGAAGGCTGCCCCCACGATCAGCGAAACCATCCATGCGGCTCCTTCGAGAATCAACACTCGCCGCACGCGACGGCGAAACGCCGTCAGCCTGTCGAGCAGATGTTGTCTCGCCGCGTTAAGATCGGATGAAAAATCGGTCGTGCTCATGGATATTTCTTTTCGACTCGTCTTATCTCGTTCCCAAACTCCGCTTGGGAACGCAAGTTCTTCGAAGCTCCGCTTCGCCCGGTATGTCGACCGATGCTGGAAGACACGGGCGGGCAAGCCGCCAGCGCCACCCCGGACAATGTCTTTCATTCATTAGATCAATCGATACTTCTTTCTCAATAGCCACTCGGCGATCAAGGCCGTCATAAACACGACGAAGAAAATCGGTGCGTTCCAGACTTCCTGGCGGTCTTCCAGCACGCGGGAGACTTTGCGAATCGAAAAGGCATTGGCCACTTCATCGCAGCGCGAGAGCGGATAGATTTTTCCGCCGGTTTGGGCCGCGAGCGCTTCGAGAATCGCCTGGTTGAGCGTGGGGTTGGCGAACTCAAGATTCGGCAAGGCGACATTCACCGTCAACGTCGCCGCCTGCACCATCGACCCCTGCGTCTCGTCTCCCATCCAGACGCGGACGAAATGCGGCCCGGCCTGATCGGCGGTGAATGACGTTTCGAATTCCCCTTCCTGCCCGCCGGGCTGCAGGACGAGCGGAATCGCCGCTTCGTCGCCGCGGTCGAGTTCGCCGTACAGTTGCGACAGTCCCGATTCGATCATCGAAGGATCGTGGAACCGGGCGACGATGCGCACCTGCCGGCCGGGTTGATATTCCGTCTGGTCGGTCGTCAGGCGAAACGGATAGACGCCACCCAACTGCTTGCTGCGGCCGGCGCGATCGACGATTCGCGCCCAGAAGCCGTCGAAGTATTGATCGTCGAGATAGCGCCAGCGATACGTGCTGTCGAAACCGACGAACGTGGTCCGTCCCGGCCCGACGAGCTGCGTCGCCAGGAGCACCTCGGGGCCGAATTCGTTTCGCATCCGCGGATCGCCATGCACGGCGAGGACGGTCGCCCCCGGTTTGGCGCGGGTGACGGGAAAGTGCCAATACATCCCCGGCAGACTTTCGAGAATCTGCTGATTTTTCTCGGGCTCTTCGGAAAACTGAAACAGCGGATCCCTCACGCCCGACGGCGTCAACTGCAAATGCCACGGGGCTTCGGCGCTCAGTTTCATCAGCACCTGCGAGCGGAACAGGCCGGGCTCGCGAATGACGGGAAGCAGCGTCAGCCATTGCAGGCGGTCGTCGGATTGCCGGTCGAACAGCCCGGCGGTCTGCATTTCGCCGGCGATGTAGATCAGTCCGCCGCCGGCGCGGGCCACGAAATGCATCAGCAGATCCGAGAAGTTTTCGGACCACCGCGACGGATCGGGATCGTACAGAATCACGCAGTCGTATTCGTTGAGCTCGTCCTGCGTCTGCGGCAATCGTTGAATCGGGACGTTGCCGGGATGTTCGTAGTCGGCATCGGCGGCCATCAGCCAGGTCGAAACTTCGATCCCGCGGTCGCGCATCAGCGAATTGCGCAGGAACTGGACTTCGGGAAACGTCGCCCCGGCGATGAACAGCACTTTGAGTTTCTGACGGATGATGCGGACCTCCGCCGTGGCGGTGTTGTCGTCCTGCGTCATTTCCGGCCCGACGTCGGTGAGCTGCGCCCGAAACTCGAGCCGGCAGGGAGACTCTTCGCTGAACTCCAACGGAAAGCTCTGCAACCGCCCTTCGAGATTAAGGACGATCTCCTGTTGCGACATCTCCTCCCAAACGCCGCCGTCGCGGCGTTTTTCGACCAGCAATGTGGCGGGGGCTCCTTCCATCCCGGTCGACTGCACCGAGACGGTGACGCGATTGCTATCTTTGATAAACGCCACCGGATTGGTTTGCACCTCGGTGATTTGTGCATTGCGCGGGCCTTCGGTCGTCCCCATCGTCACCGTGGCGATCGCAATTTTCTCATCGACGGCCAACTGCGCCGCCGAGGAGACGGCTTCGCCGCTGTTCGACTGACCGTCGCTGATGACGACGATGCCGCTGATGGGAAGCCCGCGGTAAGCGAGCAGCGCCTGCCGCAATGCCGTGCCGAGAGCCGTCGCTTCCCCCTGAGCCGTGATGTGGAGCGGTGCGACGTCGGATTCGGGATCGGCAGACGTCTTACCGTTTGCCGCATCAACTGGTCCCGGCCTCTCCGAGGCTTCGGACCTGGTGTTGAACTGCTCGGCGAATGTGTGCACATGAACGACGCGGTCGCCGTCGGCCCGCAGGTCGGGAATCAACTGGTTTTCGAGCAGCCGGGCCGCCAACTCGAGCCGCGTGTGCTCGCGGAGAGTCTCCGCTCCGGCGGCCAGTTGAAGTTTGCCGGCTGCGGCGGCGGCTTCGTCGGTATCTTTCCAGGTGTCGCGCAGGCCCATCGACTGCGAGTTGTCGAGCAGCACGATCTGGTGCGAGGGGACTTCTTCCTGAGTGGTCACGACGATCACCGGCTCGAACAGAATCAGCACGATACAAGCAATGACCGTCAATCGGAGCACGATTAACGCCCGACGGCGCATCGCCGAGACGTGACCCGCCTCCCAGCGGTAGAGCATGACCAGTCCGGCGACGACGGCGATCAAGGCGAGACCGACCAACAGAGCGGTTTCGCCGCGCGGCGCCGCGAGCCAGTCGAGACGCCATCGCCCCTGCTCCATCCACGAGGCCGAGCCGATGCCGAACAGCCATTTGAAAAATTGTGAGATCATCTGGTCCGCCCCACCCATGCCGCCAGCATGCTCTCAAAAACCACAAATCCGAGAACGCAAAACATCGCCGAGCGCCACAACTCGGCCCCTTGATTCGATCCGGCGAGCGATTGTTCGTTATAGCCGACGATCTGCGGACGGATGCGTCCCAGAAACTGCTCCTGCTGCGCGGGCAAGAGCCGATCGAGCCGGCTGTCCCTCACGTCGGGACCGACGGCGATCGCGAGTTTGATTTCGCTGGCTTGATTCGACTGCCAACTCAGATCATAAAATCCGGCCGACCGCGTATTGGTAAATTCGACGAACGGCCGCTGCGGATCTTCGCGGTCGATCGACAACGGCAGCGACGCGGCCTGCTGAGCCGGATTCTGCTCCGCGTGAACCGGCGGCGTCATCGCTGCCGATGTGACCGACTGCGCCGGCGTGAAATCCCAGTGAATCAACTGGCCCGCGGTGAGATTCTGCTGGCTGTTGTTTCGCGCGGCGATCGACTGCACCGTCAACCGCGACGCGAGCACAAAACTCGGCTGAACGGGCCAGTCGCTCCAGTTGCGATCGGCGGTTAAGCCAAAGAGCACGACCCGCCCCGCCCCCACGGTCTTGGCGACGATGGCGGGAGTCTGTTCCTGTACGTTCCACCGCGCCAGCACCTGAACCGCGTCGCCTTCGCCGGGCTCGATGCCCAGTTCCTGAATGCGGTGCGGACGGATCTCGGAAAACATCTCCGGCGACATCTGTTCCATCTCGTGCAAAGGGGATTCCGCCGACGGTTCGAGCACGAGCCCGTCGACGTCCTGATCGCGGATCTGACCGATTTCGGCGGGCAACAGCCCCGATCCGTTGCGGTACACCGACAGGTTGTACGAACCGGCGTCGATCTGATCTCCCGCGAAAATCATCAGTCCCATGCCGCGGGAGACCAGCTCTTCGAGTTCCTTAAGGCGCTCGTCGGGAATGCTCGACACGTTGGCCAGAACGAGCACGTCGGGGGGGACCATCGTCTGCCGGCTCCACTCGGTGTCGGTGAGCCGCGTTACCTTCCAGGGCGAGGCCCCGGCGGAAAAGACCGCCGCCAGAAAATCGGTTTCGCTTTCGAACGGCCGCGAACCCGGTTCGCCGTCCACGAGCATCACGTCGAGCGTTTCGCGGACGTCGACGACCAGCAGATCGCGATTGTCGCCGTTCAGCCGGTCGGCGGGGAGCGTCAATTCGATTTGATGAAAGCCGACGGCGTCGAACGAAACGGGGATCGCCACCGTGACCGATTCCTCGGGGGGAATTTCGGGAAACGTGACGGTGCTCGTCTGCTCGTCGACGGAGAGGATTCCGGTCAGCGCGGCGGATGTTTCTTCGCCGTCGTTGCGGATTTTCGCTTCCAGCAAAACTTTGGCGTCGCGCAGCGGAACGGGCGTCTTCAACTCCAGCGATTCGAGAACCATGTTCCCGAGCGGCGATTGAGCGACGTCGATGATCCGCAGCGTCACGTTTTCGCTCGCCCAGCGGTCGACGATTCCGGTCACTTCAGCGTCCCAGCCCTGGGCGCGCAAATCGGTCACGAGAACCACTTCCTTCAGCGGAAACGGCGACGTCGCCAGCAACTCGTCGACGCCGTTGAACACGTTCGCCCAGCTCGGCGACATCTCGCTTAACGTCAACCCGTCGAGCGTTGCGACAACCGGCGCGGCGTCGTCAATGTGCGCATGCCGTAAAATCGGCTGCGACGGTTCCGAGGCAAGCATCACCGAAATGCCGTCCTGACTGGCGATCTGATCGAGCAGCCGTTTGGCGGCTTCGACGGCATCCTGAAACGCCGTTCGATTGTCGGCGCGATAACCCATGCTCAGAGAATCGTCGAGTACGACGACGCGGGTCGTGCGGCCCGACTTCGCGAAAAAACCGGCGAGGCTGTCACGCGTGCCGACCGGCCGGGCTAAGGCCAAAAACAGCACGACCACCAGCAGCGTGCGCAGCGCGAGCAGCAGCCATTGTTCGAGCCGGAGCCGACGGCGATTGGTCTTGATCGTCAATTTCAGAAATTCCATCGGCGCCCAGTCGACGCGGATGAACCGCCGGCGATTGAGCAGATGGATGATGATCGGCGCCGAGGCGAGCGCCAATCCCCATAGCATCCAGGGAGCGAGAAAACTCATTGTCCTCCCCCCAGATTCGACATCCGTCCGTGACGCTTCACCGAACCCTGCTTCTGACGTTCGAAGAGATAATGACTCAAGCGCGAGCCGAGATCGTCTTCCGTCAGGATTTGCAGGTAATCGATGCCGCAGAACTGACATCGCTCCTTCAGTTCGCCGATGAATTGCTGCATCGCCTCGCGGTACGCCGATTGAAACGTCCACGGTTCGGCGAAGAATTCATCGGCCCCCTCGATGTCGCGAAAGATGACCGACTCGCGAAACGGCAAATCGAGTTCGTCCTGATGCAAGACGTGTATCACGATGATCTCGTGGCCCGAGTATTGCAATTTGCCGATCGCCGCGTACAGCGGTTCGATCGGCGTGAAGAAATCGGAAATCAGCACCGTCACCGCGCGGCGGCGGATGCGGTCGGCGAGCGTCGCGAGCACCGGTCCCATTTCGGTCTTGCCGCCGGGCTCCGCGTTCTGCAGCACCTCGGCCAGCTTGTATAACTGCGACGGCACCGCGCTGAGGGGCAATTCCTGGCGTCCCTGCTCGTCGAACAGCGTCAGTCCCACCGAATCGCGCTGCTTGAGAAACACGGCGGCGAGCGACGCGGCGATGGTCGCGGCGGTATTGAATTTCGTGCGGCCCTCGCCGCCGTATCCCATCGACGCCGAGGCATCGAGCATGATGTAGGCGCGGAGATTCGATTCTTCCTCGTAGCGTTTGATGTAAAAGCGGTCGGACCGGCCGTAAATCCGCCAGTCGAGATTCTTGAGATCGTCGCCGGGCGTGTAGTCGCGGTAATCCACGAACTCGGGGGAAAGCCCTTGCAGCGGGCTGCGGTGCTGACCGGCGATCAGACCTTCCACCAGTTGCCGGGATTTCAGGCCGATGCCGACGATCTGCGAGAGAATGTCAGGATTTAAGTACTCGGGCGAGCGGCTCATGAAGTTCTTTCGATGTCGGATGCACGGGAACGGCCTCGACGATTTTACGAATGACGCTGTCGGCGGATTGCCCTTCGGCCTCGGCGTTGTACGTGAGCACCAGGCGGTGCCGCAGCACGGCGGGGGCGAGGGTCTGCAAATCCTCGAGTTCGACTTCGGGCCGGCCGTAAAGTGCCGCCCGCGCTTTGGCGGCGAGAATCAGCGATTGTCCGCCGCGGGGGCCGACGCCCCACAACACCCAGCGTTTGACGAACTCGGGCGCGCGTTCGTCGTCGCGGCGCGTGGCGCGAATCAACTGCATCGTGTAATCGATGAGCATGTCGTTGATCGGCACGCGGCGGACGAGATCCTGCAATTCGAGAACCTCCTGACCGCTGATGACCGCCGTCGGTGCGGACTGCTGTTGCCCGGTGACGGTTTTGTAGATCACCCGTTCTTCTTCGGGCGTCGGATAACCGACGATGACTTTCATCAAAAACCGGTCGAGCTGCGCTTCGGGAAGCGGATACGTTCCCTCTTGTTCGATCGGGTTCTGCGTCGCGAGCACAAAAAACGGCGTGGGGAGCGGATGATGCTTGTTGCCCGACGTGACGTGGCGTTCCTGCATTCCCTGCAACAGCGCGGCCTGCGTTTTCGGCGGCGTGCGGTTGATTTCATCCGCCAGCAGCAGGTTGGTGAAGATCGGGCCGGGGATGAAACGGAATTCGCGCTTGCCGGTCTGGCGATCGTCGAAGATGACTTCGGTGCCGGTGATGTCGGCGGGCATCAGGTCGGGGGTAAATTGAATCCGGCCGAATTCGAGCGACAGGCTGCGGGCCAGCGTATGCACCATCAACGTTTTGGCCAACCCGGGAACCCCTTCGAGGATGCAGTGTCCCCCCGCGAAAATGCAGACGAGCAGTTGTTCGATCACGTCGTCCTGACCGATCACCAGCGTGCGGACCTGCTCGCGGATTTTCTGCTGAGCGACCCGCAGTTTTTCGAGCGCTTCGAGATCGGGGAGTGCTTGAGCGGCGGTGGCGGTTGTGGCATTCAAGGGAAAATCTTTCTCTGCGTGTGTGTCGTTATTCCTCGTTGTCGTCGTTCCTCGTTCCCATGCTCCGCTTGGGAACGCAAGTCTTCGTAGCTCCCGCTGCGCCGATCGCGCATGAAAGCGCTCCGCTACGGAAACCCTCCGCGTCGCGGCTAAACAAATTCTCTGGACTCTGGACCCTCGACTATCGCTGATAAATCGGCAAGAACTTGTAAGGCAGTTGCAGGACGATGAGGGCGACGCTGGTGCCGTAGACGCGGCCGACGCCGTCCCCTTCCCAGAAACCGGTTTTGTCCTGCCGTTGCAGAAAGCTGTCGCGGGTTTTTACGTAATAGTTATCCCAATACTCGTCTCCCGCCTGATAAAATGCCTGTGAGGCGTAAAGGTTGGTATAGAAGTCGTGTCCGCCGCGAAATTGGGCCTGATTGCCTTTATATTGTTTGAACACGTAATCGAGACAGTTTTCGGCCAGCGGCGAATCGTATTCGCCCGCGGAGTACAAACAAGCGATCGCCGCCGCGGAAATCGGCAGCCGCGAGTCGCCTCCCGAGCGATACGAATAGCGAATGCCCCCTTCGGGCGTGCGGCACATCTCGAGATACTTGATCGCCTTGTCGATCGTCGCGGGAGGGACTTTAAAGCCCGCCTCGTGAGCGGCCCGCAGGGCCTGCATCTGCGTCACGGTGACGCTCCCTTCGTCGCCGCCGCCGGGATAGTAAATCCATCCGCCGAGATTGCTTTGACCGGTGCTGGTGAGTTGGATCGCGCTCTTGATCACCTTTTCCATGCGCTCGCGGACCTTGGGATCGGTTTCCATGCCGTGGGCGACCGAGAGAAACATCAGCGAAAAGCCGTGCCCATACATCGGACGGCCGTTTTCCTGTCCGCCGGCGATCAGCCCCGAGTTCTGCGACTGGCTCATGACGAAGTTCACCGTCTTGCGGAGATTTTCGCGGTACGGCCCTCGCGACGTGGTGCAGCCGTTGGCTAGAAACGCCATGCCGGCGAGCGCCGACATCGCCGTCGGATAGGTGTTGCCATCCTGATTGCCGCGCCAACTGCCGTCGGACGACTGCGCCTTGGCCAGCCAGTCGAGTCCGTTCTGAACGGCGCGCAAGGTTTGAGGGGTGACGTGCTTGGGAAGGAGTTCCCCTTCGGTCTGACCCCAGGCGAGATGCGGCGCGAGGGCGACGGCCAGGGCCGTCAGCACGACGATGGGAACTGTAGAAAATGCGCGCATCAGAACCGCCCTCTGTGAGAAGACTGGGAGACTCGGAGACATGGAGACTGGGAGATGGAAATTTAACGTTTGACTCCCATCGGCAAGTCTTTCCCCCCCTCGCCCCCTCGCCCCCTCTATTCCTGCCCTGGACTCCGAACCTTCAACTATTCAATGCTGAACCGCACGTTCAATTGGATCTCTACGGCGATTTCGGAAAACGTGTTGGACGAATAATCGTCGGATTCGGCGGGAAGTTGAATTCCATATCGCGCATAATACGCCGCTTCGGGATTCGATTTCTTCGCGACCGGAATCTCCTGAATCGACAACACCTTCCCCAGCTTCACCCCGGCCAGCTTGGCCAGCCGTTCCGCGTTCGCGGTGGCATCCTGCATCGCCTTTCCGTAAGCCTGGTGTTTCAGCTCATCCACTCGGCTCGTCTTGTACAACGCCAGCGCCGACGTCGCCGACTGCCCCATCTGCATTTGCAATTGCATCTGCATGGCGCTCATCGGTTTGGCGCGAACGTCGATCCCCGAATCTTTTCCCGCATCGGCGACTTTGATAATGGTTTCGAACAGTTCTTCCGCCTTGGCCTGATCAATGCCGGTCATCTGAAACGTCAGCGGTTCGGAGATATTCACCTTGGACGGAGTTTGCGTCATTCCCCGACCCATCATCATCTGCTGGACCTGAGCGCTGATGTCCCCCGAACTAATGCTCATGCCGCCGCCGGTGATCACCAGACCGTCGATTTTCAGGCTCTCGATCGCCGAGACCGTGCGGCGGCGATTGTTGCGGAATTTCGTCATCGCGTCCTGAGCGAGTTCCGCGTCGCCGGTGACGGTTCCGCCCATCTCCACCAGATCGGGAAGGGCCGAGGCTTTTCCCGTTCCGTTAACGGAAATCCCATCCTCCGCCATCGCGCCATCGGCGTGAAGAGAGATTACGAAGGCCAGGGCGATCATCACAATAAAGGCGAACCGGTGTTTCCGACCGACGGAT
The DNA here is from genome assembly GCA_040881995.1 of Planctomycetaceae bacterium. Classification (GTDB taxonomy): domain Bacteria; phylum Planctomycetota; class Planctomycetia; order Planctomycetales; family Planctomycetaceae; genus JAQCEJ01. The sequence continues at coordinate 23,596 of JBBECD010000118.1, forward strand.
ATCATGGTGTACTCCTCATCTCCGCACTGTCATTATTTCGAGACTGTTCGCTGTGGTCCGCGGTGTAGACTAAGAAGCCCTAACAAAACCCGGTTGGCGTTTCCGTACCCGCTCAATTTTTCAGTTAAACTTCGTCGTCCAGAGGGTTTTGTTAGCGTTACTAAGAAGAGGCCCTAACAAGACCAGTTGTGCTTGTTAAAACTGCCTCAAATTCAGCAGAAAATCGCGTCGCACAGAGGTTGTATTAGGATCAATAAGTCGAACGCCGCACCGGCCGGTTACAGGCTCATACGCATAACCAGCCGATTCGTTTCAAAAAAAATTGACCGAATGGAAGAAAAATCTCAAAAAAATCATCTGTTTAAAATGTTCAAAACCTGGAATCGAACGACTCTCATTCAGATTCAGAGACCGCGGTCTCGGATGGATCGCCGGCGAAGGGGTAAGCCGTCAGCGCCTGATTGGAAACGTTGATCAGCAGTCCGTTCCGTTCGGTCAAATAGCCGCCCATCGACGACCGATCGTACCCGCGAAAAATCCGCAGGGGATCGCCGTTGTCTTTTGAGAGTTCATAGATGCCCCGCGACGTCTGCACGAGAACGCGGTCGTCGCCGACGACGCAGCTCAAGCCGCCTCCCTCGATCGGCAGCGCCACCGACCAGACCAGCTTGCGCGATTCGCAATCGATGGCTTCGAGTTCGTCCGACAAGACGTATACGAATCGATCGTCGATCCCGACGATCATCGCTTCTTCTTCGATCGGCCGCTGCCAGATCAAAGTCTGCGTTTCCAGATCGAAGCGATACATCATGCGGCCGCGGGCCTCTTTGAAATACAATACGCGATTCCGTTGATAAAGCGACCCGGCGCTGTGCAATCGATGCGCGCGTGTGACCGATTGACGATAATAGGGAACTTGATCCAACCCTGCGGGAGACAAACAACAAAAAACCCATTTGACCTGTTTCTGGTTGATATCGAAGCACAGCATCGCACCGTTGTTGGTGAGGACGTATAAGAGATCGCCATCCGCGTAAATCAGCGGGCTGGGCGCGAGCTGTTGACCGTACATGTTCTGCGTCGTCTGCATCGTTCCCAGCCGGGCCTCCCACAGGAATTTCCCATCCTGAACGTTGATGCCGATCAGCATCAAATCGCCCCCCCCCTGCTGGTGCCCCATCGCCAGCAGCGTCTCACCGCGGACCAATAATTGCCCCGTGAAACTGTACTGCTGGAGCTTCGATTCTTGAGCGGAACTCCATTTGCTTTTTCCCGTGGCGGGATCCATCGCCCAAATGCGCGAATTCGCGTTCCACTGTTCCATCTCCTCGGGGGGGACGCCCATTGCGATCAATTGTCCCCCTTCGATCGCCAGCCGATAACGGCCGGGATCCATCCGATACATAAGCTGTTGCATCGCCTGCGGCGTGAGCTTGTTAAACGGATGCGTGCGATACAGCAGTTTTCCCGTCTTCAGATCGAGCGCGAACACGATGCCGAACCATTGGCAGTACAGACGCTGCTCGTCCAACGCAATCGGCGGCACATAGGTGTCGAGGTTCATAGAATTCGCACCCCAACCCTGGTTCCGCATATTTTGCATCAGCTCGGCCAGATGTTTGTCGTCCGCAAACTGCATCCGCCACGCGGGCGGGACGTCGCTAGCCGGCGCAACGGCGGATCGCGACGCATTTTCGGCGACGTCAACCGAATGCTCGCCGACCGTCGCGCTCAATTCGCCGAGATATTCGCTAAACGGCCGGCTGCGGCCCCCCAGTTCGATCGGCTCGCCGTCGAACCGGTTGCCGATCTGCACGAGCAGCGCGTCGAATTCGGTGCGTCGTCCGGCACGCGCGAGTGCCGCGGCCCGCTTCAGCCACAACTGAGATTCGGAAATTTCGCATTGCGGATGAAACTCCAGAATCGACCGCCAATACCCATCCGCCTCGAGAAAGCGTCCCTGTTCGAAGGCGAGATCGCCCAGCAGATTGGCCGCGTCGTCGCCGCGCGAACTGAGAAAATATTGCCGATAGATCTTCGTTGCCGATTCGATCTGCGACGAGGGATCGACGAGCGATACCTCGCCGACGGTCTCCATCAGTTTTTCGGCCGGCCCGTTGTAATAGACGCGAAACGCATCGCGTCCCTCGGCGGGGAGATGCGCAAGCAGACTCCAGATGCGCTCTTTGGCGGGAATCAAAAACCCTTCGTCGGTCGGCACCATGCCGGTGATTTGATCGTCCGTGATTTCTGAAATCCGACGAAACGCCTTGTCCCATTCCTGATGCTCGAAATAGCGATTCACATCGTCGAGCGCCGTCAGCATCCGATCGTCAAACGGCACCTTGAATCCCGGCCGCTGCAACAGCGGATGCAAACCGTTGGGGTCGCTGTTCGCCGCGCTTGTTTCCCCCCTTACGACGCCATCAACAAGAATGAGTTGCGCGCTCGCAGGAGAAACGGAGGTGCTGAACAGGACGAGCCACGATGCCATCGCACACGCCGCCAACCATCGAGACGCGGTGTCGTTCTTTGTCGAAGAGACGCTGTGAGCTTCAACCGTCTTCCACATGTCCGTGGCCTCCCGAGCATCGGAGAGAATTCCGAACTCGATCGAACGTCGATATTGCGGCGATCAGATTTGCTACCGAAACGGTGATGATCATTCTATCAGCGTGATTTTGATTTATCGATCGTCAATTTGAAAAAATTTCAAGTCGCGGTCAAACTCGTCTCAGGCATAAAGACATGCCGATTCGTCGCCCGCCCCGCCGCGGAGGTTCTCCCGAGCCGGCAATTCTCACAGCCAGACGTACGGCCGTGGACGTCAACCCACGGCTACACGCTCCCGCGGCATTCGCCGCTGAAATCGGTTGCCAAAGAGCCGTGGGGTTTACCCCCACGGTGTCTTTCACTCGATGCTCGAAGACCGTGGGGATAAACCCCACGGCTCAAGTTCCCTCTGACGATTCCTCAACTCGTTCCTAAGCTCCCGCTTGGGAACGCCAGTCCTGGAAGCTCCGCTTCCCTCGCGCCGAAAAACCCTCTCCCCGACAGGGAGAGGGTCGCCGCGCAGCGGCGGGGTGAGGGCGCCTTAAGAGAATGATGAATGCGGAGTGATGAGTAATGAATGCGAAGACGCGAGCGCTTGATCTCGTTCCCAAGCTCCCGCATAGGAACGCCAGTCTCGAAAGCTCCGCTTCCCTCGCAACGAATGCAAGATCGGCCCCATCGCGTGAGCCGACGTGGACAGTTGCTCGAAGCGCTCGGCGAAGCGGGAGCTTCGCGGGAATGCGTTACCAAGCGGGAGCTTGGTAACGAG